>NZ_QRMJ01000001.1:0-471936 GCF_003473245.1 Collinsella sp. AM09-41
GGTCCCGTCGGGAAGGTCGGAGGAATGGGCGGCGGCGAGCTCGTCGGCGCGAGCCCATTTATCCTCATTCGATTCGATTGTGATGTAGGCATAGTTCATATCGACGGAACCGCTGATTCCATCAACGCTACCATCACTCGCATACTGCCAAAAACTGTACTTGCCCGCGTAATCACACTGATAATTATATTGTGCGATCCAATGGTCCCATGACGGCGAATTAAACACGGGGTCGGTCAGGATATTGTTAAACCAATTTAAGTTGGCATAAATGCCAACCTTATAGCCAGCATTTATAATCCGATTGCAAAAAACTGAAGCCCTTGAGGCGATACCTCCTTGGCGACCGTCAGCAATAATCGAATTATCCTCAAGATCGTAGTAGATAGGCAGTTGTGGGCTGTGGCCCGCAATGTTGCTAATAACGAATGCCGCTTCATCTGCCGCCTGTCCATCATCCCACGCATACGAGTAAAGATAGATACCGTACGGAATCCCCAAGCGCTCACACTCAGAGATATTACGCTGGAACTGATAATCAGTTCTTCCCCCGAAAGACGGCGCACCAAAGCCAACTCGAAGAATCGCAAAATCAACACCGCTCGCCTTAACGGCATCCCAATTGATATTGCCCTGGTGCTCGCTCACATCGATACCCTGAGCAGTGACACCGTCAGGTAGCCTGCTGAGCGAATACGCTGAAATTCCAGCATCTTCGGAGTCTTCTTCAAGAGTAATTGACTGACCATCTTGAAAGCGCCAAGAATTTTCAACAAGAACTCTCGAAGATTCGTCAGCAAAAGACGGTGTCGCGACAATAACTAATGACACGGCCATCGCAATGATAAAGACGAACACCCTTTTAAACTGACCCATAGCTATTCCAAATTCTCGTAACAAACCAAAGTTAATCAAAAGTGAATTTTAGCGAATGCGCATTGACGCAGACAACGTATCTGCTTAATAACAAATTTAATAGGAGGCTAACATCAGGAGTCAGAAATTATCAACACCCGCAACGTACAGAGGAATACGTAATCCATTGCGGCAAGACTAGATTTACCAAGGAAAGGAGTGCAACGAGAATAACTACTCAGCCAGGAACCAAACGAAACCTCGGGACGCCAAGAACGCAATCACTGGTAGCACCCCGATACGCGTTCACGGTCGAGCCCGGCGCGGACGCGCCCTCCGCCCACCCACCACCTTCCACTTGAACTCGAATGAGCATTTAGACGATAGCGTACCCATTCCCGCCCCGTCCTCCGATCCCCCATCAGGGGCATCATCCTGAACAGAAATAGAACTAACAAAGGTTCTTTGGTAGATTCAGATTCACTAGAACGAGGTCACAACGGAGGAGCTCATGGATGCGACGCCACACGCCCGAAGCGATTTCGCACCACCATGCACGGCGTCACGGCGGCAGAGCTACGTCACGCGAGGGGTCACCAAGGCGATGTCCCCACGCTGTCCGCGCGACGTGCAAAAATCTTGCCTACGACCATGGGCACCGTTATGATTTAACGAAGGAGGAAACATGGAAAACCGGGACGAATTGAAATACAGCGCGATGGACATCGCCAAGTACGCCGTCAACAGGCAGTACAAGTCCAACAGGCCCATAAGCAACCTACAGCTCCAAAAAATACTCTACTTTTTACAGATTGTCTTCACGAGCAAGACTGGCCACCTACTGTTCTCCGATCAATTCGAGGCATGGCCTTATGGACCAGTAATCAGGGACGTCTATGTCAAATTCGCTGACTGCGGAGGCTACCCGATAAGGCGCGAATTCAATATCGCCATCGATGACCGAACCAAGCCGTTTCTGGACGCTGGTATTGACACACTCGCCAAAAAGTCCCCATGGGATCTCGTAAGGGTGTCCCATGCAGAAGGGTCACCATGGGACACCGTATACAATCTCGATGGCAAACACAAGGGCATTATCCCCAACAAGTTGATAATGCAGTGCGCACTCGGTGCAAACGTGAGGCGCTAGGATGGATAACCAAGCATACGAGACGGCGCTCGAGAGCTTCAGCGGAGTTCTAGAGACGCTCTCCGCCGGCATCAAGAAGTTGACAAAGACCCCGCTGGATGTTCCAGTAATAGCAAAAAACGATGACGATTCCAGAAAGCGCGAAGCGTTACGACTCATGCTCAAATCGCTCGCCAGCGTAGACAACAAGTCGGCACTATCAACAGATGACATCGACAGGGCCTCCGACTTTTTCGCAAGCCTGTACGGAGGACGGGAGCCATATCGACACAGGTACGCCGACGTTTGCGACATCATCTTTAGCGAGATGGATCAATCCAACGGGGAGCTAGACGACGGCGTACCGTACTCCGTCAACTGCCTTGCGGAGAATATTCGAATTATTCACGAACACATGGTCGTCAATGGACAGAACGCACAAGCAAGGAGTGTCCTAAAGCTTGCTGACCACATTGACCTTGAGAAAACGAGACTGGGCCACTACATCAACCAGCAACAGGCCATGCGAGAATTCCAAGAAGCGGTTGCGGAAGCCAAGAGAGAAAGAATCGAAGTAGACCGTGAATTCACCGAACGACTCGAGAAAACAAGGATGGAGTACATCGCGGTTCTTGGCGTTTTCGCTGCAGTCGTGCTCGCATTCAACGGAGGGGTCGGATTCTCCACATCAACCCTGAGCGCCCTCGGAATTGACAGCGGCATCAGAGCGCTCGTATTCCAAACAGCCCTGGTCGGATTCGTCCTCATCAACACGATATGCATCTTACTTGTATTCATCTGGAAGATGTCCTTCAGCCTTCGGAAAATCGAACTGGGCAGATGGCCGAGAAATTGCCTCGTTGCAACCGAGGCAATTCTCATCCTCATAATGCTAACAGCCGTCGCGCTGAGCTATCCACCCATCAGGCAGTGGGTAGGCCTATAAAACGTCGAAATCCTAATCGTCCTCAGCTGAATTGCTTCAGAAACTTGAGCACCCGAAATAGCGGCAAGTTGTTACGTGCCAAGACGTTGTTTACGCCGACGATGCGTGACATCGGGGGCAAGCCCCGCATGCGCTGTGAGGACGGTCCCAATTGTAATGCTCGATGAAGGAATCCAGGGCCTCGGCCCTGGACTCCTCACTCTCCCAGGCGCGAGCGTACTGCCGCTCCTGCGCGAGCGTCCGGTTCATGCGTACGAACTTTCCGTTCTGCCAGGGGCTCAAGGGCCTGGTGTACTTGTGCCTTGTACTCCGGCCCTCGAGCAGCGTGTTGAATTCGCGCGACCGGTACGCCGGCCCGTTGTTAACGTCGGAATAATTTAGCCAAATATAGTCGGCCGAGATTGACCAATCTCGGCCGACCCATTTTAGCCAACACGCCCGCATCTATGACTTTCCTATCGCTTTCCTACATCCCCTCGGGCTGGATCCCCCTCACCTTCACCGCCTGGGGGACCGCCTCCACCGAGTAGGTGTCGAGCTCCCTGCCGCGGTAGCTCGGGCCCCGCATCACGAACACCGACGCCTTGTCGAACAGCCTGTCGAGGGCGCAGAGGGGCGTGTCGTCGCCCGTGAAGAACTCGTCCCACCCGCTCGGTGCGATGTTGCTCGTGAGGACCATCGCGTTCGGCCCCCTCCTTCTCGTAGCGCCTGTCGACGACGTCGAAGAACAGGTCGGTGCACGGCCTGTCGTAGACGCATCTTCCCACCTCGTCCACGATGAGGCACGACGGCTTGACGAGCGAGGAGACGACCCGCGAGGGGCTTCCCCGCTGGACGGCCGCGGAAAGCCCAGCTCGGCCAGGGTACTGACAGCGTTCGGCGGGCATATCGCCGAGGGGGGCCTGGGCGTCCACGACAGGGAGAGGGCGCACGGCGCGCTGATCCGCGAGTCGGGCTGCGCCGAGAAGGCGCACAGGGCCGACGTCAACGACCCGGTCTACCTGGAGCGGATGGCCATGGTGAACAACCTCTGCTCCTGGCTCAGGCGATACCTCTGGAGGTTCACGGGCATGTCGATGTCGAACCTCCAGCCGTACCTCAACTGGTTCGTGTACCTGTTCAGGGTCAAGCGGGACTCCGAGAGATGCCCGAGACGGCAAGGGTGGTTCGCCATCTACTCCTCGCCGAGGCGCGTTTCTGCAGCTCGACATAGCGAATCCATCACCCGTTTCCTAGACTGTCAGATTAAATATAATTCAACCCTCCATTCGTAACGTTCCGTTTAAATTGCACGACCCTTAATTCTCATTTTCATTGCAATAGTCTCACGACTCGGTGCAACGCGTTGCGCAAAGTCGTGAGACGCAAATCCAGGTAGGCAACCCCAAAGGAGCCGATATCCCCTGGTCCACGATGGAGGGAGTCCGGCATGTCCAAACCGAAGGCGTCCGGAAGTTCGTACGGAAAACTCATGAGGCACGTAGGGGACCCTCACCGTGAGCTCTCGCCGCCCGAGATCGACGTCCTCAGAGCATAAGGGCCAGCACCTCGCCCTTATGCGGATCCCCACAGAGCCGAGCCGTATATGCGCTCGGTGAAGGAAGCGGGCAGCAGCTCGTGCTGGTGCCCCAGCAGGCGAATTCGCTCGGCGAAAGTGGTAAGCAGACGACACCGATACGTGTAGCGAAACGGGGGGGGGTTAACGGGCAGCACGCCCATCTCTCCGGCATAGCCCGACACACGAGGACAGCGTCTTGCTCGGAGCAAGCCGAGACCACGAGATATATGTTTAGTTGTATATCTGCTCGATTTCCATGTTGGCCAGCGTGGACAGGATGCGTGGCCTCAGGTCGCACCCGTAACCCCGCCTCATGTTCGCGCACGGGCCCGCCATCTGGGTCAATAGGCCTCATCAACGAATTCCGCGAAGTTGTCGCAGCCGCGCAGTCGCCCCCACTCCATGGACAGGCAGGTTTCCGCTTGCTAGCTTATCCCTTGACCCGGCACGTCTCAACACGCCTGTCACTAACCCGTCGCACCTGACAGCGACCATGATATCGCAGATCAGCTTTCCGCTCTTAAGCTATCAAAGCACCATGGTGTACGTCCCCTTGCACTCCGATCTATCCTGATGGCGATTCGCGCGCCCTCGCACAGGGTTGCCGTCCGTATGCGCGGAGCCTAATTTGTCTGGGTCAGTACTTCTCGATGCCGATCGGCACCTCTATACCCCTCCCAGCTATCAGCACCTCGGTCCCCTTCTTAGCGCTCGCTGCGCTGTACCCGATCCTGATGCGGTAGCGGTCGAACCCACTATACAGCTCCGATATCAGCGGCGCGTCGTCATACGTGACGATCCATGGGAACTCACATTCGGTTATCTTCTTCGCGACCTCCCTGTGGTCGTCCTCGGTATACGAGTTCTCGTAGAGCCCCGGCCCCTTGACCACGTACGGCGGGTCGAAGTTGGCGAACAACCTGTCAATACCTGGGAGTACAGAATCGATGAAGCAGCAGGCGTCCATGTTGTGCAGCTCAATCGCATCGGACCTCGCGGCGATGGACCTGATTTTACGGCACAACATATCGCGGTTGAAGCGCGCGTCGAGCCCGTACTTGCCGGATTGCGACATACCGCCGATTGGGCCACCGCGCAGGATGCCGGACCTGTTCGTGCGGTTCAGGTAAAACGCCGCTTTCCCCAACTCCAGCGACGGGGCGTTGCTGGACGCATACACCTCACGCTGCGATTTCCACTCATCGATGGTGAGTTCAACGTCCTCTACGAAGGAGCAAAGCTCGTCCGGGCGGTTTACCACCGCGTCCCACATGCTGTACACCGCCGGATCGATGTCGTTGAGCACAACCCTGGAGACACGCCCAAGCAACAACAGCTTTATGGCCAGGCCCGCTCCACCGCAGTAGGCCTCAGCGTAGGTGCAGCACTCGAGGCCGTTCTCCTCAATGATAGAGTCTATCAGCGGATATATCTTCGACTTACCACCGGGGTATCTGATAGGCGTGTACGTAATGGGCATGGGCGCACCTCCTCGTCGTCAACTGCAAGATGCTACAGGCTCTTGCCCATCTTGACCATAGCCTCGACCCTTCTAATTGTCCGCTCGACTTTATCAGAAAAGGCAGATACAAATCTATCGCATTCCTCTTGATTCATGGACTTCCATTGCCTGAACGCCTCTTTGCCGTTCTCGCCTAGCCCGCCCCTCGACTTTTCCGATTTGAACCAACTTTTATCGGCCCTTCTTTTTGCCTTGTCATCCGGGAAGTACGCCCCATGGGACTCTTCATACGATCGGATGAACATCTGCCTGCTGTAATGGAAGCCCAATTCCATCGAAGTCCAAAACTCGCCATTGTCCGGCAACTCGGCCAAAGTGTCGTAGATTGCCGTTTCTGGATTCTTTACTCCAGTTGGCAGAATGCATAAGCGCGGGCTATTCTTTACCTTAGCGCAAGCGTTTTTTACTGCATCTCCGTCAACAACGAACAGGCTATTGGACAAAGACGGAATTTCGCGAATGGACAGCTCACCAAGTTCACCGCACCCAAGCCCAGCGGATATCACGTTGCATTTCGAATAGACCGCTCGTGGAAGGATCATTTTGAGAAACCATTTAGCTTCATCGTCCTCACACAGAACTTCGACCTTGGTCTTCTTGGGCCTATCGGGCATCTTAACGGTCAAATCGGCAAGAACATCAATCATATCAGGGCTATCGACGAGCTCAATTCCATCGTCCCTTCTCCTAAGGTAGGCGACTTGAACATCATTCGATTTCCCACGTTTGGCAATAGCCTGCTCGATTAGTTGGAATGAGTGCGTTGTGAACACCACTTGGATCTCAAGGTCAATCGCAGCCGAAAGCAGCAAACTGAACAGAGCCTCCTGAGATGCGGGGAACAGAGTCGCATCGAGCTCGTCGATAAGGAGCAGGCCGCCGCGGTACGCGTCTCCAAGCTCATCCTTCACCCTACCGAACGAAAGAAGCGCGGCCAAGATCTGGCCCAGATTGTCCTGACCAGCCGAGTTTGCCAGATAATCATAGCTTTTAGTGTTGACAAGTATCGTCGCCTTCTTGGCCGTTGATGCCGTCAACTTGACTGGCTCCAAATCGTCTTGGCGCCACGAAAGGAAGACCGCGTTATACCACTTGTTGAGCTGTTTCACCTCTTTTACGGTGAGCAACGGTGCCGTCGAGGCCGCGTTCGGTATCTCACCCACCGGATAAGTTCTACGCAAGCCCAAGTAGATGACGGGATAATCGATATTGCCGTCTCCTTTTCCGCGCCTCGCACCGGTAACGAGGCGAATCGGCAGCTTGTAGCCATCTCTCTTGTATGACTTGACCTGTACGTGCGGACCGCTCTGATATAAATCTTGGTCGCGAAGGTTCACATAATAGATATGCTCCCCCGGCGCGTCATGCTCTGGCGACAGTTTAAACATGTCCGTAAACTTCGCACGCATGCTGCGCCCGAAGACGTCCTTCTTATCGACCAATCCAAATGGCTGTCCAAGCATTCCGAGCAGCGTTGACTTCCCCGTCCCATTCTGACCCGAAACCACCGTGATGTACCGACCTAGGTTTATGGTCATCGGCTTGAAATTGCGAAACTTCTCAACCTCAATTGAGTCAATGCCAAAATCTCGCTTTTGTTTTCCTTTGGTCTTTCCCGGCATATTCCCTACTTCATCTCCTCGGCTGGCTGAAACCAGACCACGGTACCGACATATTTCACCGCGTGCTCGTCCTCCCTCGTCATGACGATATCCTCGTAACAATCGTCCCACGAATCCGGGGGCAGCACGACCGTACGCCCCGTATTGTACAGGCGGCGCATCATGTAGTCCGCACCGTCAATAGAGACCACCGCCACCGAACCATTGAGCGGATGCTGAGCGGAATCTATGAAAATGTGGCACCCTTCGGGTAGACCCGGCTCATGCAGCCGCCCTCGACCTTCAGGAAGTGCCGCGTGGGTGAGCCCGCGCACCTCTCAGGGTATGAGAATACGGTCATCGATGATATCGGGTTCGCAGACATCACCCGCATGGACGCGCCTGAACAGTGGCGCGTAGACGGAACGGGACTCAGAGGAAAGCATGGCGCCGGGGGGGCATGGCGTAACCCCCGTACTCCTTTGCGGCAAAGCCATACTCGTCAGACATAATGTCGTCCCTCGAAATCTTCTACGATTCGCACATCCGCTCAATAGCGTTCCCTCTTGGCACCGCTCCGTTTCTCCGGCCATTCACCGAAGAGGAAGCGACTCCGGCAATCCTCGCCAGAGTCTCCTGAGTGATACCGAACTTAACCAGCAGAGCATCTATATTCTCGAGAATTCCCATTTTACCTCCGTTCCATCTAAACCGAATTATACAATCGACTAATTTGGTTTTCCAAAAGACTTATTACGTTTAACTGAATGATTAATAGAGGGTTTCGAGGAAACCGCAATATATGGAACATATTATTTGTTATACGCTAATAGCCGTTAATAGCTAATAGCTATTAGCTGTACGAGATGCTATATGCGTCCATACCAAATGGTAGACAAGTATTCGTTATAATTGAATTAAATAAATAGCTTTGGCAATTATAGGAGTTCGTTATGCTGGAGTACATTGAAGATGCACGCAGAGCGCTAAATGCTAAAGCTTATTATTCAGCTCTATGTTTTTCTCTCACGCTGCCAGACGTCTGCGCTCAAGTCGAATATCCAAACGAAAAAACAGTAGGAGTTCGGTACAGCCGTTGGATCAACCAATTTGTTGACACTTCAGCTTTTATTCATGACCAAAGTATGCTAAACGGAAATGATTTCGGAAGGTTCATCTATAAAATACGTTGCTCAATTGTTCACAGCGGAAATTTGGATCTAAATTTGAAATCTGGGCGCGAAGTCAACTTCCAGCTAATAAATTCAGACTTTGGAGACGGAAGGGCTTTAGCGATTAATATAGCCGCTGAAAATCCAATTATCGAATTACCCATTTGTGACCTAATCACTGAGCTGCTTGGTAGCGTTGAAGACTACTATTCCTCGAAAAAAATAAGTCGCAATTTGAGAAACATTTTGTTATGCTAATAGTTCCATCAATTATTGTAAAAGACTAGCCCAAGGGGCTAACGACTCGTCACCGTTACAGGCTCGTTAGCCCCCTATTTCTCAGTGTCTTTCATATCAACAGACAGCCAACTCCCGAAAAACATTTCAGCAATCTAAAGCGCAAAGTACTCGCTATCTGAGATGAGATTTGGATTGAGCCATGGGTCCTCGTCCACAAAGAACTCTGGCCAGCGCTGCATAAAGAGCGCTTGCTCTCGTTTCCAGCGCTTAAGCTTTTCCTTGTCAGCCTCTTCCCTGCCGCGCGAGGTGAACTCGTAGTAGTACAGCTCGGCATAAAGCGTAAAGATGGTACTGTAGCACCATAGAAATGTCACTACAGTAATTAAGATAAATAGAAGCCTATGAGTTGTCATTTTCATTAGCAAAAAACTCCCGTACGAGAGGCTACTTAAGAGTCTCAAGCATTTCAATCTGTCGTTTCATGTCAAATCGCATCTTTATATTCCTATCGTAAGTTATATCGAGATTTATCGGTTTATATAAACTTGTATAAGCTTATCGCGGAATATCGTTTGTTTCGACCTGCTAAATCCAACATATCGAGACAGCCAATTACCGCAGGATAGAAAGTTGTTACACCTGTAAAAGTCATCGGTTCGTTCTAACAGACGTGCTGAATGACCCATTATCCACGGCCTGAGGGAAATCGACCCCAACATGGTAAAGTAGTCGCAACAAGCAACCATGGAGGAACAATGCTCAGCATTCACTACGGCGACAGAGACGATGTGATTTATGACACATCAACATTCTTTGATTACAGTTATTCTCCCTCTTGGCTGCAAGATCCACTGTCACAGCGTATCATCAAATCTATTGACAATGGGACGGTTCTTGGCGCAAACGCAATCGACACCAAGGTGCTCGGAGTTATTCCACCCGAGAAATTATCAACGGGCACCAAAACACTTCTGCTGATGCTCTTTATGCCTCAAAATCTCTACAACGCCTCTACCTGCGGAGATAATTGCGCCTACTGGATTTTGCGCATCGCTTCTAAACATGACATCACCATCAACCTCTACCATATGATGGATTTTGGTAAAGGGCGTTTTACAGTCCGCGTCACCAATACCGGGCAGATTGTTCACACCATGGATGAACTTATCCTTATCTCGGCAAAATGTCTGAGGGAGGCTCGAGCATGAGAGGGGAATACCAGCTGACCGTAAGAACCAATAAAGTTCAAGTCAAACTCACCATTCGTCGAAACCTCACCATCATCCAAGGCAAAAGCGCAACAGGCAAAACCACCCTGCTGGACAGTCTCCGTGCATACGAAAACCTAGGAGCCCAAAGCGGGATAATCGTTAATTGCGCAGCCCCCTGCCGCGTCATCGGCGGCATCGATTGGGAAGCGCAACTCAGCCGCATCGATAACAGCATCGTGTTTGTGGACGATACGCAAAAATTCGTAAGGAGCCATGCATTCCAGCATGCAGCTCGACACAGTTCCAACTACTACGTCATCGTTGCGAGGGACGAATTACCCCAGCTCCCCTATAGCGTGGATGAGATCTATGGCCTCAAAAACACCAACAGGGCCACAACAAAATATCCTGTCTACACACGCACGTACGCTTCTACCTACCGCATTTACGGAGACGAGCTCTACGATGGAGATCAGCCAGAAGAAGTCATCGTCGAAGACAGCAATGCCGGCTACGAGTTCTTTAAAGTCCTGTGCGCAAAAAGTAAAATTCGCTGCGTAAGTGCCGGTGGCAAATCAAACATATACGAAACCGTTCTGAGCTCCCCAGCCCAAAAGTTGCTCGTAATTGCAGATGGGGCCGCTTTTGGGCCCGAGATGCCCTATGTCTATTCGCTCAGGAGATTTAAGAAGATCGAGCTCTTTTTGCCGGAATCGTTTGAATGGCTTGTGCTGAGATCGGGGCTCTTCAACGATGTCGAAACGCAAGACATGCTCCTTCATCCTGCCGATTTCATCGACTGCGAGAAGTTCTTCAGTTGGGAACAGTTCTTTACTAAACAGCTTAGGGAGCTGACCAGAGACAGCTACCTAGCCTATAGAAAAGAAGCTCTCAATCCCGCCTACCTACAGCAACATGAGCTCAACACGATTGCTGAATCGCTACCACAACTCGGAATCACTTCGCGCTAGATCGAGAGATACTCGCTCTCGCTGCTAAGATTCGGCCCCAACCACGGATCGCCTGTCAAGAAGAGCTCCGGCCAGCGTTGCATGAACAGCGCCTGCTCGCGTTTCCAGCGGCGCAGCTTTTCCTCGTTGGCTTCTTCCCTGCCGCGCGAGGTGAACTCGTAGTGATACAGCTCGGCATAGGGCGTAAAGATGGTACGGTAGCCTGCCTCCCATACGCGCAGGCAAAAGTCTGCGTCGTTAAAGCCGACGGCGAATTCCTCGTTATAGCCTCCGACCTGCTCAAAAACGTCGCGTCGCACCATCTGGCAGGCACCCGTCACGGCACTGAAGTTACCGGGGCGCACAGCGCGGGCAAGATAGCCCTCGCGCTTTGCCGAGAAGTCCTGGTTGGCATGGGCAAGTGCGCCACGCACGCCAACCACAATACCAGCGTGCTGCACCAGATGATCGGCAAAGTAAAGTTTGGCGCCCACCACGCCCGCATCGGGACGTTGCAGATAGCCCATCATCTCTTCGATAAAATCGGGGCTTATGACCTCGGTATCGTTGTTCAGCAGCAGCAGGTAGTCGCCCTTGGCGTGCTCCACGCCAAAGTTAATGATCTTGGAGTAATTGAACTCGCCCGGCCAGTACACAACGCGCGCGATGCCCTTGCCTTCGGATGCTGCAGCCACGCGCTCTGGCAGGGTTTCGTAATACGCAAACGTCTCCGAGGCTTCGCTGTTGTTCTCCACCAAGACGATCTCGTAATTGGCATACGTGGCTTTCTGGGCAATCGACATCACACAGGCACCGAGTGTCTCAACGTGGTCCTTGGTGGGAATCACTATGCTCACCAGCGGCGCAGACTCTGGAAGCGCATAACGCATGCGATAGACGAACGGCGTCTCGGTCTCCTCGACCGCCCCGCGAACACCCGACGTGTCAAAGTGGCGCTGAAGCGCAAGGCGACCGGCCTCGATGGCATACGGCTTGCTATCGGCAGAGCCGTCTGCGGTGGAACCGGGGTGCACACGCCAGTGATACAGCACGTGCGCAACGTGCTCAAAGCGCGCGCCGGCTGCAAGGCAGCGGAGCGTCAGGTCGTAATCCTGGGCGCCCGCGACATCTTCTGGCGACATGCCAATACGATCGATGAGCGCATTCTCCACCATCAGGAAATGCGTCACGCAGTTATGGCTATAGAGCAGGTCGACGTTGAGCTGCGTCTTAAAGACCGGCTGGCCCCACTCCCCTGCTTTCTGGAACATGTCCTCGTCGCAGAACAGGACCTGGGAACGCTCGCCCTCGGCAGCCTTGTTCAGCGCGGAAACATAGCGGAATAATGCGTCCGGTTCCAGGATGTCATCGTGGTCCAAGAACGCGATGTAGTCACCCGTCGCTTGCTCGATACCTGCGTTGGTGTTGACCACAATGCCGCCGTTGCCGGACAACTCGATGCGGCGAACGCGCTCGTCATTGGCGTCCGCCGCAAGGTCAGCCACCGCATCCCATTCGGGCGAGGCATCCATAAGGAGCAGTTCCCAGTTGTCATAGCTCTGGGCTAGCACCGAGTCCAGCAGCTCGCGCAAGTAGACCCGATCAGTCTTGTAGCACGGCACCACAATGCTCACGAGCGGCCTATAGGCAAAGGCCGCCGAATCGACACGCTGGCACGCCAAATCGCCCGGCTTTGCGCGATGCTGCTCAAACCAACGCCGATAAGCTGCGTCGTCTGCACGCGCATCCTTCATACGGTTCCAGCTGTCGTCGACCATGCCGTTGTACAGGCGACCATCCATAGCGCAAAAACCACTCTGAATCTGCTCCGTGGGATCGCTCGCAATCGCGACAAAATCCCATATATCCTGAGGCATCTCAACGCTCAGATACGTTTTATTAACGCGGTATCCGTTCTGCTGCGGCACATCGACCTGCGATTCGAACACATGCACGGTAACATCGATGGCGTTCATATGCGTATCGAAGATCCGGAGCTCAGGTGTGCACTGGGGGTCTCCCGCCCAGGTAACCTCATAGCGCCACACCGCGCCGGCGTCTGCCGGCAAATAACGAATGGCATCGATCTCATAGCGACCGCAGCATTCGCCACGCTGCGCATCGCGGATAAGCGCGCACAGTGCAGGCTTTGCTTTGTAGTTAATCTTGGATTCCAGCTTGGCCATACGGCTATCAAGGCGAATGGAGCCAAGCTTTTGGCCACCGGACGCAAATGCGACGTCGATTGAGGAACCATCCAAAAACGGAAGCACCAAGACGGCGAGCTCGCGCTCGTAATCGGAAACGGAAGGGCAAAGCGCCAACACACGGCCATGATCGACCGGGAGCACCAGCGACGGCACACAAGAACCGCTCGTCGTCGCATGGGCAAACGCTTGAGAGCCCTCCCGCTCAATAAGCGCGGCGACATCCTGACCGGCAAAACGAAGCAGCACAAACAGACGGCCCTGACTGCGGCAAAGTGCCAAACGCTTGATACTCATCTACACTTCTCGCTTTCCCAGAGCGTTCGCAGCCATGCGCTTGCACGCGCCCAGGCGCCCAAACCTCAAGACGTCGTAATCGAACATGAGCTTTTTGCACTCACGGGCATTGGGGGCCTTGCTGGTAAGCGCCGCACGCACCATAGCGGCAACAGAGGGAGCGCATTGTGCGAGCGCAGCATCACTGCCCACGGCAGAACCGTCAAGCGCCGCAGCAACGGCAGCAAACACCTTGCCGCAGCCCGAGCTCAGCAGCCTGAGCGCATCGTACAGTACCAGATCACACAGGAAGTATGCCAGGTCATCGGCATGCTGGGCATCGAGCCCATCACGGCGCCAATCGGCCAGCACCGCTGAGTAAATCTTCACGTGCTCCAGCAAACGTGTCTCGTCGTCATAGCGCATGGTGTCCATGAGCGAGCCTTTGCGTGCCACGCGATAGTCGTACAGCTTGTTCGAGATAAGCGCAGTCTTGCGCGAGCGACCGTACACGGCAAAATCGAAAACCTGGTCCTCGCCATATTTAACGGTTTCATCGAACACAATCCCGTTGGCCAGCAAAAAAGCGCGCTTACAAGCGGTGCGCCATGCAAAGGGGCGAGACGCTTCCTTAAACAGTAGGTCAGAGCTATAGCCTTCAAACGACACATCGTGCGGACTCAGCACATAGTTAAGCCACGGATACCCCGCCTCCAACGGATACGGGTTCGCGCCAAAGGTCAAAACGTCGCAATCCTCACGCTCAAAGGCATCGACGATTACACGGCACGCATCGGGCGTAAACCGATCGTCGGAATCCAAAAACGCAACGATAGGCGCCGTGGACGCAGCGATGCCTGCATTACGCGCGCTCGACAGACCGCCGTTCTCCTTATCGACCAGCGTAAAGCGCGCGTCCTTTTCGCAATAGGCAGCCGCAATATCGCGCGAACCGTCCGGCGAGCCGTCGTTGACCAGCACGCCTTCCCAATCGGGCATGTCCTGCGCAAGCAGGGAGTCCAGGCACCAGGCCAGGCACTCCTCCACGTTATAGATGGGAACGACAACGGAAATCTTGGGGGTAGCCATAGTCAAGTGCTCCTACTGTGCGACCGGAACGTCATCGGGATGCGGATTATCACCGTAGGTGCGCTGATACGTCAGCACGCGCCAGACCAGCGGCAGGCCGCCGATCTTAAAGTAGTGCTTAAACGTATTGAGCTTGCCCGGCTTCTTAAAGTCAAAGCGCGAATCGATATAGGCACGGGGCGACTTGACCATCAGGCGCAAATCGGTCTCGCCACGCGGATCAAACAGCGACAGGTCAAAGCGACCGGCATCCCAATCGGCCTTGAGCTCGAGGGAAGCCTTCTCCCAAAACTGCTCGCGCAGCTCATCGACCAGGCGCTCATCATTCCAGCGGTACGTATCGACCTTCATGCGCATTAAAATGCCCTGGAGCCGAGCCTTAAGCTCGGGGCGTTCATCCAAAAAGCGCTGCATCTCGGTATATTCGTCGCACACGCAAAACACCTTGTTGGGCGAATTAACGGAGCTCTTCTCGTTGTCTTGGCGATAGCACAAAATGGGGTCCGCAATAAACGCGGCACGCTCGGCGCATGCCCAAACCTTAAAGTTAAAGCCTGCGTCCTGATACGAGGCGCCTGGCGTGGGAAGGAACCGAATCTGATTGTCGTTGAGGAACTCGCGCCGATAGATAGCCGACCAAATGGAAGGTTTGCGGTAGAAGATGCCCGGGCGATCGACGGGGCGATACGCGGCGCCCGTCATATGCTCGTCGATAATCCCAAACAGTTCACGGCGCTCGCTGGGCGTGGACCAATACAGGTAAAAGTCGCCCTTTACCACATCGGCATGTTCAGCATCGGCCTTGGCGGCCAGCTTTTGGAGCGAATCCTCAAACATAAAGTCATCGGACTCAAGAATGCCCACGTACTCACCGCGTGCCATCTCCAGGCCGCAGTTCATCGAGTCGCCGTAGCCGCTGTTGGCTTTGTCGATCATCTTTACACGGGGGTCGCGCTCCATGTACTCGCGGATGATATCCGGCGAGCTATCGGTGGAGCCGTCGTTGATGCAGATGATCTCGATGTCCTTGAGCGTCTGCGCCACGGCGGAATCGAGGCACTCGCGCAGGTAGCGCTCAACATTGCAGATGGGAACAAGCAGCGAAACTTTAGGGGTATCAGAGTTCTGCAAGAGAACCTCCTGTTGAATAGCGTGTAACAGGGTTATTTTAGCAGCCGAGTTGCGGCGGGCGGCAGCGCTTGGAATTAGAGAAAGCGTTCCAGGCAGGCTTTGAGACCGCGAGTCGAAAGATAGAACAGCGTGGCGTCTGCCATCGAAACGCCCGAGGTCGCCGCAACGAGCTTGTGGGCAACACGGCGAACGGCGCCCTTAGCAGGCATATCCGCCCACTCCGTTCCCAAAAACGTGGTGAGGTCCATGTTGACGCGAGCCGCCACGCGATGGAAGTCATCGGCATCCAAGCGCGCCAGGTCGAACACAATGAGGTCCAAAAACCAAGTTATCAGCTCGCCGGGACACAGGTCCAAAAGACCGTAGGCTGCCCAGTCCTCCAAGACCTCCTCGAGCATTCTCATGTGGGCGTCAAGCTTTTTGGCGCGAGCCTCGGCACTGTTGAACTCGTGCGTCGCCGATTCGCTCTCCATCACGTAGTGGTAGAACTTGTCCGGCATGACGACGGTCTTGCGGGCAAGCGCATAAGCCGCGAATTGGAAGACGACGTCCTCGCCCAAAGCCAAACCGGGGGCGAAGCGAATGCCTTCGCGATTGAGCAGCTCGCGCGAAAAAGCCGCACGGCAGGCATAGGGCTGCGCATTCGAATGGAACAGCAGTTGGGGATCACGGGCGCCGAAGGTACCGGCTTTGGGGCTCATGAGTTGCTGGACGCGTTTGGGGGCAGCATCGGCTGGTTCACAGACGCCGCCAAAAACGGCGGCCTCGGCATCTGCAGACTCCATGGCATGCAGCACGCGCTCGACCGTCTGGACATCGATGTAATCGTCGGCGTCCACAAAAAAGACGGTCTCGCCCTCGGCGGCATCGATACCGGCATTTCGAGCACACGAAACGCCCGCGTTTTCCTGGTCAATCACCAGCACGCGATCGTCGGCCTGTGCGATCTGGTGCAACACGTCCAACGAATCATCGGTCGAACCGTCGTTGACGCAGACAACCTGAATCGAGCGCTCGGACTGGGCCAACAGCGAATCGAGGCATCGCTGAATGGAACGCACAGAGTTATAAACGGGGACGACAATGGTAGCTTTAGGACACGAGACCTCTCCCATGCCGACCTACCCCCTCAGCGATTCGATGAGGAAGGCGGCGACCACGCCAGGGCCTCCAACCGAGGCGTAATACTTAGCGCGCCCCAAGGCACCATCCGTCGCAAAACTCGGATGCTCGTCAACCCAGCCCTCAGGATCTTTGAGAATGGCAGCGAGATTCGCGCGCTTCCACGGCTTGAGGTCGTCAAGCGAAAACTCCCCCGCGTCCAAGGCCGCCTGAAATTCCTTAGCCATCTGCACCAGGAACTCCTTATAAAACTTAGGCGCTAGGCGCACATAGTTCCACATGTACGAATCGTACTTAATGAGTTGATTGAACTTGAGCATGCGCGCGACGTCATCACTTGCGTGGTCGCGGGCATAATCCTCTCGAATCCAACGCTCAATCTCGGCATACTCGGTATTGACGCAAAAGACCTTAGCCGAAGAATTGACCGAGGAATTCTCGTTGTCCTGGCGATACGACAACACGGCATCATGCAGGTAAACAGCCTTATCG
Organism: Collinsella sp. AM09-41; assembly: GCF_003473245.1. Lineage (NCBI taxonomy): Bacteria > Bacillati > Actinomycetota > Coriobacteriia > Coriobacteriales > Coriobacteriaceae > Collinsella > Collinsella sp. AM09-41. Next base: position 17,502 of record NZ_QRMJ01000001.1, read on the forward strand.
GCGCACGCGATCACCTTAAAGGCGAATGACGTGTCCTGAAAGGATGCCCCCGGAGTCGGCAGGAACTTAATGCCGTTGCGCTCAAGAAAATCGCGACGGTACACGGCCGACCAAATCGACGGCTTTTGCTTAAAAAACTGCGTCGTATCGCTCGGGTGCACTGGCTTACCGCAATCCCGAGGTCTAAACATCTCGTGCAGCGAACGGCGCTCCTCGGGCTTAGACCAGTAGAAATCAAAGTTCGCCTTCGCAAAGTCGGCATTATTGCTATCGGCGGCCGAGACAAGCTTTTCGAGTGCGTCAGGCGCCATAAAGTCATCGGACTCCAAGATGCCAACGTACTTGCCACGCGCCATCTCCAGACCGTGGTTCATCGAGTCGCCGTAGCCGCTGTTGGCCTTGTCGATCATCTTGACACGCCCATCGCGCTCCATATACTCGCGGATAATCGCCGGCGAGTTGTCGGTCGACCCGTCGTTAATGCAGATGATCTCAATATCCTTAAGCGTCTGCGCCAGGGCGGAATCGAGACACTCGCGCAGGTAGCGCTGAACATTGTAAATGGGAATAAGCAGCGACAGAACAGGGCTGCCAGAGGCGTTAGTAGACAAATGTGCTCCTTAGGAAATACCTGTCGTTTCATGGTATCAAAGGGTCAGCGCGCCAGCGGGCGTTTATATAATCTATGGAGCCTCTTGCGGGCAAAGTAGCCGCACGTCATGCGGCGGGCCCGTGGCAGGTTCCTGCGTTTTATTCAAAGCTTGCCGTCAAGGTGCGCCGAGCCTTTACAATAGGACAGTCCCAAGGACGTATTCGATAGCTTCCGCGCAGCGCTCGCGCGCCGCGCGTGAAAGGATATATTGCCCCATGCCTTCAACCCTTCCCGCCCCCATCGATAAGCTCGCCATCGTCGTCGTTACGTACAAGCGCCAGGAACTCCTGGCCAACTTGTTCGACTCTATGACCGAGCTCACGGCAACGCCCTGGCGCATCGTGATTGTCGATAACGAGAATTCGCGCGAGACCGAGGCCATGTGCACCGCATTCAACGAGCGCCTGGCCAACCTGTGGGGCATCGACACCGAGCAGCCCGACGCGCAGGGCGGCACCGACCGTGTCATCTACGCCCCGCAGCTCGAAAACGGCGGCGGTGCGGGCGGCTTCTCGGCCGGCACTAAATGCGCATACGACCTGGGCGCCCAGTGGTTCTGGGTGATGGACGACGACGTGCTCGTCATCCCCGAAGGCATCGAGCGCTTGGCCAAGTGGACCGACCGCTACGATGTCATCCAGGGTTCGCGCCTGGACTTTGACGGCGGCGCCTTCTTTTGGCAATACCAACTCATCCTTTCGCTCGGCATTCCCAACCCTGTCGCCAAGTGGGACCTGGGACCCGAGGGCTACCGCGCCATGAACCAGCTGTGCTTTGAGGGCGGCATGTTCTCGCGCCGCGTGGTCGACAAGATCGGCCTGCCCGATGCGCGCTTCTTTATCTACGGCGACGATGCCTGCTACGGTTACGTAGCCAGCCAACACTTCCCCGCCGCCGTTGTTGCCGACGTGGTGCTCAAGCGCGCCCGCGCCGTCTCTAACTGGGACATCGCCGGCAAACGACAGCTCAACTCCACGAGCGACACCAACCGCTACTACATCATGCGCAACCGCGGTTATCTGGCACGCTACATGCAGATCTACGGCGACTACCACCCCGTGCTGTTCCGTCTGGGCAATGCCGCGACCTTCTGCAAGGAGTTCATTCGTCTGGCAGCAGTCGACAAATGCTTTAAGACCGGCATTCCGGCGCTGCGCCGCGGCATGAAGGACGCCCGCAAGATCGTCAAGGACCCCAACTGGAAGCCCATGCCGCCCCTGAAGGACGCAGAACGCTAAAGGGCTTTCGCCCGCCGCTACAGTCGTTGGCACACCACGGACACACGCTGACCGTCAAAACCAAAGCCCCAACGCATGCGCCCGACGGCGGGGCGCGGCACGCGGATATCATCGATGCCGTCGCGCTCTATGTCGAGCAGTGCCTGAACCGCCAACAGTTCCAGGCCCAGGGCATCGACGCCAGGGTCGTACATCATGTTGATCGTAATGAGCGGTCGCTCATCGAGCATGCCGAGCGTGTCGGCCACGTCAAACACCCGACCGGTGGGAATCACCTGGATATCCCAGCGATCCGAGACGCCGCTTCGCTTGGAGCTGGGATTGCAATAGCCGGGCAATCCAAAGCAGAGCCCCTGAAGCGCCAGATGATAGGCTGTCGGCATATCTGATTGGCCCACATCGATGCCCAGATCGCCGATAGCACAGCTCAAAGCTTGCTTTACAGCGTCCTCGTCTCCTCGACACAGGCCGTCATGGAACGAGTCGATAACTCCAACATCCTCAACGGCGCACTCAAACCATTCCAGAATTACAAGACGGAGCGCCTGACGCACTTCGTTGTTAGGCAGACGCAGGGAACGAAGGCACGCGCCGTCCTCCGAATGCCCCGTCATGTCCGTCGTAAGAAATCCAGACAGATACAGCGCAGTCCAGATATCTTCGGGCTTGGCGACATCGACCTTCTCGGCATGCATATGCACTGGCGCCTCAATAAACCCATGCGGCTCAACCAAATCGAACAGTGCGGACAGGCGCATAAGATTCCAGTCGCCGACGCATGCGCTCAGACGGTCGGCGTAACCATACAGATCTGCCCGAACGGGCGCGACGCAACCGCGATGTGCGTAGTCCACCACGCGCTCCGGGATCGAGCAATAAAAACCACCAAACAGATAGCCCTCAAGCCACTCACGCGCGTCATCCAGACAGCCGTTGCGACCGATGCGATCCAACAGCACCTGGACTTCGTCGTCCGAAAAACCGAACCATCGATCACACCAGCTCGACAGCGGTGTCGCCGACCGATAGGAAACCCCACGTTGGGACAACGCGAACTCGGCAGGACCGGGGCGCTCGCCCATAAGACACGTCAATCGCAACGAGTCGCCGGCGTCGGCAATGGTGTCGAACAACATTCGGCTGAGCGACTCTAGGGGATCCACGCTACCGTCGTCCTTAGCGCCCAAACGCTTTGGACATACTGCGTCGTAGTCGTCTATCAGAAGAACAACTTGCTCGTCGAAAGCTGTCTGAAGCAGTTTAATAAGCACGCCAAGCGCCGCATCGATCTCCTTATCGCCGGCCACCCCACGCGCCGCCCTCTCGATAAGACGGACCTCACGTCTTGACAGATCAGGCGCGTCAAGCAGCGGCAGCAATCGGGCGCACTCGTGCGCGACAGCGCTGCGAATAGCCGCCGCAGCATCGGTGTCGCGCCTCGCAGCGGCAGCTGAAAAGTCGAGCATGATGACCGGGTAACACGCGCACTCATCACGATAGCGACCACCGCCCGCCTGCCAAATCTGGGTGCCGACGAACGGGCTTCGATCCGGCCGTCGGTGATCAGATCGTTCCAAATAGCATTTGAGCATCGATAGATTCATGCTCTTGCCAAAACCCTTGGGCCGACAACAAAGCGCAACAGGTGCTTCGCTGTCCAATATATCGGCAATAAACATAGTCTTATCGACGAGTAAACACCAATTGATTGCATCAGAAAAGTCGTGCACTTCAACCGGCAGAGCTGCGTTATCCGCATAATTGAGCAACCGCGCGCCAAACGCATGAGCAACACCATAATTCGCCTGTTCAGACACCGTAAACTCTCCCTCTAACGCAGCACGATGCCCATTGTAGCGAGCGGGTAGAGCGCAACAATATTGACATGAAAACGTTTCGGGCAGCGGTAGCAACAGACCCCCGAGGGGGCATAACAAATCGTTGCACAACAAAAACGGGGCCAGATGCCGCCGCACCGGACCCCGTCCCAAACTCTTATAGAAAACGATCTGGAAGATTACTCCTCCAAGCCGTCCTCCCCAGAAGCCTTCTTTTGCTGATCGAGCTTATGCTTACCACTTACGATAGACGTAGCGCCCAGCGTGGCCAAGCTCGCACTGGCAAGGCTCGCCATCACAATCAGATCGCCCGTCTTGGGCATGTTACCGCCCGAAGACTTGGTAGTTGTAGTCGTCGTGGTCGTGGTGGTCACCGTTTTGGAGTCATTTTGCCCCTGGACCTGGTCATCGGTGTTGCCCTTACCGCTGTTCTCGCCCTGCTGCTTTCCGCCCTCGGTCTTGCTCTCGTCCTCGTCCTTCTTCTGTTCGGACTTGTCGCTCTTCTCCTCAGAGCTAGAACCCTTATCGGATTTGGTCTTCTCGGGAGCCTTGTCCTTGGAGTCGCCCTTTGCGGCTTCGATCTTTTCCGTGGAAACCTGATCAGAGTTGCCCTTGTTCTGGGTCGAGCCGTTATTGACGCCAGCCATCAGCGAAGAGCCCAGCGTAGAACCAAGCTGCTCGGAGAAAGAAGGCTTCTTGTCCGGCGAAGCAACGGGAACGTCCGGCGCCTTATTCGAGTCATCCTTGGAAGCATCGGAACCAGGGGTTGCGTCAGAGCCGGAGCCGTTGTTAGGGCCGGTGCCAACGGACGAATCGCTCGAGCCGGTGGATGAGTTAGAGGTGCCAGCGCCGGTCGAACCAGAAGCGTCGCTGTCCGTATTGCCGGCAGAGCTTGAAGACGAATCGCCCGCAGCAGAGCCGTTTGAATCGGAGCCGTTCGAGGTAGAGCCGTTGTTGGTAGTGCCACCAGCAGAGCCATCACCGTCAGCACCGGTCGAGGGCGCATCCATCCTGTCATCGTTGGCATCGTCGCTCGAGTCGTCATTCGAATCAGGCGTCGGCGAGGGCGCCGGCGTGGGCTCGGGCTGCACGGGCGTCGCAGCGGCAGCGGCCTCGTCCTCGGCGATATAAACCAAGCAGTCCTTCAGCTCGTTGCGGTAGCGGTTCTTCCAGCCCTCATGATACTGGGGCTGGCTCGAATACTTGGTCGCCACGTTATTGACCACACTGTTGGAAAGCGCCGTCACAAACTCGCGATCAGTCATACTGTTAGAAAGGTTTGCCCAACGGAAGAAGTCCCTGCAACCACCGGTGCCGCACATGTTGGTGATGCTCCACACCATGCCCTTAACGCAATCGGCACGGCCCGAAATATCAATGCCCAGGCCGCTCTTGAGCCACGCCTCGGTCACCGCATAGTACGAGTTGTACGCATACGCATCCTGCAGAGCCGAGAACTCAACAGGGTCGGTGTTATAAGCACCTTGGAAAGCCTCCTGCGCAATACGGCCCAACTCGGTGAGCTGGCCGTTCTCGTACATGGCATTGCTCGTGTTGGAAATCTCGCTGCCGCGATCAATCGCATCCTTGAGCATGCTGTATTTTTCGGGGTTGTAGTTGTAGGCCTGCTTCATAAACGGGATGAGCGACCAACGACGGTCGAACTGGTAATAACCCAGCGCGTTATAACCGTCACCGTACGAAAAGCCCTGGTTATAGTTGCCGTGACTCTCGTATTTGGTGAAGTACTTCATCTCGGGAGTCACGTTAACAAACGAAACGCCCTGGACCGACCTCAGCACGCCCGAGAAGGACTGCTGGGTGTAGAGACCCTTATCGATATCGGTGGCATCCGAGGCAACGCCCGGCGTGGGCTCCTCGGCAGCGGCGGGTGCCGGCACGGAAACGGCGCCAAACGAAAGCGCCAGCGTCAGGCCCGCGACAATAGCAGAATGCTTGGGCTGCATAAGATCCTCCCTGCATTGGTGTAGTTAAAGTGCAGTTTGCAAAGATAAAAATAAGTATTGCAGCTCGCCCGTTGTTGCACAACAACCCCTCGGTAAACGGCAACAACCCTCCGCGAAATCTAAAGGAATTAAACAAACTGGTCGTCGGGCACCAGAAGAAGATCGCCGTAGCGCCCCATCAGCCCGTCTCTCAACTGACAGAAAGCGGGGATATAGACGTTCAAGATACGCTGAATCAAATCTTGAGCGAGCTTGTTGTCATAGATATGAACGTTCGTATTGCGATCCCTGAGCATATCTAGCCATGCCGCCTCATCAATAAAATCGTAGAATCGGTAGGCTTCCTTCAAGATGGCACGAGGAGACCCCGATGCAGCAAGCGTGGCGCCCTCATACTCGAGCAGACGTTTAAGGAGCTTCCAGCTCAGTTCAAACTGAAGGTTGAACTTATTAATCAATCCACTCTGAACAAAATCATTGCTAAGATCCTGATTGGGTGCATCCTCAAGATTCGCCAAGGCGCTGGCAAAGTTCTCATATTTTTTCATATAGAATCACACCATCCCTGGCAATTTCATCGAGCAATTGCTGCGATAAGGACTCATCCAGATTGACGACGTCTATATCTAAAAGAGTATCAAGACGCTCCTCTATCAGATATGAGAAACGGTCGAAATCCCGGCAACCTGCTACAGCAATATCAATATCGCTCTTAGGCAAATTGTCACCGCGGGCACGAGAACCAAACAGCACAACCTTCTCGGCGTCACATTCCCGAGCAAAAACCTCGATTTGCTTGTACACCTTGTCGAGAGATGCCATTTGAAATCCTACAGCTTAATGTCGAAGTTGATCTCGGGGACGGCGGCCAGGTCGGCCAACGTCACGCCGTCGACGTACTTTTCGATCACGTCGTCCAGACCACGCCAGAATTTGACGGTCGAGCAAAGATCGCTGCGGGCGCAGCTGTTGTCGATGCCATCGCACGCCACCGGGGCCGTGCTGCCCTCGACGGCGCGTAGGATGTCGCCGGCGCGAACCTCGGCCGGGTCCTTGGCCATCATGTAGCCACCGCCCTTGCCGCGTACGCTCTTAAGCAGGCCCGCCTTCATGAGCGGACGAACCAGCTGTTCCAGATACTTTTGCGAGATACGCTCGCGGTCGGCGACCTCGCGCAGGGCGATCTTGCCCTCGGCGTCACCAAGCGCTGCGATATAGATCATCAGTCGGAGGGCATAGCGGCCCTTAGAAGAAATGAGCATACCTACCCTCCCATCGCATCTTGGACAACATAACCAGGTTTGTTTGTCCCAAATCTTAAGTAAGTGGGACAAACACAACAGGTTATTTTGTCCCACATCTAGAAAAGTCGAGTGGATTAGTCGGGTTTTCCCTTGACTAACGCCGAACCCATAGTAACTTTATTCCGAGAAGATTCCTAGGGTTTAGCACACCTATGAGTACACCATATACAGAGAGGGACAGCATGAGCGCAAATCCGCTGCTTTCCATCGAAGGTCTGACCGCCTCCGTGGACGAGAAGACCATCCTCCACAACGTCAACCTTAACGTCGCCGCCGGCGAGACCCACGTGTTGATGGGACCCAACGGCGCCGGCAAGTCCACCCTTGGCCACCTGGTCATGGGCGACCCCGTCTACACGGTCAACGACGGCCGCATCGTCTTTGACGGCCAGGACATCACCGAGCTCACCACCGACAAGCGCTCGCGCGCCGGCCTGTTCCTGAGCTTCCAGGCCCCTGTCGAGATCCCCGGCGTGCCACTGTCGAGCTTTTTGCGCGCCAGTATCGCCGGCCGCCCCGGCCTGGAGATGAAGGGCAAGGAATTCCGTCGTCGCGTCAAGGAGCTCGCGGCCGAGCTTAACATGGATACCGCCTACCTCAACCGTGAGCTGGGCGTGGGCTTCTCGGGCGGCGAGAAAAAGAAGGTCGAGATGCTCCAGCTTCTGCTGCTGCAGCCCAAGCTCGCCATCTTGGACGAGACCGACTCCGGCCTGGACGTCGACGCCCTGTCCACCGTCAGCCACGGTATGGACGCCTACCGCAAGAGCTGCGACGGCTCCATGCTCATCATCACGCACAACACGCGCATCCTGGAGCACCTGGATGTCGACCGCGTCCACGTTATGGTCAAGGGCCACATCGTGCGCGAGGACGATGCCTCGCTGATCCCCTGGATCGACAAGAACGGCTTTGAGACCTTCGAGCGCGAGGCCGCCGAGCAGCGCGCCCAGGCCGAGGCCGCCGCTGCCGAGCAGCAGGCGTAAAGGGGCGACGCAATGACCAAGAACCGCACCGAGGTCGCGGACATCGACCGCAGCCTCTACGACTTCACCTACGGCGAGGAGGGATTCGAGCGCCTCGACGCCGGCATCACGCCCGACATCGTGCGCGAGATCAGCGCCAAGAAGGACGAGCCACAGTGGATGCTCGATCTGCGCTTAAAGTCCCTCGAGATCTTCAATCGTTTTCCCGACCCGACGTGGGGCCCCTCGATCGAGGGCCTGGACATGGACAACATCGTCACCTACGTCAAGCCCAACACCGACCAAAAGCACGACTGGGAGTCGGTGCCCGACGACATCAAGAACACCTTTGAGCGCCTGGGTATCCCCGAGGCCGAGCGCAGCTACCTGGCGGGCGTCGGTGCGCAGTACGACTCCGAGCTGGTCTACCACAACATGCAGGACACGGCGTCCAAGATGGGCATCGTCTACTCCGGCATCGAGGAGGCCCTGCACGACCCGCAGTGGGAGCCGCTCATCCACGAGAAGTTTATGACGCTCATCCCGCCCACCGACCACAAGTTTGCGGCCCTGCACGGTGCCGTGTGGTCGGGCGGCTCGTTTGTCTACGTGCCCAAGGGCACCAAGCTCGATTTTCCGCTGCAGAGCTACTTCCGCCTTAACGCCAAGGGTGCCGGCCAGTTTGAGCACACGCTCATCATCGTCGAGGACGACGCCGACCTGCACTTTATCGAGGGTTGCTCCGCGCCCAAGTACAACGTTGCCAACCTCCACGCCGGCGCCGTCGAGCTCTTTGTGGGCAAGCGTGCACATCTGCGCTACTCGACCATCGAGAACTGGTCCAAGAATATGTACAACCTCAACACCAAGCGTGCGCGCGTGGACGAGGACGGCGATATCGAGTGGATCAGCGGTTCCTTCGGCAGCCACGTGGGCTACCTCTACCCCATGAGCGTGCTCAACGGCCGCCGCGCCCGCTCGAGCTTTACCGGCATCACCTTTGCCGGCGCCGGCCAGAACCTGGATACCGGCTGCAAGGTCGTGCTCAACGCGCCCGATACCTCGGCAACCGTCGAGACCAAAGGTATCTCCAAGAGCGGCGGCATTCAGACCTTCCGCAGCTCTATCGTGGCCACGCCCAAGGCAGAGGGTTCCAAGGCAACCGTGAGCTGCCAGTCGCTCATGCTCGATGACCAGAGCCGCTCCGACACCATCCCCGCCATGGACATCCGCGCCAAGAACGTCGACATCGGCCACGAGGCCACCATCGGCCGCATCGGCGACGACAAGGTGTTCTACCTGATGAGCCGCGGCATCTCGGAGGAAGAGGCCCGCACCATGATCGTCAACGGCTTTGCTAACCCGGTCTCCAAGGAGCTGCCGCTGGAGTATGCCGTCGAGATGAACAACCTGATCAAGCTCGAGATGGAAGGAGCGATCGGATAATGAAACAGGAAACCAACGCCGCTGCTACCACGCTCGAGCAGGTCAACGCGATGCCCGCAGCAACCTGGGGCTGGTTGAAAATGAACCAGACCAAGCTCGAGCTCTCTGACGAGCTTGCCGCCACTCCCGCCGAGGCCGTTGAGGTCGAGGGCTTGGACGAGCAGTTCTCCGGCGCGGCCGACGCCTTCGACACCGCCATGGACGCCATGGCCGAGCGCTTCCCCGAGCGCCGTGCCTCCGCCCCCGGTGATGCCGCCGACCGCGCCCGCATCACGCCCGAGACCGAGCTCGATGTCCCCGCCACCTCCGTCTACCAGGCCGGTGCCATTAAGCTCGAGGAGGAGCTCTCCCCTGCTGAAGCCTTCGAAACCGGCATGGGCGAGGCTGCCTACGCCTACTTGGCCGAGCACGCTACCAAGCGCATCGTCATCGATGTGCCCGCATACCAGCACGCCACGGTTACCGTGCGTGTGAGCGGTGTCGATGCCGCCGCGGCCATCGCCGCCATCGACATCGTCGCTCGCCCGCAGGCAACGCTCGACCTGCATATTGCCCTAGACTCTCCTGTTACCGGCGAGGGTGTCGTGGGCTCCGTGCTACGCGTGTGCGCCCACGAGTACGCCACCGTCAACGTGACCTGCACGCAGACACTCGACGACAGCTGGATCGCACTCGACGACACCGGCCTGTTCCTGGACGAGGGCGCGCGCGTCAACGTGCAGCACACCGTCCTGGGTGCCGGCGCCAGCGCCACCGGCCTTGCCGGCGACCTGCTGGGCGACACCGCCAAGGTGACCATCGATACCGATTACCTGGGCGCCCGCGAGCAGGTGCGCGACTTTAACTACGAGCTGCGCCACCGCGGTCGCAAGACCGAGTGCGAGATCGACGCCAACGGCGTGCTGACCGGCACGTCCAAGAAGGTCTACCGCGGCACCATCGACCTCGTGCACGGCTGCAAGGGTGCAACCGGCACCGAGCGCGAGACGGTGCTCTTGGCTAACAAGGGCGTCGACAACAAAACCGTTCCCGTCATCCTCTGCGACGAGGACGACGTCGCCGGCAACCACGGCGCCACCATCGGCCACGTCCGCGACGAGCAGCTGTTCTACCTCGCCTGCCGCGGCCTTGACCAAAACGCAGCCGAGGACCTGTTCATCCGCGCCAAGCTGGAGGACGCTGCGCTTTCCGCCACCGACGAGCGCACCCGCGCCGCCGTCGTCCGCCTGGGCAACAACCTGATCGACAACTTTGAGGAGGAGCTCGCATGATCGATACCGAGCACGTTAAATGTGACACCTGTACCGCACCGGAGCCTATGGAGCTCGACGCCAGCGACGAGGCTTCGCGCGGCTGGCCCACCGTAGATATCGAGACCAACCCCTACAAGGGCCAGTTCCCGCTGTTCCAGCAGCACCCCGAGATCGCCTTCCTCGATAGCGCCGCCACCGCGCAGCGCCCTGCCTGTGTGCTCGACGCCGAACGCGACTTCTACCAGCGCATGAACGCCAACCCTCTGCGCGGCCTGTACTCGCTGTCCGTCGAGGCCACCGACGCCATCGCGAAGGTCCGCCAACAGATCGCCGACCTCATCGGCGCCCCCAACGCCAACGAGATTGTCTTCACCCGCAACACGAGCGAGTCGCTCAACCTGGTCGCCAAGAGCTTTGCGCCCACAGTGCTCGAACCGGGCGACGAGGTCGTCATCACCATCATGGAGCACCACTCCAACCTGATTCCGTGGCAGCAGGTCTGCCGCGGGACCGGTGCCAAGCTCGTCTACCTCTACCCCACCAAGACCGGCCAGCTCACGACCGAGGAGGTTCTGGCCAAGGTGGGCCCCAAGACCAAGATCCTGGCCGTGGGTCAGGTCTCTAACGTGCTGGGCGTCGAGAACCCGGTCAAGAATCTCGGCAAGCTCGTGCACAAGTACGGCGGCTATCTGGTCGTCGACGGCGCACAGTCGCTGCCGCACATGCCAGTCAATGTGGCCGATCTGGGCGCCGACTTCTTTGCCTTTAGCGCGCACAAGGCCATGGGCCCCATGGGCATCGGCGTGCTGTGGGGCAAGATGGACCTGCTCAACGCCATGCCGCCCATGCTTACCGGCGGTGAGATGATCGACTCGGTTACTGAGCAGGACGCCGTCTGGGCTCCCGTCCCCGAGAAGTTCGAGGCCGGCACGCAGGACGCCGCCGGCATCTTCGCCACAGGCGCCGCCCTCGACTACCTCGTCAACACGGTGGGCTACGAAAACATCCAGGCACGCGAGCAGGCACTCGTCCACTACCTGATGGGCGAGCTCATGCAGCTCGACTTTGTCCAGATCATCGGCTCAATCTATTGGGATAACCACCACGGTGTCGTGAGCTTTAATGTCAAGGGCATCCACCCGCACGATGTCGCGAGCATCATGGACATGGACGGCGTCTGCATCCGCGCCGGTCACCACTGCGCGCAGCCGCTGCTCACCTGGCTGGGCGTCGAGAACCTTGCCTGCTGCCGCGCCAGCGTGGCCTTCTACAACGACAAGGCCGACATCGACAAGTTCATCGCCGGCCTGCATCACGTTTGGAGCACGTTCAATGGGTAATCTGTACACCTCCACCACATTTATGGAGCACAACTCGCACCCCGACTATAAGTACGAGATGGATGCTCCCACGCACGAGCACGACGGCATCAACCCCAGCTGCGGCGACGAGCTCACCTTGCAGCTGCGCGTTGAGAACGACGTGATCGAGGAGGCGTCCTTTACCGGCCACGGCTGCGCCATTAGCCAGGCCAGCGCCGACATCATGGCCGACCTCATCACCGGCGAGACCGTCGAGGAAGCTCGCCGCTTGGCAGAGCTCTTCCTCGCCATGATCCGCGGCGAGCAGCTCTCCGAGGAGGACTTGGAAGACCTGGACGAGGCCGCCCAGCTCCAGGACATCTCGCACATGCCCGCCCGCGTCAAATGCGCCGAGCTCGCCTGGCGCACCCTCGACGGCATGCTCACGGGACAAAATAATCAGTAGTATTTGTCCCAAATCTTAAGAATTTTGTTGGCCGAATCGCTTGACAAGAGTGGTTCGGCCATTTTCTATTCCGAGCCCTCAGCCTGAGCATTCACCCGAACATAAGCGCGCACGATACGAGAGACGGTACTCTTGCTGATTCCCGTATATCGTTCGATCTCGCGCACCGTGTAGCCGACATCGTGCAGGGCGAAAATGATTCCATCTCGCCGCGAGGGCGCTACGGTCTTGAGTTCGTTGAGCGGCACGCCCAGGCGCTTCGCCATCTTGTCGGCAAACGCACGCCGCTCCCACTCTGTCTCATCCATATCGTGAATCACCGGATCGGAACCATCGGGCATCGACAGAGAATAATCCAGAAACCCCTTGGCAGACTCAAAGAGCTCAAGCACACAAGAAGGGTCCGAAAATCCCCTCGTCGTATCGTTGTCATACGCTCTCAGATACTCGGCAAAGCTGCTCCAGGGATAACGCTCGATCAGGGCGATACCCGCCTCCTGCGGATTAGCGTGAACATAGCGAATGGCAGCCATTAGATAACGGTCGGTATCGAGCGAGCGCCGGTCAAAACGGTTCTGGAACAGATGACCCGTGCGCCCCGTGCGCTTATTGAACCGCCGCGCGTACGTCAAAAGCAGCCGGTGCATCGCCGCGCTCATCGCGTCCTCGTAATCTGCAAGCACCAGATGCACGTGATTGCCCATAAGGCACCAGGCGATAACCGTCACGCCCGCCTCGCGGCAGCACTCGCGCATCAGCTCCAAAAACTCCCACCGGTCTTCATCGCCCTCAAAGATGAGCTGCTTGCCCACACCGCGGGCACAGACATGGTAAAAGCCGGTAACCGTTCTCCAAACGCGCTGCATGGCGCTCCCTTCGCCGGGATCTGATTGCCATCCAATACAGCACGATTGAAGCGTGCCATCAAAACATTCACGCAAAACAATACACTCGCGCGGCCAAAGGCAGTAAACGGGCGGCGAACGGCACCGTTGCAACAGGTCAACCCCTGCAACGCTTACAAGAGCTGACCAAAAGCTTGCCCAAGACGAACCCCCTCTACGGAAGTTCGCGACCACAGAACATATAGTTAAACCGTTTCAATTAAAACTTCCGGACTTCTCGCTACGAAAACTGAGCCGTTCGCCGAATATTCCGTGCATTTCGCGGTATTATAGGGGCTGCATGTCATGTCCCTTTCGAAGGGTCGCCCGGCAATCGCCAGCCACGACCCCCAGACGGGACGCCAACACGATAGAGAGGAGAGGCATGCAGTACTCACAGGAAGTGGAGAACATGTGCCCCGTTGCCAAGGGTGCATACCACGGCCCCGCACCCATCCCCGAGGAGGGCAAGTGGGTCCAGGCTAAGGAGATTTCCGACATCTCCGGTCTTACGCACGGTGTGGGTTGGTGCGCACCTCAGCAGGGCGCCTGCAAGCTCACGCTGAACGTCAAGGACGGCATCATCGAGGAGGCCCTCGTTGAGACCATCGGCTGCTCGGGCATGACCCACTCTGCCGCCATGGCTTCCGAGATCCTTCCCGGTAAGACCATCCTCGAGGCCCTCAACACCGACCTCGTCTGCGACGCCATCAACGTTGCTATGCGCGAGATCTTCCTGCAGATCGTTTACGGCCGCAGCCAGACCGCGTTCTCCGAGGGCGGCCTGCCCGTGGGCGCCTCCCTCGACGACCTCGGCAAGGGCCTTCGCTCTCAGGTCGGCACCATGTTCGGCACCAAGGCCAAGGGCGCTCGTTACCTCGAGCTCGCTCAGGGCTACGTCACCCGCATGGCTCTCAACGACAAGAACGAGATCATCGCATTCGAGTTCCTGAACCTCGGCAAGTTCACCGACGCCGTCAAGGCCGGCAAGACCCCCGAGGAGGCCATCGCTGGCGCTATGGGCCACTATGGTCAGTGGGAGAACGCTGCCAAGTACATCGACCCGCGCACCGACGAGGAGACTCACTCCGTCGCCAGCGTGTTCCCGGTTCACGAGTAGAAAGGGAGGGAAATAACTATGACTGTTACGTTCGAAGGTTACGAGCGCCGCGCTGACAAGATCAACAAGTGCCTCGCCGACAACGGCATCGCCTCCCTCGAGGAAGCTCTGCAGATCTGCACCGACAAGGGCTTCAACCCGCGTGAGATCGTCAACAACACCCAGTCCATCGCCTTCCAGAACGCCGAGTGGGCCTACACCCTCGGTTGCGCTCTCGCTGTCAAGCGTGGCGCCAAGACCGCTTCTGAGGCTGCCGCCATCATCGGCGAGGGCATCCAGGCCTTCACCGTTCCCGGCTCCGTCGCCGAGGACCGCAAGGTCGGTCTGGGCCACGGCAACCTGGGCGCTATGCTGCTCTCCGACGACACCGAGTGCTTCGCCTTCCTGGCTGGCCACGAGTCCTTCGCTGCCGCTGAGGGCGCTATCGGCCTGGCTCTGAACGCCAACAAGGCTCGCAAGAAGCCGCTGCGCGTTATCCTCAACGGTCTGGGCAAGGACGCCGCTCAGATCATCGCCCGCATCAACGGCTTCACCTACGTGAAGACCCAGTTCGACTACTACACGGGCGAGCTCAAGGTCGTCGAGACCATCCCCTACTCCGATGGTCCCCGCGCTGCCGTTAACTGCTACGGTTCCGATGACGTCCGCGAGGGCGTTGCCATCATGTGGCACGAGAACGTCGACATCTCGATCACCGGTAACTCCACCAACCCCACGCGCTTCCAGCACCCCGTCGCTGGCACCTACAAGAAGGAGCGCCTCGAGGCTGGCAAGAAGTACTTCTCCGTCGCTTCTGGTGGCGGCACTGGCCGTACCCTGCACCCGGACAACATGGGCGCCGGCCCTGCCTCTTACGGCATGACCGACACCATGGGCCGCATGCACTCCGACGCCCAGTTCGCCGGTTCTTCCTCCGTGCCTGCGCACGTCGACATGATGGGTCTCATCGGCATGGGCAATAACCCCATGGTCGGTGCCACCGTCGCCTGCGCTGTCGCCGTCGAGGAGGCCCTCAAGGCCTAGTCGCGCCCGCGCGATGCTCACATAGTTGAGCTTTGGAGCCGCTACCTTTCGGGGTAGCGGCTCTTTTTGTTTACGCTGTCGCAGGGTAGCTAATGCCGATATATCAGTTGGGGCGAAATACGAGATGTGATGAGACGGAGCGCCAGAGCGTCCATGACGCCCACCTGCCATATTTGCCCTTTACCGATTTGCCGAGTCTTTGCGGCCCCATTGCCGATCACCCGTGCGACAATGCGCCGGACGAGAAAGGAATCCGATGGAATCGACTGACGTACTGGTAATTGGATCTGGCATTGCGGGCCTTTGCGCCGCCATCGAAGCGGCACGCACGGGTGCAACCGTCACTGTGGCAAGCGCCGGAAAGACTATGAGTGGATCGAGCTTCTTCCCGGGCACCTGGGGCCTCGGCCTTATTGGTCCCGTCGACGAAGGCGACGAACAGAACCTTATCGACACCATCCAGGCCGTCGGCGGCGGCGTTGCCGACCCTGAACTCGTCCAGACGTTCGTCCACGGCATTCCCCAGGCAATTGAATGGCTCGAGCAGGACCTGGGCGTTGAGCTCCAGCGTCCGCAAAGCGCTGAGAGCGCTCAGCAAAAGCAGTTTATCCCCTGCTTTGACCACAAGACGCGCATGTGGCGCGGCCTCACCCGCAAGCCCCTTGAGGACGCTCTGACGACCCGGATCGAGTCGCTCGGCATTCGCCTGCTCCCCCGCCACGAGCTTATCGACCTTGTTGAAGATACGGACGAAAAGATTGTCGGCGCCACGCTCTACGACCGGACAAACGAGCGTCTCGTGCCTATGGCAGCTAAGGCCACTATCATCGCTGCCGGAGGCACGGGTGGCCTGTTCGAGCGCAGCCTCACTTCCGCCGATGTACTCAGCTCCTCACAGGCCATCGCGCTGGCGCACGGCGCGTCCCTTACTAATATAGAGTTCATGCAGATGATGCCTGGCTTCATCGAACCCAAGCGAAACCTTGTCTTTAACGAGAAGACTTGGCGCTACGTCACATTTGACCAACCGGTCGATATTGCCGACGGCAAGCTGGACGATCTGCTTGAGCAGCGCTCCGGATATGGTCCCTTCACTTCGCGCCTGGCTTCCCGCGCCATCGATCTTGCCATCGATCATGCTGGTGACGAAGGCCTGGCGCTCCACTACGACTTCCCGCGAGAGAATGTCCCCGAGTTCGTGCAGACCTTTGCCACCTGGCTGCAAGACGAGCACGGCATCGCCCCGACTGACGAGATGCGCGTTGCGATGTATGCCCACGCCGCTAACGGCGGTATCAAGATCGACATGACCGCGTACACGGGCATTGAGGGCCTCTTCGCCTGCGGTGAGGCAACAGGCGGCATGCACGGCGCCGACCGCATCGGCGGCTTGTCAAGCGCCAACGGCATCGTGTTTGGGCGCATCGCGGGCGCATCGGCAGCCCAAGCAGCGCTGGACGCTCCCGAGGCGGCCGCTCCGATGGATATCGCCCTCCCTCAGTATGGCATTGCCACAACAGATGCCGAACGCCTGACACACAGCCTTAAGCACACGATGAGTACCTATTGCATGATCAACAGGACCGAAGCAGGTCTATCCAAGGCCCTGCAACAGCTTGAAAGCCTGAAAGACGAGGCAACGGCGCTGAGCAAGCCGCATGCCAAAGACAGCGAGATCGCAGCCCTCGCCCGCCTGCAATCGCAGAATCAGCTGGCAACGGAGATGGTCAAAGCCATGCGCAAGCGGACCGAAAGCCTGGGTTCGCACTATCGATCGAATTAAACTGGACACCTATCTAGAGCAGAGCACAACTAATCGATATCTATGGGCCCCGTGACCTCGAAGTGGCACGGGGCCCATTCGTGTCCGCACGGCAGCGTATCCTTATTCTGAGTACAGAGCGGGCAAAGCGCGCATAGACAATAGATCAGCGAGGAGGAGATATGGACAGTAGAGATATCGAGAAGTGGCGTGTCGAACTTGATAGCTACGCCAATGTGGAAGACGGCGTTGAGTATTGGCTCGCACGCGATTTAATGGAACCCATGGGATACACTCGATGGGAGAACTTCGCCGAAGTTGTTAAGAGGGCAAAAGTCTCGTGCGAAACAAACAAAACTCCAGTTGATTCCCATTTTCGTGACACCACGAAAATGATAACTGCCGGTGTCGCCGCTCGCGCGGTTAAAGACTACAAGCTTACGCGCTATGCATGCTATTAATCGCCCAAAACGGAGATTCAAACAAGCAAGAAATCGCGCTCGCACAGGCGTACTTCGCCGTGCAGACGCGCCGGTTTTACTGATCCCCAGGGTAGACTCGATCTGTGAAAGCGGCTGTGCCCTTTCGGGTTCGACCCCAAGCGAGGTCAACAAAAAAGACGGCCAACTTTCGTTGACCGTCTTAACTTGCTTTGGTGGGCCGTCAGGGGGTCAGCCTGCTTTGCAGGCGGCCGCTGCGGCGCTTCGCGCCTTGCGCGCTGCGCTGGTAAATGCTCACGCATTTCCTCAGCTCCGCGCCCCGACGGGTTCGACCCCATGAAAGGTCAACAAAAAAAGACGGCCAACCTTCGTTGACCGTCTTAATCATCTTTGGGTGGGCCGTCAGGGGGTCGAACCCTGGACCTTGGGATTAAGAGTCCCCTGCTCTACCAACTGAGCTAACGACCCAAAGCTAAAGTCCGTTGTGGCGGACTTTAGAGGAGATATCGTGTGGTGGGCCGTCAGGGGGTCGAACCCTGGACCTTGGGATTAAGAGTCCCCTGCTCTACCAACTGAGCTAACGACCCGATATCAACACGAAGCAAGAACTGGGGTGGGTAAAGGGACTCGAACCCTCGACCTACGGGACCACAACCCGTCGCTCTAGCCAACTGAGCTACACCCACCGTGTCCTGTGCGCTTCGCGCTCGACTATTATTGCAAGGAACGCCACGCGATGCAAGCCCCAATTTTCAAGAATTTTGAAAAGAGTTTTTCAAGCGCGTTTCGAGCAATTCCCACCGGTTTCATAGGAGTAAACTTGCCCCACTGCAAATGCTCGAAAGGACCGGCATGAAAGAACTCTCCAACCGTACGGCAACGTTTACCGATTCGGTCATCCGCCGCATGACACGCATCTCCAATAAGTACGGCGCTGTCAATCTCTCGCAGGGCTTCCCTGACTTCGATCCCCCGGCGCAGCTGCTCAATAGCCTGAGCACCATCGCCGCCGACCCCAAGCCGCTTTACCACCAGTACTCCATCACCTGGGGCTCCCAGGCCATGTGCGAGGCGCTCGCCGCCAAGCAGGAGCACTTTATGGGCATGCCGGTGAACCCCAACGAGAATATCGTAGTCACTTGCGGCTCCACCGAGGCCATGATGGCCGCCATGATGGCGGTCACGAACCCCGGCGACAAGGTCGTCATTTTCTCGCCGTTCTACGAAAACTACGGCGCCGACACGATCCTTTCGGGCGCCGAGCCCATCTACGTGCCGCTCAACCCGCCCACATTCGACTTTGACCGCGAGACGCTCGAGGCAGCCTTCCGCGACAACGATCCCAAGGCGATCGTCCTGTGCAACCCGTCCAACCCCTGCGGCAAGGTCTTTACCCGCGAGGAGCTCACCTTTATCGCCGACCTCTGCAAAAAGCACGACGCCTACTGCATCACCGACGAAGTCTACGAACACATCGTCTACGCGCCCCACGAGCACGTGTACATGGCCACGCTGCCCGGCATGTTTGAGCGCACCATCAGCTGCAGCTCACTGTCTAAGACGTACTCCATCACCGGCTGGCGTCTGGGCTACACCATTGCCCCAGCCCAGATCACCGAGCGCATCAAGAAGGTCCACGACTTCCTCACCGTAGGCGCCGCCGCTCCCCTGCAGGAAGCCGTCGTCACCGCCCTCAACTTCGACGACAGCTATTACCAGGAGGTCCTCGACCTCTACACCGCCAAGCGCGACCTGTTCTGTCAGGGACTCGACAGCATCGGCCTTACGCACAACGTGCCGCAGGGCGCCTACTACGTGATGATGGATATCTCGGAGTTTGGCTATGACAGCGACCTCGACTTCTGCGAGGATTTGGCCTCCAAGGTGGGCGTGGGCGCCGTTCCGGGCTCGAGCTTCTTCCGCGAGCCCGTCAACCATCTGATTCGTTTCCACTTTGCCAAGCGAGACGAGACGCTCAACGCTGCGCTTGAGAACCTCGAGTCTCTGCGAGATAAAATCAAGCCGCGCTGGTAAGGACAGCCCGACAACTATAGGAACCAAAGAAGCCTCGCACCGTCCACCGCGTTGCGAGGATTCTTTTTATAGCGCTTTCTTACATTGTTTAGGGCGCTATACTTTAGTGACAGAGCAACTCGTCATAGAGAGAGGAACACTATGGCAGAGCAGCAGCTTATCGGAGCGCTCGAGGCCGGCGGCACCAAGATGGTCTGCGCCACGGGCTATGCAGACGGTATGGTCCTGGAGTGCGAGCAGATCGCGACCACGACCCCGCAGGAGACCGTCGAGGCCGTCAACGCATGGTTTGCAAACAAGGGCATCGCCGCACTGGGCATCGGAGCTTTTGGCCCCACCGCAGTCAACCCCGCCTCGCCCCAGTACGGCAAGATCTTGGAGACCCCCAAGACGGCATGGCGCTACTTTGACCTGCTGGGCACCATTCAAAACGAGCTCGACATTCCCTGCGGCTACGACACCGACGTCAACGTCGCCTGCCTGGGCGAGGTCACCTTTGGTTGCGCCCAGGGCCTCACTGACGTGGCGTATCTGACCATCGGCACCGGCGTGGGCGCCGGCGTGCTTTCGGGCGGCCAGCTCGTGCACGGCATGATGCACCCCGAGGCCGGTCACATCCTGGTCACGCGCGACCCGCGCGACACCATTGGCGAGCACAGCGGCTGCCCCTTCCACGACAACTGCCTCGAGGGCCTCATCGCCGGCCCCGGCGTTAAAAAGCGCTGGGGTGGCAAGAGCGCCGGAGAGATGGCCGATGACCCGGAGGCCATGGACCTGCTCGCCGGCTATCTTGCGCAGGCGCTCATGACCTACATCCTGTGCTACGCACCGCAGAAGATCGTCATCGGTGGCGGCGTGGCCGACCACACCCCCATCGCGCCGCTCGCACGCAAGAAGTGCGCCGAGATGCTCAACGGCTACATCGTCACGCCCGAGATGGCCGACATCGATAGCTACATCGTCAACAACAGCCTCGAGGGCAAGCAGGGCATCATGGGCTGCCTGGCCCTAGGCGCACAGGCGCTTCAGTAACAGACGCACCCACAGGGCGTGGCGCACCCGGCAAATCCGACCTATGGAACGACGCCGCCACACCTCATATAAGCCCTCCAATAAAAAAGGCCGCCTAGGACCAAACAATGCGTCCTTAGGCGGCCTTTTTGGCGCACATCAGCGACCGTAAGAGATATCGGAGCACAACGCCCGTTGCCGCTCCACAGCAGTCGATCATCACATCAGTGATCATGCCGGCGCGTCCCGGCACAAAGAGCTGAATCGTCTCGTCGATCGAGGGAATCAGCAGCAGGAACACTGCCGTGGGCAGCAGCACGTCAAAGGTGCGTCGGCCCTCAAAATCAAAGGCGTGCGTTGCCAGGATGCCGAGCACCAAATACTCGGTAAAATGCGCGCACTTACGAACAACAAAGTTGGTCACCCATTCATATGGAAGTCCCACGCCGTGCAGAAAACCGCGGATAGCTTCCATGACCGTTAGGCTCAGTGAGCCCGACCCCGAGCCGGGAACCAGCGAATTGCCCCAGATCAAGAGCGCCATCAGGCAGGTTACGACCGCCCATTTTCGATTGATCTTAACCATGCAGAAGTTATGCCTCCGCACGGAGCGGCGCGAAGCTGGCGGTACCGCCCTCGATAACGCTCAGATAAGCACGGCCCGTACGCTTGGCGGTAGAGGACTGAAGACGCTCGATCTCTTCCTCGAGGATCTGATTGACGCGCTCGTGACGACGATTTTCCATAATGCCGGCGGCAATAGCCTCGGCCCGCTCGATGCTCTCACGCGAGATACGGGCAGTATCCTCGGGGAACACAGCGCTGTGACGGCCGACATAGGCGGGGGCAGCAGGCTGAGGGGCAGCGACGGGAGCGGGGGCTGAAACAGGAGCAGGCTCGTCAATCTCATCCAGAATCGCGGTGGCGGCGGCCCACATACCCTCGTGGCCCGAGTAATCGGCCATGGGGACATCAACCTCGAGCGAGGCGTCCGGAAGGTCGCCGGTGTCGATGCGATCTTGGGCATCAATCGATGCGGTGATGGCTGCAGGCTCATCGAGGTCATCGAGATCGATGCCCGCGGCACCGGAGATGATAGGCATGCTGGCGAGGTTTGCATTGTACGGCGCAGCCTCAGCCGCCTGCTGCTGGGCAGGAGCGCCCCAAAGCGAGCTTTCGGCGGCACGGCGGGCGGCAACAGCCTCCTCGTCCGCGGTCATGGCTTCATCAACGTACGAATTATCGGCAGAAGCGTTCGCGTCCGCCGAGGTAGCGCTGTAGGCGTTATTGACCGCCGCATTGGCAACGAGTGCCACGAAAGCCGCCGTGCTGCCCGCAGGGGCGGCCTGGGAGCCCGACACGGCGCGTGCCGCGGCGGCGATATCATCGCGATTGAAGGAGCCGGTCTGCCCGCCGTTGGTGAGCTCGTCGATGGCGACTTGATAGACGTCGCGCGAGCGTGCAGGGTCGCAGCTCACCGGCGAATCGTCGTCGAGCATGCTGTCGATCATGGACCAAGCCTCGGCCTCGTCCATAGCATCTGCGGCTCGAGCGATGGTAGGGACACCATCATCGACATGACGGCGCTGGAACGCACCAGTCAGGCCGGAAAGGAGTGCCGAGGTAGACTGCTCCGACTGAGCCTGAGAAGCAGAAGCCGCAGCGTACGGAATCGCATCCTGCTGCTGAGCTGGAATCGAGGCGGTCTTGAACTCGCTTTGATGCTGATTGAGATTGGCGGCACCGCCCATGGCATCGGGCTGGAACAGACGCTCTTCACGCTGCGCACGATACTCGGAGATACCCAGCGAGGCGGCATAGATACCCACGCCCGCCACCGCGCCCACGGCGAAGGGAACTGCACCCGCCACGACCGTCTCGTTCACCGACGAAAACGGCAGCGTCGCGGCATACATAACCACGGGAGCGGCAAGGCCGATCCCGCACGAAAGTCCGGCAAGGACTGCTCGTTGTGTTGCATCAGAAGAAGCCATGAGCTCTCCCCATCTTCCAGCACCCAAATCGCATCATTCAGTTGGCTGCGCGAGAGAAGATGAAGCGGGGCTATGCCCCAAAGCAACGGTATATGGTTCGTTTCATCTGCGTTTTCCGTCGCGAAGCTTAAAAGTTATTATGCGAAACCGTCCTGTCGATTGCAAGTGACGATGTCGGATTGAAACGGGAAACCTGCTGCTCGTCGGTCTTACGGTCAAAAATAAGCGCGGAGCGGCGCTATAGAAAAGGGCCGAGGCTCAAAGCCCCGACCCTTTATCGCATTGATGACTATCGCTGCGCGTGGATGACAACCTAGAACGTCTGCTCGTAGTCGCTGTGTTTTTTGGCCGAACGCACCAGGAACTCCTGGTTGGTGTTGGTGCCCTTAAGACCCTTGATAAACGATGCGGCTGCGCGCTCGGTGTTGTTCATGCCGGCAAGAATGCGACGCAGACCAAAGACAAACGGACGCATCTGCTCGTCGACCAACAGGTCCTCGTTACGCGTACCGGAGGCAACGGGGTCGATAGCCGGGAAGATGCGGCGGTCGGCCAGGTCGCGGTCGAGCTTAAGCTCCATGTTGCCGGTGCCCTTGAACTCCTCAAAGATGACTTCGTCCATCTTGGAACCGGTGTCGATGAGGGCAGAGGCCAGGATGGTAAGCGAGCCACCGTTCTCGATATTGCGGGCTGCACCCAGGAAGCGCTTGGGCGGATATAGGGCCGCCGAATCGACGCCGCCCGAAAGGATGCGGCCCGAGGCGGGCGCCGCCAAGTTGTAGGCGCGGGCGAGGCGCGTGATGGAGTCGAGCACCACCACGACGTCGCCACCCAGCTCTACGATGCGCTTGGCGCGCTCGATGACGAGCTCTGCCACGCGGGTGTGGTTGTCGGCAGGCATATCGAAGGTCGACGCCACAACCTCGCCCTTGATGGAACGCTGCATATCGGTGACCTCTTCGGGGCGCTCGTCGACGAGCAGGCAGATGAGGTGCACCTCGGGGTTGTTAATCGAGATAGACTGGCAGATCTTCTTGAGGATCGTGGTCTTGCCGGCCTTGGGCGGGGACACGATCAGGCCGCGCTGGCCCTTGCCGATCGGTGACACGATGTCGATGGCGCGGCCGGTAATAGAGTCCTTGCCGTGCTCCATGCGCAGCGGCTCGTTGGGATAGACCGGGGTGAGGTCGCCGAACTTGGGACGGTTGCGAATCTGCTCGGGGTCCAGACCGTTGACGGTCGTGATTTTGGCGAGGCCGGCGCGCTTGTCGCCGCCGCGCGAAGGACGCAGCGAGCCCTCGATGACGTCGCCCGTGCGCAGGCGCGCGGAGCGGATGAGGTAGGCGGGCACGAAGGCGTCGTCGTTGGACTTCATGTAGCCATGGGCGTGGATGATGCCGGAGCTGTCCGGGCGAATCTGCAGAATGCCCTTGATGTCGCGGAAGCCCTCGGCCTTCGCAGCGGTGACGTAGATTTCCTCGACGAGCTCGGCCTTCTTCTTGCCGGTCGTCTCGATCTCGAACTCCTTAGCCTTCTCGCGCAGCTCAGCGACCTTCATGGCCGCGAGTTCCTCGCGCGAAAGCGTGGGCTCGGTGGGAGCGGCATTACGCTCCTTGTTGCGCTGTTTGCGATCGCGCTGGCGGTTGCGACGGTCGTTGTTGCGGTCGTCCTTACGCTCGTTGCGCTCGTCGTTGCGCTTGTGCTGGCGACGGTTGGGACGAGTGCCGTCTTCGCCCTCAGCGGGGGCGGCACCATCGGTTGCGGCGGTGCCAACATTGGCCGCGGCGGCGTCATTGGCCTCGGCGCCAGAATCAACCTGCGCTTCGACATCCTGCTGCTCGGACGCCTTGGCCTTAACGGACTTCTTACGACCGCGCTTGGGCTTCTCGGACGCAGGCTGTTCGACGTCCTGGGCCTTGGCGACATCAGTCGACGCATCGGCGGTCGTCTCGGCAGAATCCTCGGACGCACCCTTCTTGGCAGCCTTGGCCTTGGACGTGCGCTTAGCAGCAGTACGACGGCTGCGACCGGGACGGACGTCGGCGGGCTCGGCATCGGCGGGAGCGGCCTCGGAAGTCGTAGCATCCTGGACGGGTGCATCGGCAGCGGTTGCAGACTCGGCGGTCGCCGCAGCATCCCGAGCGGCGGCGGCTGCTGCTGCGGCCTTCTCTGCCTCGACAAAGGCCTTGGGCTTGCGACCGCGACGGTGCGGGCGCAAAGCCGGATCGACAACGGGAACTTCGTTGGCCTCGACAGGCGCAGCGGGCTCAACAGGCAATGTGCCCTCCCCTGCCGCGGAACGGACCGAAGCCTCAGTGAGCTCGGGGGCTACCTGTTCCGCAACTTGCTCGGCCTTAGCAGCCGTGCGGCGGCGTGTGCGCGGTGCCGGCTTCTCGGTCGGCAGGTCGGCGGCAGGGGTCTCGATGGCGGCAGGCGTCTCGGGCACAGACGGAGCTGCAAGCTCGGTCAGAGCCGCGGCCTCGCGCTCGGCAGCACGACGGCGGGCGCGCACCACCTGAGCCTCGCTAATCTGCGCCAACGCACGTGCCTGCGCGACCTCATCGGAAATCGGCGCCGAGGAGTCAGCTGCAACGGTGCGCTTGGCGCGCGTCGTGCGCGTGGTACGGCGCTTGGGCTTGGTGACCTCCTCGCCGTCAGCGGCAGGCTTGGCCGTGCGGCGCGCGAGCTTGGGCTTTGCCGGAGCAGCCTCCTCACCAGTTGCAGGCGCAGGCGTCGAAGCAGCCTTAGGCGTCTCGGGAGCCGAGGCTTGCGCGGGCGCCGCGACCTGGTCCGACGCAACCGGTGCAGCGGGAGCGGCTTGCGTCGTCGTTATTTCGTTTTCTTGCTGTTGATCAGACACAGTGTTTGCTCAACTTTCTTTTCAAGCCCTGTGATCACATGCTCCCTGCATAAACCTTCAGGGCGGCTAAACAGTCTAGTTCCGTTCAAAACGACGGACATCATTGATCTGTATCGAGATGATTGCGTCAACTACGCAGCGTTAGTGTAACACAACCGCCGCCACCTGCAACTTAGTCATTGGGGGCGTTCTTAAACGACTAGTCAAAAGGGACACTCTTTGGTCTACCACCCACAAATCAGACTGCCTCCGCCAAAACTATGGCGGTTTACTACGACGAATCGATCAACCGCGACCACTCCGAAACATGTTGAACTAAAAACCGCAGGTAGATGCCTTGCGCTTTTTTGCGAAAAGCCGGCGTGGTTGGAAATTCCCAATTCATCGTAGTAAACCGGCATAGTTTCGTATTTCCAGCAGTTCCAAATTCGTCAATACGTCGGCATTTGCGAAAAAAGCCCGACCTCCGTGGGAGATCGGGCTTATAGGGCCCAGTTAAACCAAACCTACACGGTCAAATGACCCGCAGGTTACATCTGCTCGGGCGCGGAAACGCCAACGAGGGTGAGCACCAGGGCGAGCGTCACGCGGACGGCATCGCAAGCGGCCAGACGGGCACGCGAAAGCTCGGGGTCGACGGGACGGCCCTCGCTCGGCAGCACCTGGCAGGCAGCGTAGAAGCTGTGGAAGTCACCGGCGAGTTCCTCGGCAAAGTGGGTCAGACGGAACGGGGCGCGATCGCGAGCACAGCTGGCGATCAGGTCGGTGAGCTCGTTGAGCTTGCGCGAAAGGGCGAGCTCGGTCGGGTCGGTCAGCAGCGAGTAATCGACGTTCTCACCGATGGCCTTGGCGGCAACGGCCTTCATGCCCATCTCGTCGGCCTGCTCGGCGGTAACGTCGGCGGCACGGCGCAGGATGGAGCACACGCGGGCGTGAGCATACTGCACGTAATAGACCGGGTTGGAGTTGTCGCGCTTCTTAACGGCCTCGATGTCGAAGTCGACCATCTGGTTGGAGCTCTTGGAGATGAGCGTGTAGCGAGCGGCATCGGAGCCAACCTCGTCGACGAGCTCCTGAAGGGTCACCATGGTGCCCTTGCGCTTGGACATACGGACGGGCTTGCCGTTACGCAGCAGGTTGACGAGCTGGCCCAGTAGAACCTCGAACTTGCCGGGGTAACCCAGAGCGTCGCAGACGCAGCGGACGCGCTCGATGTAACCGTGGTGGTCGGCGCCCCAGATGTCGATGACGTGGTCGACGCGCTGGAACTTATCCCAGTGATAGGCGACGTCGGAGGCGAAGTAGGTGTACTCGCCGTCGGACTTGATCAGGACGCGGTCCTTGTCGTCGCCCAGATCGGTGGAGCGGAACCACAGGGCGCCGTCCTTGGTGTAGAGGTAGCCCATCTTGTCGAGCTTCTCAAAAGCGCGGTCGACGGCGGAGGTGCCGGCGGTCTCGCCCTCGGTGTCCTTCACATACAGCGAGCGCTCGGAGTACCAACGGTCAAAGTCGCAGTTGACGGCGTGGCAGAGGTCGCGCATGTTGTCGACCATCTTCACGTAGCCGCGCTCACGGAAGCTCTCCATACGCTCCTGCGGATCGGCGTCGACCCACTTGTCGCCGTCGGTGCGCCAGAACTCGGCGGCCTCGTCGATGATGTAGTCGCCGCCGTAAGAGTCCTTGCCCAAGGTCTCGGCAAAGTTGTCCTGATACGGATGGGTCTCGGGGTGCTCGTCGTTCTCGTCGGCAACAAAGGCGTCACGGTCGGCGATCAGCAGCTTGTGAGCCTCGTCGATATCAACGCCCTGCTTGGCGATGATGTCGGCGAGCTGCATGTAGCGCGTGCTGATGGAGTTGCCGAAAGTGTTCATCTGAGAGCCGTGGTCGTTGATGTAGAACTCACGCTGGATGTCGTAACCGGCGTGGTCCATGACGCGGCAAAGGGAGTCGCCCAGAGCAGCCCAGCGGCCGTGGCCGATGTGCATGGGGCCGACGGGGTTGGCGGAGACGAACTCGACCTGAGTCTTCAGGCCGCCGCCGACGTTGGACTTAGCAAAGTCCATACCCTTCTCGCGGGCCTCGCCAAAGATGGCGTTCTTGACGGCGACGGAGAGGTAGAAGTTGATGAAGCCGGGGCCGGCGATCTCGACCTTCTCGATCGCGGGGTCCTCGGGCATATGGGCAACGACGGCCTCGGCGATCTTGCGCGGGGCGCAGTGAGCCAGCTTGGCGGACTTCAGAGCCATGGTGGAAGTCCACTCGCCATGAGAAGTATCAGCCGGTCGCTCGATAGCGCAATCGTCAAGTTCAAATGCGGAAAGGTCGCCGGCCTCCTGGGCCGCAGCAAGCGCAGCGCGTACCAGCTCTTCAATCTTCTCGGGCATAGATCCTCCTTGTGTTAAAGCCCCCGAGCTCTTGGTCACTCGTAGGGCAAAAGCCAGAGTTTGTAGCACTCTATCACAAGCAGTAGCTACTGTCGCAGGGTAAAGTTAATCGATATTGCATATGCACAAAAATGACTACAGCTCGCACAGGACCATTCAAAGATAGCGGTCTGCCTGCCGATTGTGCACCTGCCGAAAATGCATAAACATGTGCATGAGCTGCTCGGAATATCGAATACTCTTACCTATCGGAGTTGTGTGCTTTTCCTGCATAAAGTAATGGTTTGCGCACGTCAACGTGGTATTCTAGACATACGCAAATTCGTATAAGTTGGAGGTAGCATGTTCTCAATCGGTCAACACGTCATTCATCCGGGCCAGGGAGTCTGCACCGTCGTCGGTTTTAGGGACGACACGCCGCAGCCCATGTTGTTGCTCGAGACCAAGCAGGGACATGCGCAGACGATTCTCATGTACCCCGTGGCGCAGGCCGACCGCCTACATGCCGCCATCTCTCAGCAGGATGCCGAGCACCTGCTGAGCCACTACGACGAGCTGGAGTGCGACACCTTTACCGAGCGCAACAGCTCGCTTGAAGAGACACACTTTAAGCAGCAGCTCAAGCTGGGCGCGCCCGAGACGGTCCGTGTGGCCAAGACGATGATGCACCGCATCCGCCAGGCCGAGGAAGCTGATAAAAAGCCCAGCTCCTACTACATGCGCGTACTCAAGGAAGCCAAGCGCCGCTCCATCGAGGAGTTCGCCGTGGCCCTGGGCGTCACCGAAGAGGCCGCCGAAGCCCGCCTAGCCCAAGCCGCCCTCAACTAACCTGTCAAAAACCACCACAAAGGGGACAGGCACCTTTGTGGTGGTTTTCTTGTTCTAGTAGTATTCAATCTCATCGATACCCACGAGCACAAGGAGTCTGTTATGGCAGAGACGCTTACCGCCGGAATCACCCGCGACCGCGCATTCGAACTGCTCAACGAGCACAACAAGGATCCGTTCCACATCACCCACGGCGAAACGGTCGAGGGCACCATGCGCTACTTTGCGCGCGAGTTCGACCCCGAGAACGAGGAGTTCTGGGGCATCGTCGGCCTGCTCCACGACCTGGATTGGGAGGAGCATGAGGACGACCCCATGAACCACACCATCTACGCTGCCGAGATCCTCGAAGGCGAGGGTGCCTCTCCTGAGCTCATCCGCGCCATTCAGTCGCACACCTCTGATTTCAACACCTCGCTGCCCAAGCCCGAACTGCAGATGGAGAAGATCCTGTTTGCCTGCGACGAGCTTACCGGCCTGATCGGAGCCGCGGTTATCATGCGCCCGAGCAAGAGCGTCATGGACTTTACGACCAAGTCGCTCAAGAAGAAGTTCAAGGACAAGCGCTTTGCCGCCGGATGCTCGCGCGACGTGATTTCGCAAGGCGCTGAGATGCTGGGCTGGGAGCTTCCCGAGCTCTTTGACCGCACCATCGCGGCTATGCAGTCCTTCGCTCCCGATCGCGACGCCTTCCAGGCCTAGCACCAAAACCACCACAAAGGGGACAGGCACCTTTGTGGTGGTTTTTGTTTGCGTGGGCGTTAGGGGCGGACCTGGCCGGTGCCGCGGAGCTTGTATTTGTAGGTAGTGAGGGCCTCGGCGGCAAAGGGGCCACGGGCGTGGAGTTTTTGGGTCGAGATGCCGATCTCGGCGCCCAGACCAAACTCGCCTCCGTCGGTAAAGCGCGTGCTGGCGTTAGCGTACACGGCCGAGGCATCGACCGCATCCAGGAAGCGCTCGCAGGCGTCCGCGTCCTCGGCGACGATGGCCTCGGAATGCATGGTGCCATAGCGGTTGATGTGTGCGATGGCCTCGTCCTCGCTTGCCACGACCTTCACGCTCATCTCGAGCGCCAGGTACTCGCGACCCCAGTCCTCCTCAGTCGCGGCGACGTAGTCATCGCCCTCCACAAAGCCGGCGTCGGCGCACGCGGCGCACGTGGCCTCGTCGCCGTGAATGAGCACGCCGTGGTCGTGCAGCACGGCAACGACCGCAGGCAAAAACGCATCGGCCACATCACGGTCGACCAGCAGCGACTCGGCGGCATTGCACACGCCTACGCGCTGGGTCTTGGCATTAACGATAATATTGAGCGCCTTATCAAAGTCGGCGGATTCATGCACGTAGATGTGGCAGTTGCCCGTGCCCGTCTCGATCACCGGCACAAGCGACTCGCGCACGCAGCGCTGGATCAGGCCTGCACCGCCGCGCGGAATGAGTACGTCGACAATGCCGCGAAGCTTCATGAGCTCGCCAGTGGCCTCGCGGTCGGTGGACTCGATCATCGACACGGCCTCGCGCGGGAAGCCCTTGGCCTCGAGCGCATCGGCCAGCAGCTCGGCGATCATGGCACACGAGTGATAGGCCAGCGAGCCGCCGCGCAGAATGCAGGCGTTGCCGGTACGGATGCAGATGCCTGCGGCATCGGCCGTCACGTTGGGGCGCGCCTCGTAGACCATGGCGACTAGGCCCAGCGGCACACTCACACGGGTCAGGTCCACGCCGCTTGCGAGCGCGCGGTGGTCGAGTACGCGGCCGACGGGATCGGGCAGCTCGGCGAGCTTTTCCAGTCCGGCGGCCATGCCCTCGACGCGCTCGGGCGTCAGCAGCAGGCGGTCGAGGAGCCCCGCCGAGGTGCCCGCATCGCGCGCGGCGGACATGTCGAGCTCGTTGGCGGCAACGATGGAATCGATGCCGTCGCGCAGCACCGCGGCCATGGCGCGCACGGCCTCCTGGCGCTGGGCATCGCTCGCAGTGGCAAGCGCGCCCGAGGCGGCCTTGGCCTCAACGGCAAGATCGTGAACGTACGTGGCTATATCGACCGACATGGACGGCCCTTTCTCCTAGATGTTTGCCCACCATGGTAGCCGATTTACACATACCTTCGTCTGCGGCGGTAGAATTGGTCAACCCGAAACACCCCAATGAATGGAAGCATCACATGGCGCTCATTACTTCGTACCACGTCCCCGGCCTGTATGTTGAGGACCACAGCATCGATGTCCCCCTCGACTGGCGCGGGCTGGACCCCATGCTTTTGGCCGTCGGCAGCACCATGCGCCGCGGCGCCATGCCGGCACCCATCGCCGGCGCACCCGAGAGCATCAAGCTTTTCTACCGCGTGGTCTGCGCACCCGACCGCATCAACGACGACCTGCCGCTCCTTCTGTTTTTGCAGGGCGGCCCCGGCGGCGAGAGCCCGCGTCCGCTGTCGCCCACAAGCGATGGCTGGATCGAGGAGGCCGTCAAGCACTTCCGCGTGGTCCTTCCCGACCAGCGCGGCACCGGACGCAGTAACTGCGTGGACGGACGCACGATCAAGGCACTGGGTGATCGCGCAACGGCCGCCGGCGCCGATACAGCACGCTCGCAGGCGGACTTCCTCAAGCGCCACCTCGCCAGCTCCATCGTGCGCGATTTTGAATACCTGCGACTGGTGGGTTTTGGCGGCAAGCCGTGGGTCACGCTCGGCCAGAGCTACGGCGGCTTTTTGACGCTGAGCTATCTGTCGCTCTTCCCCGAGGGCGTGGCGGCGAGCTTTACCTGCGGCGGCATCCCCCACGTGCCGGCGAGCGCCAGCGAGGTCTACGCGCACACCTTCCCGCGCATGGCCGCCAAGACGCAGCAGTATTACGACCGCTACCCCGCCGACGTCGAGCGCGTGGCAGCCCTGGCCGATGCGCTCGAGGCACAGAAGCCCGTGCTGCCCGACGGCTCGCCGATGACGGTCGAGCGCCTACAGCTCATGGGCAGCGACTTTGGCATGAAGCCGAGCTTTGAACGCATGCATTGGATTATCGATCACGCTTTTGTTGATGGCGACGGCACGCTGACCTGCGACGCCTCGGTATCTGACAGCTTTTTGATGCGCGCCTTCGAGCGCACCAACACGCGTACAAACCCGCTGTACTGGACACTGCAGGAGTTCATCTACGCCGACGGCGATACCATGCCCATTCGCTGGGCCGCGGCAGAAGAGAAGGCACACCGTGCCGAGTTCGACACCCTCGCGCGCCCGCTCATGTTTACCGGCGAGGCCATGTTCCCGTGGATGTTTGAGCAAATGCCCGAACTTAAGCCGTTTAAACCCGCCATGGACCTGCTGATGGAAGACACCAGCTGGGACAAGATCTACGACCCGCAGCGCCTGGCCTGCAACGAGGTGCCGCTCCAGGCCGCGGTGTATTTCGACGACATGTACGTCGATTCGGGCCTGCAGCTCGATACGCTCAGCCGCGTGGGCAACTCGCACGCCTGGGTGACCAACGAGTTCGAGCACGACGGTCTACACGGTAGCGTGGTGTTCAAGCACCTCTTCAACGAAGCCCTCAACCGCGGAGACCTGCGCCAAATCTTCTAGCAAAGGAGCGTCCCCACCTGCCGGCACAAAAGGAACGTCCCCAAGTGCCGAACAAGTGCCGGCAACGACAATGCCGCAGGTAGAGGACGGAAAGCGAAAACGCCCCTTAGCAGTGGCTTTAAATCGTAGGTCGAACAAAAGAAGCGAGCGCCGCCCAGAGCGAACAAGTTGGCATGAAAAAGGCGAGGCATAGACCTGATGGTCATGCCTCGCCTTTTGAATGACAAATTGTCGCTCTGGGCGGCGCGCAGCGTCGACCCGTTAGGCGAAGACGATTAGATTATCCCTGTGTATCGCGGGCTTCTCGGCCAGGTCTGCGAGCAGGCGGTTGCTGGCGATCTGGTCCTGGCGGCGACCGGCAGCAAGCTCCAGCACGTCCGAATCGGCTTCGGCGATACCGCGGGCGACGACCATACCGCTCGGATCGCACACATCGAGCACATCGCCCTCGGCAAACTGGCCATCGACCTCGCGAATACCCACCGCAAGCAGGGAAGAGCCACGGCTGACCAGCGCCTTCGCAGCACCATCATCGACCGTCACCGAGCCATGTGCCTTGTCGCCCAGCGCGATCCACAGCTTGCGGGGTGCGATGTCCAGACGCTCCGCCGGCGGATCGAACAGCGTGCCCACGCTCTCGCCGCGGGCGAGACGCACGAGCGCATCGGGCTCCTCGCCCGAGCAAATCACGCTCTGAATGCCCGCCGTCATCAGGATGCGGCTCGCGCGGATCTTGGTAATCATGCCGCCCGTGCCCACCGATGTGGAAGAATCGCCCGCCGAGGCAATAATCTTGGCATCGATCTTATGCACGACAGGAACAAACTCGGCCGTGGGGTCTTCATGCGGATTGGCAGTATAGAGACCATCGATGTCCGAGAGCGTCACGCACAGATCGGCAGAAACCAGGCAGCTCACAAGCGCCGCCAGCGTGTCGTTGTCGCCAAACTTGATCTCATCGACGGTGACGGTATCGTTCTCGTTGACGACCGGCACCACACCCAGCTCCACCAGGCGAAGCAGGGCGTCGCGCGCGTGCAGGTAGGACGTGCGGCGCGCCGTGTCGTGACGCGTGAGCAGCACGAGCGAGGTGAGCAGGTCGCGCGCATGGAACTCCTCGTCGTAGGCCGACGAGATGATGCACTGACCGGCCGAGGCGCAGGCCTGCAGGCTCGGCAGGTCACCGACCGGCTTGCGGTCGAAGCCCAACACGGGATAGCCACAGGCGATAGCGCCCGAGCTCACCACAACCAGACGCCAGCCGAGCTTGCGCAGCGCTGCGGCCTGATCGGCAAGTCCGCCGATAAAGGCGCGGTTGACCTTGCCATCGGCACCCACCACCGTGGACGAACCGATCTTTACCACCATCGTTTTATAAGAAGTCGTCATACGTCAAACCAATCAACTGTTCAGCGAACGGCCGAGCCGGCGGCCAGGGAAGCGTGACTCGCCCCTACCGCCCAAGGAATTAGTGGGCCCAGGGAAAGGCAGAGGCCGCGGCCATGTTCTTACGCACGAGCTCGTCGCGCACCTGAGCCAGGCCCTGCTCCATACCCACCACATAGGTCTGCGGGTACAGGAAGCGCTTGAAAGCTGCGTCCAGATGGTCGAGCGCCCAAGCACAGCGCTCGCGCGCGTCCTGGATGCTCTCACGCGGAGCCACCGCACTGCCATCGCGCACGATCGGCACCAGCAGCTCGCGATACTCAAGTTCGGACACGTCGGTCACCAGGGCGGCATCGTTCACGGCCACAAGGGTATTGCCGCGCGCGGCGCCCTCCCCTGCCAGATGGTCCTCGTCATAAATCATGTCGCAAACCGGGCCGCCAAAGCCGTCGTAATAGCGTCGTACGCGCTGAACACCGGGAATTGTGCGCTTGTAGGGCTGCTCGGAGAGCTTCACCACCGGCGTCCACGGGTCCGTCTCACTCGCACGGCGGGCGGAAAGCTTGTACACGCCGCCCAGCGCCGGCTGGTCATAGCAGGTCGCAAGCTTGGTACCCACGCCAAAGCTATCGATGGGCGCGCCCTGGTCGAGCAGTGACTGAATCGTGTACTCATCCAGATCGTTAGAAACCGAGATCCCCACATAGGGCAGGCCCTCGGCATCAAAACGGCCACGAACATACTTGGAGAGCTTGGCGAGGTCGCCCGAGTCAATGCGAATAGCCGACAGACGCTCGCCCACCGCCTCCATCTCCTTGGCAACCGTAATGGCATGCTCGCAACCCTCGCGTACGTCGTAGGTGTCGATGAGCAGCGTGCAGTTCTTGGGACTCGACTTAGCAAAAGCCCGGAATGCCTCGAGCTCGGAGTCGAAGCTCATCACCCAGCTGTGCGCATGCGTGCCAAAGACGGGAATACCGTAGCGGCGGCCGGCGAGCACATTGGACGTAGAGGAGCAGCCGGCAACGTAGCTCGCGCGCGCGACGGCCAAGCCGCCATCGGGACCCTGAGCGCGGCGCAGGCCAAACTCGGCAACGGGACGGCCGTCCGCCGCCAGCACCACGCGCGCCGTCTTGGTGGCGACAAGCGTCTGGAACCCAACGATGTTGAGCAGCGCCGTCTCAAGCAGCTGGCACTCCAGCGCGGGGCCGGTGACGCGAACCATGGGCTCGCGCGGAAAGACGAGCTCGCCCTCGGGCACGGCGTCGATGTTTACATGCGCACGAAAATCGCGCAGGTAGTCGAGGAATCCAGGCTTGAACATCGCGCCGCCGGCCGGGGCCTGGAGCGAGGCGAGGTAGTCGATGTCCTCGGGCGTAAAGCGCAGATTCTCGACCAGCTCGGGCAGTTCGGCGGTGCCGCACATGACGGCATAGGCGCTGCCAAAAGGATGGTCGCGGTAAAACGCGGTAAAACAACCCTGCTCATTGGCCTTGCCGCTCTCCCACAGGCCCTGGGCCATAGTGAGCTCGTACAGATCGGTGAGCATTGCAATGTCGGTGGGATGCGAGATGTCGGTCAAAGCCATGGGGCGACCTTTCGGATGCGTTGTGCAGAGGTTGAGGGTTGGAAAAGGGCAGAGTGTTCGGGCATGGCACCCAGCGCGAATGGGCTAGAGCAGGCCCATGCTGGTCAGGATCGTGTAGCCCATAAAGATGACAAACGCGATGAGGGCAAGGACAATGATGATTTTTTGAGCCGGCGCCATGCCAGGGATCTCGTTCTCGCCCGTAGGCTCCTTGGAGGTGACCATGCGCTGGGCAAAGGTCATCTCGTCACGGCTCGGTTTGGGCTCGGCGGGCTTGGGGTGAGTGGCTCTTTTGGGCTGAGGTTTGGGTGAAGTGGGCGCGGGCTTCGCGGCGGCGGGCTTGGGCGCGGGCGCAGGCTCGGATGCAACCTTCGCAGCGGCCTCCTCGGCCTTCTCGCGCTCGGCACGCAGGGCGGCCAGCTCCTCACGCTCGCGGCGTGCCTCTTCCTGGGCCTCGCGACGAGCTTTCTCGGCGCGGAGCTCTTCCAACTCGGCGCGCTCCTCGTCAGACAATGGTTGGGACTCAAGCTCGGCCATAGTTCAGCCCTTTCTTTTTAAAAAAAGCCGCCGACACAATGTCAGCGGCTTATCAAATCCAAGGGTGGAGACGAAGGGAGTCGAACCCTCGGCCTCTGCCATGCGACGGCAGCGCTCTCCCAACTGAGCTACGTCCCCAGGACAAGTTGATATTTTACCCACGGCTCGCCAACTGTCAACGCCCAAAAAGACTACTCCTAATGATTTTTTAATCCCCGTCCCAGAAAAATCATCGGCAAACGCGCTACTTTGCGCTGGTGAGGACGCCGGTGGTGTCGAAGGCTGGGGTGAAGCTCTCGTCTACCGCGCCGCCCTCTTGCCAGAACATCGTCGTAAAGCCCAGGTCGTCGGCATGGTCGAGCACCTGCTCGTACTCCTCGCGCGTCACGGCGCGTGCTAACTCGCCGCCTTGCTCGCGCATGAGCGCATTGGGCGTGTACTGGTTCATGACCGAAATCGGCACGTCGCCCACCGTCTGCCACACCAGGTCCAGTACGCGGCACGAATCGTCCGCATGGCCCGGAAGCACCAGGTGACGCACGATGATACCGCGCTTCACGAGCCCTTCGTCGTCCACCAGCTCTCCCCCGCGGCGCTCGATCTCGCGCGCCATCTGTGCCAGGCCCGACACGGCCACGCGCGGGTAATCCTTAATATGAGAGAGCGACTGCGCAAGCCCGGCATCGGCATATTTAAAGTCGGTGAGCCACACATCAACCAGGTCACCCAGGGCAGCCACGGCACTCGCCCGCTCATAGCCGCTCGTGTTATAGACGATCGGGATGTCCAGCCCGCGCTCCCGCGCTGCGTCAATCGCGGCCGGCAGCAGGTGAGCATAATGCGTCGCAGTCACCAGGTTAATGTTGTTGGCGCCCTGGTCCTGCAGCTCCAACATAATCTCGACCAGGCGCTCGGGCGAAATCTCAAGCCCAAAATTGCCCGTCGAGATCTCGTGGTTTTGACAGTAGACACATTTGAGCGAACAGCCACTAAAGAAAATCGTGCCCGAGCCGGCCTCGCCCGAGATAGGCGGCTCCTCCCACATATGGAGCGCCGCGCGGGCAACCTTAAGCGTGTCGTCTGCGCCGCACACGCCACGCGCGCCCTCGTCGCGTGCCGCGCCGCAACGGCGTGGACACAAATGGCAGGCGGGCGAAAAAAGTTCGGTCAACGACGTCGGCATAAAAACATGCTCCAAAACAACGATTCAGCAGCTCAAACGCAAAGGCCCGGACCGCACAGACGGCTCCAAGCCCAAGGCGCCGTAATCGTCCGACACGAATTTTGTAATGTCAAGACTGGAATCAACAAAGCGCCGCTTTATGATATAGGTATTCCGCCCCCCGCGGAGCAACTGGGTGAACCGTCGCGTTTATTTAGGGAGCCCACACAGTCGTACTTAGTACAGGTATCCTTCGTTGTTAAGGACGCTGGAACGGTCGATGAGGGCACCCACCTGTTTTAGGTGGGTTCATTTTCGTAACGTGGGGGGTGGTTTTCTTTTACCGATTTTGCCAAGAATTGCCATCGCAGATCCCGTATGACACCCAACAACGGCACTCGGCAGAACCTCCGCCAACATCCCAATATCTGGTAAGCGCGTGATAATCGCACGGCGCAAACCCCCGCACCCCCTCGGTCGAGTATCATGGGTCAGCTATGCCCTTTTGCGCGTAGCGCCCTTTGACCTTTTCCTTCGACGCTTGGCGGTTTTCGATTCATGGCTTCATCCACGAGCTTCATACCGTACTTATGCGTGGCGGCCGCTGCCTTTATCACGACCTTTCTCACGGTGCCCCTGGTCAAGCGCCTGGCAATTAAGCTCGACGCCGTCGACTATCCCTCCAAGCGCCGTATCAACACTAAGCCCATCCCGCGCATGGGCGGCACCGCGGTCTTTTTGGGCCTCGTCGTCGCCTGCATCGTGCAGATCCTGGGCACCTGGTACCTGGGCTGGCCGCCCGTTTTGGTGCCGCACCCGCGCCTGCACATCAGCTACCCCGTGCTGGCACTCTCCTTTACTGTGATCTTTGCGACCGGCGCGATCGACGACGTCTTCCAGCTCAAGCCCAAGCAAAAACTGGCCGGCCAGGTGCTCGCCGCGCTTATCGCCTGCGTGGGCGGCCTTAAAATCGGCGTCATCGTCAACCCGTTTGCCCCTGGCGAGATCGTGCTCGGCTGGCTCGCCTACCCCATCACCGTAATCTACCTGGTGGCGTTCACCAACATCATCAACCTCATCGACGGCCTCGACGGCCTGGCCACCGGCATCTGCGGCATCGCATCGTTCACCATGTTCACGATGGCCATGCTTTCGGGCCGCATCGACGCCGCTGCGCTCTCCATCGCGCTCTTTGGCTCGTGCGTGGCTTTTCTGCATTACAACTTCAACCCCGCGAGCATCTTCTTGGGCGACTCGGGGTCGCTGCTGTTGGGTTTCGCTTTGGGCTCCATATCGCTGCTCAACGTGAGCCGCACCGCCGCGCTCACCTCACTCATCATCCCACTCATCGTAGCCGGCGTGCCCATCATCGACACGTTCAGCGCCATCGTGCGCCGCAAGCGCGCCCACATTAGCATCGGACAGGCCGACAAGGGCCACATCCACCACCGCCTGATCCAAGAGGGTTACAACCAGAAGCAGGCCGTGCTGCTCATCTACGCCTGGTGCATCATGCTTTCGGCCGGCGCCGCCGCGATCAATCAGGTCGAGGTGCCCACGCGCGTGCTCATCTTTGTCGTGCTCGCCATTGGCTCGGCTGCCTTCGCCAAGCATCTGCACCTGTTTGAGCCCGTCCTGCGCCACCATTACAACAAGCGGACGCACGAAGACGAGCTGGTAACCCCCGACGACCCCGCCTTTAAGCAGGAGGAGCAGGCAGCCGAGGAACGTAGGGAAGAGCGCCACCACAGGCGCTAGGGTAAGCTGCCGAGGATGCACTCAGGTGCCGCTGGCCAAGCGCAGCCACGCCGCACCCGTCGCACAGCTCTGTACCCATCGCGCAAGCCGCCCTTTCTCGCCCCTCTCCTGCTTACGCCTCACCCCCTTCAATAAACGCGTTATCATCTTGACCAATACGCATACGTAAGGAGCAATCATGCCAAACGAGAACAGCTACGAAGTCGCGCTGCAAAAGAGCAACGCCATTCGCGAGGGCCTGGCAAAGACGCCCGAGAAGTTCACCATGCTCACCGGCGACCGCCCGACCGGACGCTTGCACCTGGGTCACTACTTCGGCACCCTCAAGGGACGTGTTGAATTGCAGAACATGGGCGCCAAGACCAACGTGCTCATCGCCGACTACCAGGTCATCACCGACCGCGACACCACCGAGCATATCCAGGACAACGTGTACAACATGGTCATGGACTACCTTGCCTGCGGTATCGACCCCGACAAGACCATGATCTACGCGCACTCCGCCGTACCCGCCGCCAACCAGCTCATGCTGCCGTTCCTGTCGCTGGTCTCCGAGGCCGAGCTGGCGCGCAACCCCACGGTTAAGGCCGAGATGGAGGCCTCGGGCCACGAGCTCACCGGCCTTCTGCTCACCTATCCGGTGCACCAGGCCTGCGACATCCTGTTCTGCAAGGGCAACGTGGTTCCCGTCGGCCGCGACCAGCTGCCGCACATCGAGCTCACCCGTACCATCGCACGCCGCTTTAACAACCGCTACGGCAAGGTATTTCCCGAGGTCGAAGCGCTGCTGTCCGAGACCCCGCTGCTGCCCGGCCTTGACGGTCGCAAGATGAGCAAGAGCTACGGCAACGCCATCAACATCTCGATGACCGCCGAGGAGACGGCCAAGCGCATCAAGAAGAGCCAGACCGACTCCGAGCGCATGATCACGTTTGATCCCGAGAACCGCCCCGGCGTGTCCGGCCTGCTTTCGACGGCCGCCATCTGCACCGGTCGTTCCGAGGTCGAGATTGCCGAGGAGATCGGCATGGGCGGCTCCGGCCAGCTCAAGAAGTACGTGACCGAGGCCGTCAACGAGTACTTCGCGCCGATTCGCGAGCGTCGCCAGCGTTACGAGAACGACCTGGATTACGTCAAGGACGTCCTGCACGAGGGCAACCGTCGCGCCAACGAGATCGCCGAGCAGACCCTAGCCGAGGTTCAGGACGCCATGGGCATGGTGTACTAGACCGATCTGCTGGCTTGAGCTGTCGATTGTTTTAGGGCGGGCGCTACGGCGTCCGCCCTTTTTTGGTGCCCGACCGGTTCGGCTCTGCCCGTTGCACTCCCCCGACAAACAGGAACAGGCCCGCTGGCAGTAAGTTGCCAGCGGGCCTGTTCCCGAAGTACACCGTTGAATCGCACAGAGGGGAGAAATGCGAATCAAACTCAACAGGGCAGGCTTTTTCATCGCCTATTGCCTGCTCCGTTGCTGAAAACAATATAGTTCACCGTGGTTTACTTTGTAGCGTCAAACCGCGCCGTCATATGTTCTCCATAAGTTAGCCCCGGTAAACCTGCAACGGAAAACCAACACAAAGGGGACAGGCACCTTCGTGGGGGTTTTAGCCACGGCAAAGCCGCTAGAGCCCTGCTGGCCAGCGACAGGCGGCCAAGTCGACGTGCATGTCGTCCTTAAACGCCACACCCTCCCCTAGCAAAAGCTCACGTTGAGCATCGGGACCGCCAAACGCAAAACCCTCGCAAATGTGCCCGTCGGCAAACACCACGCGATGACAGGGAATCTGACCAGGGCGCGGATTGCTATGCAGCGCGTAGCCCACATAGCGCGCGCTCCGCGGACGACCGGCGAGCAGCGCCACCTGGCCGTACGTGGCGACCATCCCCTCGGGGATCTGCTCGACCACCTCGTACACCCGCTCAAAAAAGCCCTCAGACGCCATTGTTCGCTCCCTTCCACCCGGAAAAGCATAAACCACCACAAAGGTGCCTGCCCCCTTTGTGGTGGTTTTGGCAGGTGGGTTAGTTGGCGGGCTGGAAGAAGGCCACGGCTACGGCGCCGGGACCTACGTGGGTGCCGATGGTGGCGCCGATGGTGTGGACGGGCAGCTCGCCCTCGGTGTGGCCAGCCCACAGCGCCGCACTGTCCTCGATATACTTCTTGAGCACGGCGTCCGAAAGACCCGTATAGCCCAGCGCCAGCGGCATGGAGAAGTCGACGCCGCCCGCCTTTTCGACCTTCTGGTTGAGCAGGTTACGGCCGTTCTTGGAACCGCGCGCCTTGCCCAGCTGCACGATGAGACCGTCCTCGGCAGCCACGACCGGCTTCACGTTGAGCAGCGTACCCACGGCGCCGGCCGCAGCAGACAGACGACCGCCGCGCACCAAGTACTCCAGCGTCTCGAGCAGACCGATAACCACCACACGGTCGCGGACTGCCTCGACGGCCGCCGCGATTTGAGC
Organism: Collinsella sp. AM09-41; assembly: GCF_003473245.1. Classification (NCBI taxonomy): domain Bacteria; kingdom Bacillati; phylum Actinomycetota; class Coriobacteriia; order Coriobacteriales; family Coriobacteriaceae; genus Collinsella; species Collinsella sp. AM09-41. The sequence goes on from NZ_QRMJ01000001.1 coordinate 58,743, forward strand.
CGCACTACGGCCCTCGTCCACCAAGCGCAGGGCATACTCAACCAGGACACGCTCGCCCAGGGTTACGTTATTGCTGTCCACCACGAACACGTCGCCGCCCGGCGCCTCGGCAAGTGCGGTACGGGCACTCTGATTGGTGCCCGAAAGCTTGGCGCCCACGGTAATAATCACGGCCTCGTCGCCGGCCTCACGCGCCTCGGCAATCGCCTGCGAAAACGCGTACGGGTTGACCTGGCCGGTCTTGGGCAGCTCATCGCGCTCCACGAGCATCTCGTAAAAGCGCTGGTGATCGATGTCGACGCCATCCATGTACACATCGGTGCCAAAGGTAACGGACAGCGGCAGAACAAACAGAGCGGGGTGTTCCGCCGGCGACATATCGCTTGCGGAATCGGTAATAATGCGGACGGACATAACAAATCCTTTCTTGCGCGGAGCTCGCGCGGGGAATTTTGACAGCAATGCCCCGGCACGGTATACGCGCTCAAACGGGACGATGCAGTTGTTGGCTGAAAGATAGTGCCAGCGCGGCTCTAAATCTCGCGCAGGGTGCTGAGGATCGTGCGCAGCGACGCATACATCTGCTCGCGCTGCTCCACGCCCATGGCCTTGCCGGTGGTATCGAGCACATCGCGAATGATGCGATCGGCCTCGCTCATGCTCTCGCCGCCCAGAGCAGTCAGGCGCACCGGAGCACGGTACTTGACGGCCGCATCACCCGAGTCGTCAACCTCGACGTAGCCGCCCTCCTCCAGATGAGCCAGTGTGCGCGAAACGGCGGCACGGGTAACGCCGGCCATGCGGGCGAGGTCGGCGCCAGTCAGGCCGTCCTTGCTGCGCTCAAGATAGTACAGGCACATGACATCGGAGCCCTTAAGGCCGAGCCTTGCGCCTTCGGACGTCTTGATGCGCTGAATCTCCTTGTAGAGGCCGCTGATCAGTCCGACAAAGTCCTCAAAACGTGTCTCGTCGTTCTGCTGCATGGTGACGACCGCCTTTCGCTTACATGATGCTAACGGGTAAACATCTTAGCCGCACAAGGCAACACCCGTACCCAAATATCCGATTTGTTAACCCATCAACATAAAAACCACCACAAAGGGGACAGGCACCTTTGTGGTGGTTTGAACCTCAATAAGTTTTAGGCGTTGCTACAACTCCACGCAAGGATTGTCGCGGGTCACAAGCGTCTTAACGACAACCGTCGCTCCCAAATACCGCTCGAGCAGCTCAGCGAGGCGATCGATCGCAGCCTGGCAATCCCCCATGCGCTCGGGCTCTACGCACTCAATCGCCAGGAACGCATCGGCCGAATCGTCGGACAGCGCCGTGCGAACGCCATCGCGCCAGTTCCAGCAGCGGCACACGGCGCCTGCATCGTCGATATAGGCAAGCTCGTCGGGCAGCGTCGGATCATCCGCCTCCTCGCCAAGTGGCAAGAACGCGTCGCCGCCGTCGGTCACCGTCAGGCGCAGATTGCCCTCAATAGCATGCAAATCCTCACCGCCAACGGGCAGCGCATAAGTCAACGAAATCGTGTTGTAGATATCCACCGCCGGCGTGATGTGGCCGACCGGCTTGCCTTTGAGCACGCGCTTGAGCAGGTTCTCAACTGAGCAACGCGCGCCCTTCTTGGTCTTGAACAGGCGATAGGCCTCGCGCCATGCCTTGACCGGCGCGTTCTCGCTGATGGTATCGCTGGTCAGATGGCGCTCCGCATCGATGTTGGCGCGGTCAAGCAGCGCGGCGATTGCATCCACGTCCTCCTGGGGAATCTGAGCCGCGGGCTTCATGCCCTTTACGACCACGACGCCGATAGCCGCCTGCGGAAACAGCTCCCAAAACGAATCCTCGGCAACGAAACTCTTCATATGTTCTCCCTTCATAGCGGACGCCCGAGTCCGGACGCCTAAACAAAAAGCGCCCTCACAGCGGCCACCTTCAAAGTCCTACGGTGCCGCCACAAGAGCGCTTACGCTGCCCCCATCCGGAGAAGGGGGCGATATGTCAGGCGTATTGTAACCCGAGTCATTCGCGTGAGTAAAACCACCACAAAGGCGCCCGTCCCCTTTGTGGTGGTTTTGGGCCTGAGGCGACGCTAGTGGCGGAGCCCCAGCAGGCCGCGGCCGCGATGACGGGCCTCAGCGGGCACCTGGGCGTGCGGGCCGGCGGCCTTGACGGACTCGGGCAGGTGCGAGTACTTCTTCTCGAAGTTCTCCTCGAACATCACGGCCAGGTTGTGCGCTGCCTCGTCGTAGCGAGCGGTGCTCTGCCAGTACTGGCGCGGCACCAGAATGCCGTCGGGCACACCGTGGCACGTGGTGGGAATGTCGACGTTAAAGATATCGTCATGCACGAACTCGCTGTCCTCGATGGTACCGTCGAGGGCACGGGCCACCAGGGCGCGCGTGTAGGCAAGCTCGATGCGATGGCCCACGCCATAACCGCCGCCGATCCAGCCGGTGTTGACCAGATAGACGCGGGTGCGACCGTCGGCGATGCGCTCGCCGAGCATCTTAGCGTAGACCATGGGGTCGAGCGGCATAAACGGCTCGCCAAACAGCGAAGAGAACGTGGGTGTGGGCTCGGTGACGCCGACCTCGGTGCCGGGAATCTTGGCCGTAAAGCCCGTCACAAAGTGATACATGGCGGCGTCGGCCGTCAGGCGCGAGATGGGCGGCAGCACGCCAAAGGCGTCGCAGGTCAAAAACAGCACGACGCTCGGGGTGGTGCCCATGCCCTTGGTCCACGCGTTGGGGATATGCTCGACGGGGTAGGCCACGCGCGTATTGTGCGTGATCGAGACGTCGTCGTAGTTAGGCTTGCGATTCTCATCGAGTACCACGTTTTCACAGATGGCGCCAAAGCGAACGGCGTTGAAGATCTCGGGCTCGTGGAACGCGTCCAGGCCCTCGCACTTGGCGTAGCAGCCGCCCTCGACGTTAAAGATGCCCATGTCGGACCAGCCGTGCTCGTCGTCGCCGATCAGCAGGCGCGTGGGGTTGGCCGAAAGCGTGGTCTTGCCGGTGCCGGACAGGCCAAAGAACACCGCGGTCTCGTGCGTGACGGGATCCATGCTGGCCGAGCAATGCATGGGCAGTACGTCGTCCTCGACGGGCAGCAGGTAATTCATGACGCTGAAGATGGACTTTTTGATCTCGCCGGAGTAGCCGGTGCCAGCGACCAGAATCACTCGCTCCTGGAAGTTGATGACCACGGCGGCGCTGGAGTTGAGGCCCTTGATGGCGGGATCGCACTGGTAGCCCGGCGCGGCGAGCACGCAGAAATCCGGCTCGCCAGTGCGCGCGATTTCGCGGGCGAGCGGGCGGGCGAGCATCTGCTTAATGAAGAGCGCCTGGCTGGCACGCTCGCAGGCGACAAGCAGACGGCGCGTGTGGTTGCGGTCGGCGCCGGCCATGCCGCGGGTGACGAACACATCGCGCTCGTTGAGATAGTCAACGATGCCGGCTTTGATGACCTCGTAGCTTTCGACGGACAGCGGGCGGTTGACGGCGCCCCAGGCAATCTTGTCGTGGACATCGGGGGTGTCAACGATAAAGCGGTCGTTGGGCGAACGTCCGGTACGCTCCCCCGTCTCGATCACGAGTGCGCCGTTGGAGGCCATACGGCCCTCTTCGCGGCGAATCGCATGCTCGACGAGCTCGGCTGCCGGCAGGTCGACCAGCAGGCGGGGCTGGTTCTCGGCGGGATCTTCGACCAGCGTAATGCCAAAGTTGGATAGAACTTCTGCAGGGGTAACACCAGGCATGGGGCCTCCTTTAAAAACGCGACACGTGGACGCGGCGCGCACTTTACTCACGTAAAGCCCGTTGTACCCGATATGCAAAAACGTTTTTGCGGCAAGGGCGAAGCGCCCGCCCAACGGTCAAAAATCGCACGCAAGCGGCCTAGTCATTGGGGACGTTCTTAAACGACTAGTCGTTGGGGACACTCTTGAACAGGCAACATTCAAGGAGTGTCCCCAGATGCCGGCACTTAGGGACGTTCCTAAAGTGCCGACTACTGAATGGCACCGCCGAATATATTGAACAACCTGGTCAAAAACACGAGTCGATACCACCGCGGCTATACTAGAGCGCAGCAATAGAAAGGAATCGCCTTGAGCATCACGCCCCTCGATAGCATCCGCCGCACCATCGCCCGCCGTAATGGCGTCGCCGACCCCGCCGCAACGAGCAGCGGTACCGCAAAGGCCCAGGGCGGACGCATCGAGAACGGCCTGTTCCCCGCATCGCACACCGCCGAGGAGCTCGCACGAATCCAAGAGCTAAGCCAGCGTAACGCCGGCGGTCCCGACAGCAGCCAGGCCACACGCCGTCGCCGCGAGCGCGATCGCCAACCCGGCCCCATCCACCGCATGGTTAACGCATGGTGGAACCGCCTGCTCGGCGCTGTCTACGGCGGCGGCTTCTCCACGCAAGAAGCCGAGTACGAAGATCACGCCACCCGTCTCGACTACCTTTGGAATACCCTGGGCACCGCCGTATGGGGTTTCACGTTTCCCCTGCTCACCATTGTGTCCACGCAGCTTGTGGGCGCCGAGGAAGCCGGCAAGTTCTCCATCGCCTTTGTCACCGGCACGCTCATCATGATCGCGTGCAACTACGGCGCGCGTAATTTTCAGGTCTCGGACATCGACGAAAAGACGTCCTTTGCCTCCTACCAGCTCAACCGCTGGCTCTGCGGAGCGCTCGCCCTAGGCTGCGGCCTCATGTACAGCAGCGCCCGCGGCTACGATGCGCAGATGGCCACGATCGGCCTGGGCGTCTACCTCTATAAGGTAATCGACGGCGTGGCGGACGTGTACGAGGGCCGCCTGCAGCAGGCCGACAAGCTCTATTTGGCCGGCATGAGCCAAACGCTGCGTTCCATCGGCGTCATCGTGGTCTTTAGCGTGGCGCTGTTCCTTACGCGCAGCATGCCCATCGCGGCCATGGCCATGGGCGTCGCCGCCATCGCCTCGCTCGTGCTGGTCACCGCCCCGCTCGCCCTGCTCGAAACTGAAAAATCGCGCCGCGTGAGCCTGCGCGAGGTCGGCTACCTGTTTGTCCAGTGCGCCCCGCTCTTTGGTGCGCTGTTCCTGTTCAACCTTATCGAGAGCATGCCCAAGTTCGTGATGGAAGGCACGCTGGCCTACAAGTATCAGTTGTACTTTAATGCCCTATTCTTTCCGGCGCAGGCTATTTTATTGAGCATTGGATTTATCTATAAACCGCAGCTCCTGCGTCTGTCGAGCATTTGGGCGAATCCGCGTAAGCGTCGCCGCTTTGACCTGATTATTGTTGCCGTTATGGCACTAATCGTAGTCATTACCGGAGCGTGCGCCGCATTTATGGCAGGCCCCGGCATCCCCATCATGAGCTTTATGTACGGCCTTAACTTTGAGCGCTACCGCACGCTGGCGCTGCTAATGGTTGTCGCCGGCGGCGTCACCGCGGCAATCGACTTTATCTACGCCATCATCACGGTGCTGCGCCACGCTGGAGACGTCACCAAGATCTACCTGATCTGCTTTGCCGTAAGCGTGGTGCTGCCGGTGATCCTGATTAAGCTGCTGGGTCTGATGGGCGCTGTGGTGAGCTACCTAGCCATCATGGCCCTACTCCTGGTGCTACTGATTATCGAGTACGCCCACATCCGCCAACGCATCGAACGCGACCGCAACCCATACGGCGCCTAATTCGAATCAATTTGAAGAAAAGAAACGTCGATGTTTTGGCACCGACAGCGAGCAGTCTCGAAGTGCCCCAGGTTGGCGCGAAAGAGGAGCGACGCGTACTTCTGTACGCGAGCAACGGTTTGAGCGACAAGATGGGGTGCTTCGGGGCTGCGCAGCGTCAACGTGACCGCCGTTCGGTAGAACGGCGGAACAAGGTTATTCGCCCGGGTTGATGTTCGCGTAGAACTCCGCACCATCATCCAGGCGCAGGATGCCCACGCGGCCGAACTCGGAGCCGGTGGCGGCGGCGCAGTCGATATCGATGCGATCGGGCACGCCGGCGGTATCCTCGCCGCCCAGGCGCACAATCTGCCCGCGGCCCGACTCCTCATCAAGCCCCGCCAGGCCGCCAACCTCGCAATAGCGCCCAAGCGACACCGTGGGCGTGTGGCCGCTCACCACGACCGGACCCTTGCCCTCGGCAGAAAGCAACCCCGTCGGCGCATCCCAATAGCCGTGACGAATCCACAGCAGGTCATCGGACGACTGCACGGCAAGCATCTGCTTCAGCAGTTCGCGATCAGCATTCACCGCCCCCGCACCATCGGCACAATCAACCCCATGTTCAAGCAAAAACGCCCGCGCCGCCTCGGTCTGGATGCCGGCATGTACCAGCAGGTACGGACGCTCATCAGTCTCGGCCACTGCGTAGAGCGGCAGCGTCGCCATCCAACGCACGAGCTCCTCGTACGCCTCGAATTCCATATCGTTGAGCTGCTGACGGGTAGTCCAACCGCCGTTGATATCCCATGTCTCGGCATCGAGCGGATCTTGGCCAATGATGGCGTCGAGCATGATCTGCTCGTGATTGCCCTTGAGCACGCGAGCGTTGGGCAGCGAGCGCACGAGCTTAATAACGCCAACCGGATCGGGCCCGCGATCGATCATGTCGCCCAGCACGTACAGCGTATCGTCGGACGCCAGCGAAATCTTGGACAGGGCCTCGTCAAGCGCACGCACGTGCCCGTGAGCATCAGATGTCACATAGATCGCCATGGTACGCCTCTCCTTGCATTGCGGCCGAAGCCCGGCGCCGCAACTAAAACTTCAAGTTGAACTTAAACGTTACCCATTGTACTCCGTAGCAATAAAGCTGGAAAGGGTTGCATACCGTCAACAGTCGCCGGCGCACGCCCGTCAACCCGCACCGCTCACGCCGCGCCGTCTGATACAGCGCCCCAACCAGCGCCGCCCGCACCTTCGCCTCGTGTCGAAAATGCGCACGCCTGCAATCCGCCCCCATAAACCCACCATCTTTGGGTACAAATAACAGCAGACAACTGACCGTGCCACGCAAACCACCCAGGAGCGGACACCATCCATGAACCAGATACTTCTCTTTATCGGACTCGTCATTATTCTGTGCCTGACCATCAAACCCGTCGGCAAAAAGCTCCCCTTCCCCACCCTGCTCATCTTTATCGCGCTCGGCATGCTGCTGGGCGTCAACGGGCCGGCGCACATCGACTTTAGCGACTACGCGCTCACCGAAACCGTCTGCAGCACGGCGCTGCTGTTCATCATGTTCTACGGCGGCTTTAACACCAACATCGACCGCGCCAAACCTGTCGCTGTGCCAGCGGTGCTGCTGAGCACGCTCGGCGTCGTCATCACCGCTGGCATCACGGGCGTGTTCGCGCACTTTGTACTGGGCTTCGACTGGATCGGCGGCCTGCTGCTGGGATCAGTCGTGGCATCCACCGACGCGGCCAGCGTCTTTAGCGTGCTGCGCGAGCACAGTCTTTCGCTAAAGGGCGGCACCGACTCGCTGCTCGAAGTCGAATCGGGCTCCAACGATCCCGTCGCCTACATGCTCACCGCCGTGCTCGCGACCCTCGCGGCGGGCGGCGACGTTAACATCCCCGTGCTGCTGGCCAAGCAAATCATCCTAGGCGTGGGCCTGGGCATTGTCATCGGCTGGGCATCGGGCCGCTTGATCGAGCGCGCACATGCAACAGCCGAGGGTGCGCAGACCATCTTCTTGTTCGCTGTGGCGATCGTCGCCTACGCACTGCCGAGTTATCTGGGTGGCAACGGCTTTTTGGCCGTGTACCTTGCCGGAATTGTGCTGGGCGCGAGCGACATCACCGGCAAGGTCGAGCTGGCGCACTTCTTCGACACCCTCACCGAGATGGCCGAGATGACCATCTTCTTTTTGCTCGGCCTGCTCGTGACGCCCGCCCGCCTGCCGCAAATGCTGCCGCCGGGCCTGGCACTCATGGCGTTTATGCTCTTCGTGAGCCGCCCCATCGCCGTGGGCATGCTGCTGGCGCCCTTTAAGACCAATCCTCGCCAGGTAGCACTCGTAAGCTGGGCGGGCCTGCGCGGCGCGGCTTCGGTCGTCTTTAGCCTCTTTGCCGTTGTGGCCGGTGTTCTCGGTGGCCACGACCTGTTTGACCTAGTCTTTGTGATTGCCGTGTCGAGCATTGTGGTGCAGGGCTCGCTGCTGCCGGCGGTGGCAAAGAAGCTCGACATGATCGACGCGGAAGGCGACGTGCGCCGCACCTTTAACGATTACCGCGACGAGGACGGCATGTCGTTCGTTAAGCTCAAGGTGGGCGCGGGCCATCCGTTTGTCGGACGCTCGCTCGCCGATATTGGCAGCGTCACGGACATGCTCGTCGTCCTGGTGCTGCGCGACGGTGCGCACCCAGTGCTGCCCAACGGCGATACCGTCATCGAGGAAGGCGACCTTCTGGTTATGGCCGCGCCAACGTTTGAAGAGCGTGCCGAGGTTACGCTGCGTGAGATCACCGTAACGCCCCACGGTCGCCTGGCCGGCCAGCGCCTGCGCGACGTGCCGCAGGGCAAGCATCCGTTTATTGTGGTGATGCTCAAGCGCGACGGCCAAACGATCATCCCCGACGGCAACACCCTCATATACGCCGGCGACGAAGCCGTCATCGCCACGCTGGCATCGTAGCGGGCGGGGGTAGCTAATTTGCGACGAAGAGATCAAGCGCCCAGAGAACCTCATGCCTTCGCTCGCAGATTTGGATTTTCCTGAGAAGTAAGGCACCCCTCCCCCATGTAACCATCCTGTAAATCATAGCGACGCACTCGAGTTTTACCGTGATGCGGTCGCGCCTGGCGCTCCACTGTGCTAAAGTATCCCGAACGTTCAAACGACTACAAGGGGGACCTAGAAGATGGCGCGTGTGCACAACTTCTCAGCAGGCCCGGCCGCACTGCCCACCAGTGTGCTTACCGAGATCGCCGACGAGATGATGGACTGCCGTGGTTGCGGCATGTCCGTGCTCGAGATGAGTCATCGATCTAGCATGTACCAGCAGATCATCGACGACGCCGAGGCAACCCTGCGCCGCCTGCTGAGCATCCCGGACAACTACCACGTCCTGTTTTTGCAGGGCGGCGCCACGCTGCAGTTTGCGGGCATCCCGATGAACCTCATGCGCCGCGGCCGCGCCGGCTACGTCGTCACCGGCAACTTTGCCAACAAGGCGTACAAGGAGGCCGCCAAGTACGGCGAGGCCGTGCTGCTCGCGAGCTCCGAGGACACCAACTTCGACCGCATCCCCGACATGGCCGACATAAACGCGCGCATTGCCGCCGAGGCCGCGGGAGACGGGCTCGACTACGTCTACATCTGCCAGAACAACACCATCTTTGGCACCATGTACCACGAGCTGCCCAACTGCGGCGACGTGCCGCTGGTCGCCGATGTCTCGAGCTGCTTTTTGTCGCAGCCGCTCGACGTTGAGCGCTACGGACTCATCTACGCCGGCGCGCAGAAAAACGCCGGCGCCGCGGGCGTCACCGTGGTTATCGTGCGCGACGACCTGATCGCCGACGGTCCGGCCTTTGCGCAGACTCCGCAGTACATGGACCTTAAGACCCAGGCCGCCAAGGGCTCCATGCTCAACACGCCCAACACCTTTGGCATCTACGCGTGCGGTAAGGTGTTCCGTTGGGTTGAGCAGACCGGCGGACTTGTCGCTATGGCCGAGCGCAACTGGGCCAAGGCCAACCTGCTCTACGACCTGCTCGAGCACAGCGTGCTGTTCCATGGCACCACACAGGCCGACAGCCGCTCCATCGCCAACGTCACCTTCCGTACCGGCGATGCCGACCTCGACGCCGCCTTTGTCGCAGGCGCGGCCGAGCACCAGATTCAAAACGTCAAGGGCCATCGCCTGGTGGGCGGCATGCGCGCCAGCGTCTACAACGCCGTAACCATGGAAGACGTGCGGGCACTGGCCTCGTACATGAAAGACTTCGAAGCGCAGCATAGTTTGAGCCCGCGATCTAACTAGCCCGCAACGCGCGGGCCGACCAGCCACTTCAAACCACCCTGCTTAGATCAAAACCTGCTAAGGAGTTTTTCCATGCGTAAGATTAAGACCATCGACGACATCACTAAAGACGGCAAAGTCGAGTTTGGCGAGGGCTACGAGTTTGTAAGCACCGCCGAGGAGGCCGACGCCATCCTGATGCGCTCGACCGACCTGCACGGCTACGAGCTGCCCGAGGGCATTCGCGCCATCGCCCGCTGCGGCGCCGGCGTCAACAACATTCCCGTCGAGGAGTACGCCAAGAAGGGCGTCGTTGTCTTTAACTCCCCCGGCGCCAACAGCAACGCCGTCAAGGAGCTCGTCCTGGGCATGCTGGTGCTTTCGAGCCGCGGCGTGGTGCAGTCGATGAACTGGGTGCGCGACAACGCCGACGACCCCGATATCCAAGTCGACGCCGAGAAGGCCAAGAAGGCCTTTGTGGGTCGCGAGCTCAAGGGCAAGCGCATTGGCGTCATCGGCCTGGGCAACGTGGGCTCCAAGGTCGCCAACGCCTGTGTCGATCTGGGCATGGACGTCTACGGCTACGACCCGTTCATTTCCGTCGAGCACGCGTGGGTGCTGAGCCGCGAGGTGCAGCGCGTGGGCACGCTCGAGGATCTGTGCCGCGGCTGCGACTACCTCACCGTGCACGTGCCCAGCAAGGCCGACACCATCGGTATGATCAGCACCGAGCAGATTAACCTGCTAGCGCCCGACGCCGTGCTCATCAACTACGCGCGCGAGACCATCATTGACGAAGACGCCGTCGACGCCGCCCTGCGCGAGGGCAAGCTCAGCTGGTTTAGCTGCGACTTTGCCACGCCCAAGACCGTCAAGATGCCCAATACGTTTATCACCACGCATTCGGGCGCCGGCACCGGCGAGGCCGAGGCCAACTGCGCCGACATGGCCATCAGCGAGCTCAAGGATTACCTGGAAAACGGCAACATCGCGCACAGCGTCAACTACCCCGCCTGCAGCATGGGCAAGGCGCGCGCCGCAAGCCGTATTGCCTGCCTGCATGCCAACGTGCCCAACATGATCGGCCAGATCACGGCCATTCTCGCCAAGGACAACGCCAATGTGCAGCGCATGACCAACGAGTCCGCTGGCGAGAACGCCTACACCATGTTCGACACCGATGAGCACCTGGACGGCAGCACGATCGAGGCGCTCAAGCAGATTCCGTCGATGTATCGCGTGCGCGTGATTAAATAGCGCCGGTGCCAAGCCTGCCAGACAGACCACGAAGCCCATTCGCCCCCCCGTATTCACGAAACGGGGGGGCGATTTTGTTGCTCCGGACGACTTTAAAATGATACCCAGAACAAGTTTTTTCAGATAATCGATAGTGAGGCTCCAGTCGCTAAGCACACCCGCTTTGATAAACAGCTTTATCAGGGACTTTAGTAGGTAAAAATCGGTCTCTATGTGCCGAATGTAAGTTGACTGTCTATTTTCCGAAACAACTTATTCTAGATAGCATTTTTAGGGTCCCTCCAAGGCAAAATTGAAGCCTTTTTGCGACCAGAACTCTAGCTCGCGCTACCGTTTACCCACCGCGCGACTACATTCCCGCCCAATCGATAAAAATCTCCTCACGAAGCCGCCGTTCGAGCTCCTGCTGTCGCGGCGTCTTGTCTTTCAGCGGCACATCGAGATAGGACATGATGAGCTCCATCACCACGCGGAAGGCATCGAAGTCGGCCAGCTGACCATAGGTCATCAGAACGACGGGATATCCCATGGCTTGCAAGGCCGTCGTTCGATCGGAGTCCGAAATCTTGGATTCAATGGATCCGTGAATGGCTTTACCCTGGCATTCAACCAGACACTCTCGGCTGCCGTCCTTATTTGCCAGCAGGATATCGGCATAGCGCCTATCAAGCCCCGAAATCAGACGGGCGCTGCGCGTCATACGAATCTCAACGTTATTGGTAAGGCGCAGCCCTTCGCCGCCGCGCAACCTCGTAAGACCAAACAGCATCGAAGCCTGGACCTCGAGCGGCGATGCTGCCACCCCCGTAATGCATTTCGCGGCTCGTATGAACGATTTAGCGCCGCGGAGCCCCCGGACCTTATCGACGAACTCTGTAAGCTCAGAGAGCTCGATCAAGGGAGGTCGTTTCCACAAGTCCGTTGGATTCCCCGAGACATCCTTTACGTTTTCCCAGCCCGACCGTGCGTCACTCCATCGGCTCCCATATGCCTGCTCAAGTGCCGACTTTACCTGAGGCGCAATCTTGCACACGGCAAAGGTGCCGCACATCTCATACATGCACATGATTAGACGCTCGTTTGAGACCGAGGAAGCCAGGGTCAGCAGGGTAAAGAGTGGGGACGCAACATCGAAGCCAAACTCCGTCTGCCGCACGGAATCAAACGGCCTCTCCCCGTTCCAAACATGCCTGACAATGCGATCGCCCTTACGTCCGCAGCTGCCCTGCGCCAACACGTGTAACGGGGTGCCCAGGAAATGCGTGACGAGCGGATGCTCACATAGGTGCTCCCTGCGCGGATCGTCCGCAGAATCGGGCAGGTCCGGCATTATTGCCAAAACCTGTGGAGGTATCCGGTAATACCTAAAGGCTGATATGTCGCACAGCATGTCGTCCATGAAGAGTACGTACCCAGTACGTCGTTTGTGAGCCCGCCCAGACGACAAACGCGATGGCTCGGCCTGCGAACGGTAAATACTGCTACTTGCACGTCGTGAATCTCTCGGGAGGCTTACAATCGGTTTGGAAAGCAAACTGATTGTGAGGTTGCATATGGTTGATGAGGACTTTGCCTGGCGGCTTGCGCAGGACCTTGTAAAGATTGACAGCTCAGACCCCGGCGCATATGAGGGCGAGATTGAGCACTTCATTAAGAGGCTCATTGAGCAGCAGCTAGCGCAGCTTGATAGTCCTGCGCTCGATGCTGTGCGGATTGAGGAGCTCGAAGTGCTCCCCGGGCGCCGCAACCTTATGATTACCGTGCCGGACGCGAGCGACGAGGCGCGGCTCGTCTACATCTGCCACATGGATACCGTCACCCTGGGAGATGGCTGGGACGCAGACATACCGCCGCTCGGGGCGACCGTGCGGGACGACAAGCTCTATGGCCGCGGCGCCTGCGACATGAAGGGCGGTCTGGCCTGCGCCATTGCCGCACTTATTCACACGTTTGAGCGTATTGCGGCGAAGGGCGCACTTCCCCACCGCGGCTTTTCGCTCATTTGCTCGGTTGACGAGGAGGACTTTATGCGCGGCTCCGAGGCGGCCATCGACGCCGACTGGGTCGGCTCGCGCGAATGGGTGCTGGATACCGAGCCCACCGACGGACAGATTCAGGTGGCGCACAAGGGGCGCACGTGGTTCGAGATCGACATGGCCGGCGTCACAGCGCATGCGAGCCAGCCGTGGAAGGGCGCCGACGCCGTCGCCGCCATGGCCGAGGTCGTCTGTGCGCTGCGCCGTGCGTTCGCGGCGCTGCCCGTACATGATGACCTGGGGCCTTCGACCGTCACATTTGGACAGATCGAGGGCGGCTATCGCCCCTATGTCGTGCCCGACCACGCCAAGGTCTGGGTCGACATGCGCCTGACCCCGCCGACCGATACGGCCGCCGCAATCAATATGGTCGAGCATGCCATCGCCGTCGCCGAAGCCGCCGTTCCCGGTTGCCATGGCAGCTACACCGTGACGGGCGACCGCCCCGCCATCGAGCGCGACCCGAACTCTCCCCTTCTAGCAGCGCTCAAGCGTGCCGCCGATGACGTGACGGACGCGGACACGACCGTCGGCTTCTTTACCGGCTACACCGACACCGCCGTCATTGCCGGCAAGACAGGTAACCGCAATTGCATGAGCTACGGTCCCGGGTCGCTCGCGCTCGCGCACAAGCCCAACGAATATGTGCCCCACGCCGACATCGTTCGTTGTCAGCAGGTGCTAATCGCGCTCGCCGATAACGTGCTCTGGGACGCGAGCGGCCAAGTTGGGGCATAATAAGCCGCGAACAAACCGACTCGTGCGTTAGGACCGCCCCATGAAAGCACTTCCGTTTCCCTGCATCCGCCCGGCTCAGGACCGCGTGCTCGAGGCACTGCCTGCAATGGGCAGCATCCTGAGCGGCAACGATGCTCTGCGCGGAGCCATTGCCGATGGTCTGATGCTCAAGGATCCAGGCGCGGCGTATTACGTGTACGAATGCTCGGGTGAGCCGGGACGCGTGACGGGTGTCGTGGCGATTTGCCCGGTTAACGTGCTGACGGGCGGCGACGAGGCTGCCGCCGAGAGCATCGACGCACTCGCCACCGCGCGCGCGATCGCCGAGCTCAAGGTGCAGCCGCGCCCCGTGTCGCTCGCCTACGAGGCGTCGCCCGTCATGGATATCATTTTGAGCGCTGCCAAAGAGGGCGCATCGCTCTACGCCGTCACCGATCCCGCGGGCGTCACACATCGCGTGTGGGAGGTCAAGCGCGAGGACGCCGTTGCCGCCATCCGTGCCATGCTCGATCAGGCGCCCGACCCGGTGTTCGCCGGTGACTCCGCCTATGTCGCCGCACTGGCTGGGGCATCGCAGATTCTGGCCGACGAGGCCCGCGCTGCCGGCGCCTACTCTGGCAAAGAGCCGTTCAACTTTGCTGTAGCCGTGCTGTTCCCCGCCGCGCAGGTCAGCGGCAGCGCGCCGCAGGTTCCGACGGGTCTGCTCACTCACCAGGTCTCACGGTTCTAGCGAACTCAAACGCTAAGCTGGAAAACCCAGCATCCAAACAAACAAGGGGCGGAGATGCAGCAAACGCATGCACCTCCGCCCTTTTCGCATCAAACAATTACGCCGGTAAACCGGGCCGCAACGTCAGCGTCATCCACGCTGCGGACCTGCCGCCGCCACGAGCGGCTCTAGCCCCAGCTCGCGCGCGTAGTCTTCCTGCGTAAAGACTTCGACCAGTTCAAACGTATCGGCCGCATCGTCAAACGCAAAATGCAGCACTGAGCAGTTGCCCGGCACGCGTTCGCGCTCGTCGGCCGCCGCGCCCCGCACGTGGTCCAAAAACTCCTTGATAGCTGAGCCATGACTTACCGCGAGCACGCACGTATGGTCCGGACGCTGCATAAGATCGGTCAGCGTCGCCACCATGCGCGTGCGCACCTGGATCTGGCCCTCGCCGCCAAATTGACGATAGAAATCGCGCCACGGGCGCTCGGGCATGAGCATCACGCGCTCGGCCTCAAAGTCGCCAAAGAACCACTCACGCAGGCCGTCCAGGCGCTCGTACGCCAAGCCCGGCCACAAGTTGGCGATAGTCTGCTCGGTGCGATGAAGCGTGGAGGTGTAGGCATGATCGGGCTCAATGCCGCGCGCACGTAAAAACATGCCGGCGCGCGCCGCCTGGTCGCAACCCAACTGCGTAAGCGGCGAATCACTCCACCCCTGAATGATACGCTTAAGGTTGAATATCGTCTGTCCATGACGGACCAGATACAGATCTTTATTCATAGGGGTCCTTTCGTTCGTTACCAACCCAAAAGCGAAAACGCCCCGTCGCAATAGCCAAAATGAAGCACGGCACCGTTGTCGGGCAGCTCTCCCCCGCCAGTCACATACTCAAGAAACTCCTGGCAGGCTGAGCCATGGGAAACCGCCAGCACGCAGTCGTGCTGCGGCCTGGCCATAATACGGGACAGCGCCGCGACCATGCGCGACTGAAGCTGCACTTCCGACTCGCCGCCAAAGGCAACAGGATAATCGCCCCAGGGCTGCGGCGGCATCTCGCGATTTGATGTGCCCTCCAGCGAGCCAAAATGCCACTCACGCAGGTCATCGACCAGCTCAATGGAACGGCCCTCGCCAACGATAAGCTCGGCCGTATGCCGCGCCCGGCCTAACGGCGAGGAATACACATGATCAAAGGCCACGCCACGCGCCGCAAACGCCGTACGCGCCGTCAGCGCCTGCTCGCGCCCGCGCGCCGTAAGCGGCGAATCGTGCCAGCCCTGCAAAATGCTCTGCACATTGAGCTCAGTCTGCCCATGCCGCACCAAATACAGATCTGCCACACACCCTCCCCTCGTACCACCACAAAGGGGACGGGTACCTTTGTGGTGGTTTACCGCCGGATCACACCGCGGTGACACTCAACTACACCAGCACGTCGGCGAGCGAACGCTTGGGTACGTGGTGCACCCGCGCCTCGTCGCGCCAATAATTGATGGAGCCGTCGGGATTGGAATCGATCGCATCGATCACCTGTGTCTCGGCCGGAACGCCAAACGCCATGATCAGCTTGAGCTCATACTTGTCGTTATCGAGCCCCATGGCATCGATCGCGCGGGGCGTAAAGGCCTTGAACATGCAGGCTGACACCTCGGGCGTGGCGCTGCGGGCGGCGAGCATCATCGTCTGCGCGGCAATGCCCGTGTCGACCTCGGTAATGGGAGCGGCAGGCTTGCCCGGAACGGCGCGCTCGGCCAAAATCGCGATATAGCCGGTCGGGCGCTCGCCCTCGGCAGGACCCGGCCAGTCCTTAAGCGCGCCGGCCCATGCAAGCTCATCAAATACGCGCGCGCAGTCCTCGGCACCGCTCACCACATGAAAACGCAGACGCTGAGCATTGGCGCCGCAGGGAGCCAGGTGCGCCAGTTCCGCCAGCTCAAGCAAAAACTCGCGCGGCACGCGCATGGACTCGTCAAAGCGACGGCACGTACGGGCACGACGGACCAGCGCATCAAACGCTTCCAGACCGAGCTTTTCGCAACCTTGCTTTGCCATCGATTCGACACTCGACGGTGCCTCGGGAACTGCTTCGTTCATAGGGACCCCCAATACAAGCCAATTGTCCTTAGGAAAATCTAACCTAAAACGTGGGCAATAACGAACAGGGCTGCAATGTTCTACACCTGTTGAATAGAAAATCGCGACGTGGGGAACAACGGAAACAATTCGGGACCTTTGGGTTACGTTTCGCCCTCCCCGACCCATACGCTAGCGCCTTTAAGCGTTACTGGTTGTAACGATCAAGGCTTACGCCGCACGGAAAGGAGACATTATGGGCATCTTTAAGAACGATGACCAAAAATCGAGCCAGTTTGGATTTGACGAGAAAAGCATGGCAGGCAAGGCCGTCAAGGCCGTGCGCTGGATTTACGCCATCACGGGCGTCTTGGCGCTCGTCGCCGGCATCGCACTGCTGTTTGCGCCCGCCAAATCCCTCGTCTTCCTGACGACCGTCTTGGGCATCTACTTTGTGATCACGGCCGCGATCAGGCTGTTTACCGCTGTTTTCGAGCCGCTGCTGCCCACCGGCTGGCGCGTTACGAGCATCATCTCCAACCTGCTCATCATTCTGGGCGGCGTCATAATCCTGCGCAACCAGGCCTTCTCGACCGCGACGCTCACCACGATGGTGGTTATCGTGGCCGGCTTTGGCTGGATTGTCGAAGGTGTCATGTCCATTCTGGAGTCCGAGCTTTCGTCCAACCGCGCCCTCGCCATCCTGAGCGGCGCACTTTCCATCATCGCCGGCATGTTCGTGTTTATCTATCCGCTGTGGTCGGCCAAGATGCTCGTCATCTTTAGCGGCGCCGCGCTGCTGGTGTTTGGCGTAACGCTGATTGTTCGCGCTATTCAATTTGGCAAACTGGTGCACTAGATGCCGCGAACGCTCTTTATTGATGCCGACGCCTGCCCGGTCACGCGCGAGTCGATTGACTGCGCGCGGCGGGCGGGCGTCGCCGTTGTTATCGCCGGCAACAGCACGCAAAACCTGGAACGGCACATTCGCCGCGACGACCCGCGCGATGCCGAGCACGCGCGACGCGGCTTTTGGGTCACGACGCTCGACGTGAGCGTGGGCGCCGACAGCGCCGACTTTGCCATTGTCGAACGCCTGCAGGCGGGCGACGTGGTCGTGACGCAGGACATTGGCTTGGCGAGCATGGTGCTCGGGCGCGATGCCGCCGCTATCGGTGTGCGCGGGCGCGTCTACGACAAAGCAACCATCGACATGCAGCTGTTTATTCGCCACGAGGAAAAGAAGGTGCGCCGCGCCGGCGGACGCACTCGCGGGCCGGCGGCATTTACCAGCGAAGACCGCGCCCGCTTTAAACGCAACCTCACCGAGCTGCTGCGCTAACCAAGGTAGATTTTTGGGACATGTCCGGAAATCTACCTTTTTGTTTTGAGCGGTGTGAGCGCTCGGAATCCATGGCTCAACAAAAAACGGGCTTCAAAATGCCATGCGTCGCCGCATTGCGCAGGCGCTGAGCATGGCTATTTGAAGCCCATTTTTTAGGCCCACTTAGAGGCCAACGGCGGAGAGGATGAGGCCCCAGCCAGCGCCGATGACGTACATCATGATCAGGAACACGGCATTTTCGCGGGCGCTGCGGTTGGTGCGGAACAGCACCAGATAACCCACGCCGGCGGAAATGAGCGTGCCGGCGAGCATCGGCGCCAGTTGCAGCGCGCCTTCCAGATACAGCTGTGTAATGACCACGCTCGCCGAGCAATTGGGAATCAGCCCGACAAGCGCCGAACCCAGGACAGCGAGTGTCTCGTTGCCGCGCAGGAACTGCTCGATCGCGGACTCGCCGAACGTCTCGAGCACGGCGACCAGAATCAGCGTCACCAGAAAAATGAATACCGAGACCTGCACGGTGTGCGAGATCGCACTGCGGATGATCGACAGGACAGGCGTCCCTTCGTGGGAGTGAGAGTGACCGTGACCATCATGGTGTTCATGTTCGCCCTCATGACCGTGATCGTGGCCATGTCCGTGTTCGTGCTCGTCCTCGTCTTCATCACAACCGCAATGGTCGCGCTCGCACAGCTCGTGGATGTGGTCGGCGCTCACGCCTGCCTCGGCCACCTCGTCGATGATGTCACCGCCGCTGTGGTCGTCGTGCGCGCAGTTCACGTGGGCCGGGTTGGCCGCGGTTCCCAGCACGGTACGGCGAATCGCCGCGTGCGCGCGGGCGTTACGGCGCAGGCCGCGAATGGCAGCGTCCACGATAAAACCCGTGACCAGTGCGATCAGCGCTTTCGAAGCCAAAAGCATCGCCATAGTCTGCACGGGAACCTGCTCGGCAAGCAACAGCGGCAGCATCTCATCGGAGGTCGAAAGGAACACCGCCACCAACGTGCCCAAGGTCACGACACGGCCGGCGTACAGCGTTGCTGCCATGGCCGAAAATCCGCACTGCGGCACCATGCCCAGCAGCGAGCCAACCACGGGACCCGCAGCGCCGGCGCGCTTGATAGCGCCGTTGACGCGGTCGCCCGCAACGTGCTCAAGTGTCTCGAGAGCAAGATACGTCACCAACAAAAACGGCACCAGCGACAGCGTGTCCTTGCCGGCGTCGAGCAGAATATCAATCAGTAAATCCATGACGGATGGAACCTTTCGTGTCTTTCGGCAGCATTGTAAAAGTCCTAGCGGTCAACTAGGGTATTGTAGTTGTCCCGGGCGCGGTGCCAATAGTTGCCTATGGTAAACTATCATCTCGCCATAACTCAGTAACCTCGAGCCGCACAACGCGGCCCGTCCAAGGAGTAGCATATGAACGTATCGCAAGCACTCGAATACGAGCGCCAGCCGTTTATCCCCATGTTTATCTACGGCGACCACGGCGCCATGGAGTCCGAGCGCCAGAAGGGCGAGGAGGCCCTCAAGGTGCTCGAGACCGAGTACTTTACCGCCGAGGGCGACCCCGGCTTCGACTTTGCCACCGTGCGCGACCTGGCCGACCGCAACCGCGACCTGTGCGACCAGATTGGCGAGGCGCGTCTGCGCAACGTGACGCCCGCGACGCTCTCGCGCGGCCTGTCCGATGCCGACACCTGCGCCGCCATCGGCAAGATGCAAAAGCGCACCGCCGCGTCCGTTATGCGCGAAATCCGCGGCGACCGCGACGCGCTCGGCGTGGCCTACGCCCGCAAGCCCATCCAGGGCACCGTGCTCGGTATCGACATCGAGACCACCGGCCGTGCACCCGAGCGCGGCTATATCATCAACGTGGGCTGGGAGATCATGGAGCTCACCAGCGACGCCGTCCCGCATGACGCCGAGGCACACTACTGCGGCCTGCCCGACATCTACCGCGGCGAAGATGTGCCGCTGTCGAATATCCACCACATTACCTGGGACGACATCGACGGCAAAACGCCCTTCCGCGAGAACAAGGAGCTGCAAAAGCAGCTGCTCAAGCTTATGAAGAAGTACCCGTACATGGCGCATAACGCCGCCTTTGAGGACAGCTGGTTCAAGATTCACCTGGACGGTTACGCCGAGGCACGCCGCGCGGGTAAGATCATCGTCATCGACTCGCGCCAGATCTGCCGCAGCCTGGACGCCGACGTGCGCTCGCTCCCCCGCGAGTCCGCCCCCGCCGCGCTCGAGAACTGGGCACGCCGTCGCGGCACCCTCGCGCCCGACGCCAACGAGCAGCATCTGGGTCTGGACGACACCGACCTCATGCTCCGCACGGTACAGGCCGAGTTCAACCTCAAGAACCTGTTTGCGAAATAACCGATCCATCTGCGGGAGCGCCTGCCAGGCACAGTGCAATCCGTCTGGACGCACCGGCACGCAGTAAACTAGGGCGCAGTCTTATGGCTGCACCCTAGTTTTAATCAAAACGAGCAAATACGCATGCTTCACATAGTCGGCAGATTGGCCCACCTACTTTTTTCGAGTTGTTCGGCCAGCTGAACCACTAGTCGAGGCCCCTTGAACCGCAATCGAGCGCTATAGTCGCCCCAATTTCGCAACCAAGCCCTATAAATCTACCTGAATCAATTCGAATAAGACGTTGCGATCACACCATTCGTATAGGATAAGGCCGAATAACTCAAATTATGTTGGTGAGGCATCTGAGCGGTCGGCAAAAACGCTTAGAAGCTACGAATCCGCAACTAAAGTTCACCAAAATGGGGCAGCCGACAGAAACCTCCCCAGCCGAAGCTGCCCCCCCTCAATACGACAGCTCAAAAACCCACCGTTCGCAGAAGATAAGCCGCGCCCCAATACCGTTGCCCGAAGTTTCGAGCGTATATGGCGTCCGCTATGCCATCATGCGCGTATGGGAATCGTTCTGTCACATACCACGGCACGCGCTGTATACCAAACAGTCAACTCGCTCGCAAGCCACGCGACCGATCCCATATCTATGGAAAAGATCAAGGTGTCTGCGCCGACCACGTCCAACCTGGAAGCGGCGCGAGCATGGCTCAACAGAAAGAATGTCGATTCTGAAAGCATCCATGTGCTGACGTTTTCCAATAATGCCAAAAGGCACCGCAAGGGCTGCATCTGCCACTGCACGCGCTATACGTTTGATGCAGAAAGCTACCTAGAACTCGAGCCGAACGTCTACATCGTCGACATCAAGCTGTGCGCGTTAGAAGCAACAGCCGACCTCAACCTTTCGGAGCTCGTTGAGTATTACTTTGAAATCTGCGGCTCCTACGCGCTTGGAACGTCCGACGAAACTCAATATCGCGAGCGCCCAGCCCTAACCAGCGTTGAAGAGCTCAGAGCCTTCTTTTCAGAGGCATCGGGGTATCGTGGATCTAATAAAGCACTTAAGGCACTTTCTTATGTACGCGAAGGCTGTCGCTCCCCACTCGAAACGGCGTTTGTCATGATGCTGACAATGCCCAAGTCAATGGGTGGCTTAGCCATACGCGCTATCAAAACGGACTATCCGATCCCAGTCCCCAAAAGATACGCCGCCCTAACGCGACGGACGGTTTTCTACCTCGACGCGCTGCTCGAAAATTCGATGACCGATATCGAATACAACGGCTTTTACCACGACGAGCCCGAACAGCAATCAATTGACGAGGAACGCCGAAACACGCTGCGAAACATGGGATATGCCGTTATCACAGTTAGTCGTCATTCGTTTTTCAAGCAGTCCGCTTTTAGGCGGGTCATGGAAGCGATTCGCATTCGCGAGAAGATATGGCCCGGTCGACTCCCGGATAACTTCGCCATCCTGCAAGAAACTCTTCGTCAATTTGTCTTGCGGCGCTACTTCGAATACGGTCGCCGCGTCCTGGAGACACTCAAAGAAGAAGAGGCCGCCAAGCGCGAAATTGCAAGCCAATATCCGCAAGCTGATGACCCGAGCATCAACGATGTGCCAGAACCCGACGACATGCAACACGTCGGGGCCCTTGCTGAGGAAATCAATGGGCCTTGGGAATGCGACATGTTCGCAAAAATCGATGAAAACCGCACGGAAGACGACACGATTATTGATCTAATTGAGAATTCGCTCTTCTAAAGGCGATCTCTGCGGATGTCCACCTACATTTTTCGACTTATTCGGCCACCGATGTGCCAGATTGGCTGCAGCAATGCTCAATATAACTTTAGATAAAACTGATTCTGCAGGAACTCCCGTAGAGGAAGAACTGATTCTCGCGGTATTTAACACGATAAAGTACAAATATGAACAGTTCTAATGCTTCTCAAGGTGGCTTTCTTAGCATGCTGGCCGAACATCTCGAAATATGTTGGCGAGCATTGCGTCGATGTCTCCCAACCCGCAGAAAATCGCAGAGGCGGCAAGCAGTCATCGAAATTAACGTAAATAGTATTGACATATGAACATGCGCTCATATAATCGGAAGTAAGTTATATGAGCGCATGTTCATATGAAAGGATGTTGCAATGAGCAGCCACGCTGATGAAACAAAGACTGGCATCGAGGCCACCGAGCTGATCGTCCCCACCACCTGCTCGCCCGAGGACCTTCCCGACGAGGAGCTGTTGTACGACCTGGCCGACCTGTTCAAGGTCTTCAGCGACACCACACGCATCAAGATCCTCTATGCCCTCATGGGCCGCGAGCTCTGCGTGGCTGACATCGCCGAAGCGACCGCAACCTCGCAGTCGGCAGTATCGCACCAGCTGCGCACGCTTAAGCAGTCGCACCTGGTCAAGTTCCGCCGCGACGGCCGCAACATTCTCTACTCGCTCGCCGACGATCACGTCTACACCATGCTTAACCAGGGCATGAGCCATATCTGCGAATAGCAATCAACCACGGTATCAGCGCGGCCGGCACCCAGACCGCTAACACAGGGAAAGGAACCCACCATGAAAAAGCAGTTCAAGCTCGACGAGATCGATTGCGCCAACTGCGCGCGCGAGCTTCAGGACGAACTTGCCAAGCTCGAGGGCGTCAAGTCCGTTTCGGTCAACTTTATGACCCAGAAGCTGACGCTCGAGGCCGACGACGCCAAGTTCGACGAGGTCCTGGACCGCGTCGTTGAGTTCACCGCCGACGCCGAGCCGGACTGCGAGATCATTCTCTAACCCGCGCATACGTTGACCTGCGAGGCCGCGCTTGCCGCGGCCTTTGCTCGCGAAATTATATGAGCGAGTGTTCATAAACTCAAATGAGAGGTTTGAATCATGACAGCCGCCGATCCCAAAAAGAAAAAGAAGAAGCGCAAGAAGAGAGAGTCCCTTGAGCATAAGCGCAACCGCATCCTGGTAGCACTGGGCATTTTTGCCGTTGTTTATGCCCTCGACGAGCTCGGCGCCCTCACTATCGCATTTGGGGAGCCCGGCAACATCTACGCCAGCTTTGTGCTGTTCCTCGTGCCGTTTTTGATTGCCGGCTACGACGTACTGCAAAAGGCATTCAATAACATCCGCCGCGGCAAGGCCTTCGACGAGAGCTTCCTCATGGCCGTCGCGACCATCGGCGCGTTTGCCATGGTGCTCTTCCCCGACACCGACCCGCACATGGCCGAAGGTGCCGCTGTCATGCTGTTCTACCAGGTCGGCGAGTTGTTCCAGGCATACGCCGTGGGCAAGAGCCGCAAGTCGATCAGTGCCATGATGAACATCGCGCCCGACTACGCTAACGTCGAGCAAGCCGACGGCACACTCGAACAGGTCTTTCCCGATGACATCGCCGTCGGCACCGTGATCGTGGTCAAGCCCGGCGAGCGCGTGCCTATCGACGGCGTCATCGTCGAGGGCGAAACCCAGCTCGACACCGCCGCACTCACGGGCGAGTCGGTCCCCCGCCCGGCCAAGACCGGCGACGATATCATCAGCGGTTGCATCAACATGACGGGCCTCATCCACGTGCGCACCACCAAGCCCTTTGGCGAGTCAACCGTCGCGCGTGTTCTGGAGCTCGTGGAGAATGCCAGCGAAAAGAAGGCGCGCACCGAGAACTTCATCACGCGCTTTGCCCGCGTCTACACCCCCGCCGTCACTGGCGCTGCCGCGGTGCTCGCGCTTGGCGGCGGCCTGGTGACTGGCGCTTGGTCCGATTGGATCCTGCGCGGCCTGACCTTCCTGGTCGTCAGCTGCCCGTGCGCCCTCGTGATCAGCGTACCGTTGAGTTTCTTTGGCGGCATCGGCGGCGCGTCCAAGCTGGGCGTTCTCATCAAGGGCTCCAACTACCTCGAGACGCTCGCCGACGTGGACACCATCGTCTTCGACAAAACGGGCACCCTCACCAACGGCACGTTCTCAGTCGTCGCGGTGCACCCCGAGGCTGGCTATACCGAGCAGTCGCTGCTCGAAGTCGTAGCCCTTGCTGAGTCGTTCTCCGATCACCCCATCGCGCAGTCCGTGCGCGACGCCTACCAGGGCGAGGTCGACCCCAAGCGCGTGAGCGACTCCGCCAACGACGCGGGCCACGGCGTGACGGCAACCATCGACGGCAAGCACGTCGTCGTTGGCAACGCCAAGATGCTCGGCGCGGCCGGCGTTGAAGCACCGGACTGCGAGGTTGTCGGCACGATCCTCCACGTGCTCGTTGACGGCGTGTACGCCGGCCACATCGTGATTGCAGACACCGTTAAGGCCGATGCGGAGCAAACGATTCGCGACCTGCATGCCGCCGGTATCAACCGCACCGTCATGCTCACGGGCGACCGCGAGGAGGTTGCAGCGTCTGTGGCCAAGCAACTCGGTCTCGACGAGTTCCACGCGCAGCTCCTGCCGGGCGACAAGGTCGAGCGCGTTGAGGCACTACTCGCGGCCGAAAGTGGCAAGGGCAAGCTCGCCTTTGTCGGCGACGGTATCAACGACGCGCCTGTGCTTACGCGCGCCGATGTGGGCATTGCCATGGGCGCCATGGGCTCCGACGCCGCGATCGAGGCCGCCGACGTGGTGCTGATGGACGACAAGCCGTCCAACATTTCCCGCGCGATCCGCGTGGCGCGCAAGACCATGTCGATTGTTTGGCAGAACATAATCTTTGCGCTGGGCATTAAGCTGCTGATCCTTGTGCTGGCAGCGCTGGGTATCGCCAATATGTGGCTTGCCGTCTTTGGCGACGTAGGCGTGGCGATCATCGCCATCCTGAACGCCATGCGCGCGATGGGTGTCAAGAACCTGTAGCTTGTACTCGGACGGTCCCGGCAGGGATGTCCCCTCCAAAACGTCCTCGGCAAATGTGGCCCCGTTGTCCTGCTCCTACGGGGCTATAGACAACGGGGCCACTTGCGGAATGTTTTGGAGGGGACATCCCTGCCGGGACCTGCGGCAACATCGCCGGTGGTTCTTGGGCATCGCTTGCTGGCGGGGTTCCTTGGCTGAGTTAGACTTGGTTGATGGGGTTACTGATCCCGGTCGCCGTCCCGGCCCAGCATTGCCCTTAGCTTCTCAAAGCTTTCCTCGCTTAGGCAGTGCTCCATGTGGCAGCCCTCTTGCGAGGCAACCTCTGCCGAAACGCCTGCGTCCTCGAGCAGCCCCACAAAAAAGCAGTGGCGCTCCCACATTTGGCGAGCGACCTCCAGACCACGCTCCGTCAGATGAACGTCGCGCTTGCCCATTTCGACATAGCCGTTGCTTTCCAGCGTCGCCATGGCCTTGGAAACGCTCGCCTTGGTCACGCCCAGGTATTCGGCGACGTCGATTGAGCGCACCGTGCCTTGGCGCTGCGACAGAACGTAGATCGATTCGAGATAGTCTTCTCCGGATTCACGTAGGGCCATGGGCCGCCTTTCGCGATGATTGCTAGTTAGCCTTCTGATACTTTCCTTGGCTTACTTTACCGCAAAAGTTGACCATGTCTTACTGCATTGACCAAAAAGTTAGCCGCGTTTCACAAAACGTGCGGGACGAAAACAAAATGGGAACGCCCCGCAAGGAGTGTCCCCAGCTGCCGGCAGATAAGGAGCGTCCCCAAGTGCCGGGTCGCAGCTACACGAGGCCAAAGTGCTTCGCGGCGTTGTAGATGCCGTCGTCATCCACGGCGGTCGTTACGTAGGTCGCTGCGGCCTTCACGGTCGCCTGCGCGTTGCCCATTGCCACACTTGTGCCCACGGCCGAGAACATCGACAGGTCGTTCTCGCCGTCGCCAAAGGCAATCGCCTCGCTCGCGTCGATGCCCAGGCGCTCCAGCGTCGCCGCCACACCCAGGTCCTTGCCGCCGTTTGCCGGAATAATGTCGCAGAACAGATCGCACCAGCGCGTAGCGAGCGAATGCGACACCGCATCGGTCACGATATGCTCGTCGGCCGGGTCCACAAAGGCGCAGAACTGGTAGACCGGTGCGTCAAAGGCGCGCTCAAACGGTTCCTCGTGGTAGACGATCCCCGCGTTGTTGCCGGCCGTCACCACGCGCTCGGACAGGCGGTTCACAAACGAGTTCTCGCCCTGCATACACAGCGAGTCGTAGCGTCCCTGCGCCACCTGGTCCACGATCACCGCAACGTCGTCCGGATCGATCGGGCAGCTGCGGTAAACCCCCTCGGCATCAAAGCAGTGCTGGCCCGAGAGCGTAATGTACGCATCCCAACCCAATTCGAACAGCCAATCGGGCATCTGATAGGTCGGGCGACCCGTGGCGATCACGCACGCAATCCCCTGCTCATGAAAGCTGTCGAGCACCTGCTGCGCCGACGCCGGAATCCGATGGGTCTTAAAGCTCAGCAACGTGCCGTCGATATCGAAAAACGCGGCCTTGATCATCCTCGCCTACTCCTCGCCCTCGAGCCTCTCGCTCGCCTCGAGCCACGCCATCTCCAACTCGTCCATGGCGGCGTGGGCCTCGTCGATCTTTGTCTGCTGCTCGCCCAGCGCCGTGTAGTTGGTGGGGTCGACCTGAGCCATCGCGGCCTCGGCCTCCTCCACGCGGGCGCGCTGCGTCTCCATTTTGCGCTCGAGCGAGCTCACCTCGCGGCGGAGCTTCTGGCGCTCGGCATTGGAAAGGCCATTGGGCTGGCCGCTCGACTTGGGCTTTTCGGCTGCAACCGCCGCGGCGCCGGTGTCGAACGTGCCGGTCTTGGCACTCGGCGCGCCCACGGGCTCGCCCTCGGCCGTGGCGTTGCACAGGCGCAGGTACTGGTCGACGCCGCCGGGCATATGCGTCAGATGACCGTCAAGCAGTGCCCACTGCTGGTCGGTCACGCGCTCCATCAAGAAGCGGTCGTGCGTCACCAGGATCAGCGTGCCCGGCCAGCCGTCGAGCAGGTCCTCGACAATCGCCAGCATGTCGGTATCCAAGTCGTTGCCCGGCTCGTCCAGGATAAGCACGTTGGGCTCGTCCAGGATCGTCAGCAGCAGCGACAGGCGACGGCGCTGGCCGCCCGAAAGATCGCCGATGCGGCTCCAGAGCTGCTGCGTCGTAAAGCCCAGGCGCTCGCAAAGCTTCTCGGGCGAGGTCTCCTTGCCGTCGATGACGTAGTACTTCTTATAGTTGCTGAGCACCTCGCGTATCGTATCGCCCATAGAGGGCTCGAGCTCCTCGAGCTGCTGCGACAGCACGCCAAAGCGCACCGTCTGGCCAATCTTCACACGGCCGCGCAGGGGCGCGATCTTGCCCTGAATCACGTCAAGCAGCGTGGACTTGCCGGCGCCGTTCTCGCCCAAAAGACCATAGCGGTCGCCCGCACCGATGAGCCAGGTCACGTCGGAGAGCACCTGCTTGGGCGCGCCGTCGGTATCCACATAGCCGGCGTCCACGTCGACCACGTCGATAACCTGCTTGCCTAGGCGGCTCACCGCCAGGCGCTTGAGCTCCAGCTCGTCGCGCACAGGCGGCACGTCGGCAATCAGCTCGCGAGCGGCATCCACGCGAAACTTGGGCTTGGTGGAACGCGCCTGGGCGCCGCGGCTTAGCCACGCGAGCTCCTTGCGCGCCATGTTGCGACGGCGCTCCTCGGTAACCGCGGCCATGCGATCGCGCTCCACGCGCTGCAGGATGTAGGCCGAGTAGCCGCCCTCGAAGGGGTCGACTTGGCCGTCGTGGACCTCCCACATGCTGGTGCAGACCTCGTCCAAGAACCAGCGGTCATGCGTGACCACGAGCATGGCGCCCTGACCGCGCTGCCAGCGGGCCTTTAAGTGACGCGCGAGCCAGTTGATGGTGCGCATGTCCAGGTGGTTGGTGGGCTCGTCGAGCATGAGCACGTCGTAGTCGCCGATCAGCAGGCGCGCAAGGTCCACGCGACGGCGCTGACCGCCCGAAAGCTCGCCCACCGTGCCCTCCCAGGGCACATCGCTAATGAGGCCAGCCAGGATCTGGCGCGTGCGGGGGCTCGAGGCCCACTCGTACTCGGGCGTGTCGCCCACAACGGCATGATGTACGGTATCGGTGTCGACAAGCTGGTCCTTTTGGCCGAGCAGTCCGATCGTGGTGCCGCGGCGGTGCGTCACGCGTCCGTCGTCGGGTTCCAGCGTGCCGGCGAGCACGCTCAGCAGCGTCGACTTGCCGTCGCCGTTTTTACCGACAATACCAATGCGGTCGCCCTCGCCCACGCCGAGCGTCACGCTATCGAAAATATGCTTGGTGGGAAACTCTAGGCTGATGGAATCGCATCCCAAAAGAATCGCCATATGCCCTGCTCCTTCGTAGAAATTCAACGTTGTCCATGATAGCAGCGAGCCCCACCCCAAACCACCACGAAGGTGCCTGTCCCCTTTGTGGTGGTCGTTTCGGTCGCAGAGCAAAAGGCGGGCCATCTCGCAAAAGAGATGACCCGCCTCTCCAATCAGTCCCGCGGCGACCGTGGCCGTCGCGGGCCTCAAGCATGTCCCGGACTAGGAGAACATGCCGGTGAGGTAATCATTCAGCCGCTTATCCTTGGGCCGTTGGAAAATCTCGTCGGTCTCTTCGTACTCGACCATATCGCCCATGTAGAAGAACGCCGTGCGATTGGACACGCGCGACGCCTGCTCCATGTTGTGCGTCACGATGACGATGGCGCGGTCGACAACGATCGATGACATCAGGTCCTCGATCGCCAGCGTCGAAATGGGGTCGAGCGCCGAACAGGGCTCATCAAACAGGATCACGTCGGGGTTGAGCGCCAGCGTGCGCGCGATGCACAGGCGCTGCTGCTGACCGCCCGAAAGCGCGTAGGCGCTCTTGTCGAGTTTGTCTTTGACCTCGTCCCACAGCGCCGCGCCGCGCAAGCTCTCCTCGACCATGCGATCGAGCTCGTCGCGGTCGGTGATGCCGTGACGCTTGGGCGCAAACGTGATGTTGTCGCGAATGGACTTGCGGAACGGGTTGGGCTGCTGGAACACCATGCCGATGGAACGGCGCAGCTCGTACGTGTTCTCGGTCTTGGTGTTCACGTTGCGGCCGCGGTAGTTGATCTCGCCCTCCACGCGACAGCCGCGAATCTCGCGATTCATTAGGTTGAGGCTGCGCAAGAAGGTCGACTTGCCGCAGCCCGAAGGCCCGATGAGCGCCGTGATCTCGCCCTTGTGAAAGTCGAGCGACGTATTGTGCAGCGCATGGTGATCGCCATAGTACACGTTGACGTCCTTGGTGGAGAGCACGACCTCGTCGTTCACGGCCTTGCCGCTCACACGCACGTGCTTTTCGCTTTGCCCCACGCTCGACAGAAAGTCCTGGGTCTCGGACGTGGCCGCTTCGGTTGCGGGCGTTGTATTCATCTCGCTCATTCGGCCGTCATCCTCCTTGCCAGTTGCTTGCCCACGATACGGGCGATTACGTTAAACAGCAGCACGCAGATCATCAGCAGCGCCGCGGTACCCCAAACGATCTGCTGGGCCTCGGGGCTGCCCTCGCCATAAATCTTGTAGATGTGCACGGCGAGCGACTCACCGGGACGGAACACGTTCCAGGCGCAGGTGGGGCTCGACAGGTTAAAGCTCAAGAAGTTCAGACGCACCGGCGAGCTCATGCCCGAGGTAAAGAGCAGCGCCGCGGCCTCGCCAAACACGCGGCCGGCCGAAAGCACGATACCGGTCACGATGGCGGGCATGGCCTCGGGGATCAGGATGTGCAGCGTGGCCTCCCAGCGGGTGAGGCCCATAGCCAGGCACGCATCGCGCTGGGCCTGCGGCACGTCCTCGAGCGCCTGCTGAATCACGCGCACCAGGATGGGGATGTTGAACATGGTGAGCGCAACGGCGCCGGAGATGATGGAGTACTTCCAGCCCAGCTGCACCGAGAACACCAGAAAGCCGAACATGCCCACGACGATGGAGGGCAGCGAGGACAGCGTCTCGATGGCGGTCGAGGCGATGTCGCGGATGGGTCCGTCGGGCGCGTACTCGACCAGGAAGACCGCGCCGCCCAAGCTGATGGGCACCGAGATGACCAGGGTGATCAGCAGCAGATAGAACGAGTCGAACAGCTGGTAGAGCACGCCGCCCTGGGTTCCGTTGGCACGCGCGGGCTGCGTGAGGAAGCCCGGCTTAAGCAGCGTCGAGATGCCCTCGAACAGGATGTAGGCCACCATGGAAACGACGATGAGCATGACGATGGCGGCGATCGCCGTCAGCACGCCCGTGGCGATGCGGTCCTGTTTTTGGACACGCCCGAGTCTCGCCTCGTCGATATGGATGCGCGTGCTAGCCACGAGCCTTCGCCCCCTTGCGGCCGATAAGGTGGATGATCAGGATAAAGATAAGGCTCATGCCCATCAGCAGCAGACCGAGTGCCCACAGAACGTCGTCCTGGGCCGAACCCTCGGCATAGACCGCCATGGACGTGGTGAGCGTGGTGGTGATGGTCGACGCTGGCGACAGCAGCGACATCGGCATGGCCTCGATACCGCCGATAACCATGCGCACGGCAAGCGTCTCGCCAAAGGCGCGGGTCATACCCAGGATGACTGCGGTCATGAGCGACGGCATGGCGGACTTGAGCACCACGTGCCAGATGGTCTGCCAGCGGGTGTAGCCCAGCGCGAGCGAGCCCTGACGGTAACTGTCGGGCACGGCGCGCAGGCCATCGACCGAAAGCGTGGTCATCGTCGGCAGAATCATGACGGCCAGCACGATGGCGCCGGGCAGGATGCCCAGGCCCGTGCTCACGTGGAAAACGCTCTTCATAAGGCCGACGACCACGTGAAAACCGATCAGGCCAAAGACGACCGAGGGAATGCCGGTCAAAAGCTCAATGAGCGGCTGAAAGACCTTGGAGCCAAACTTGGGTTGGATCTCGACCGCAAAGATGGCAGAACCGATGGCGATGGGCAGCGCGATGAGCGTGGAGAGCACCATGACCGCAAACGAGGTGACGATCAGGGGCAGGGCGCCGGTATAAGGCAGGCCGTTTTCGGCTGTGTTGGCCAGGTCCCACTTGGTACCGGTGAAGAACTCGACGATCGAGACGCCGTCCTTAACAAATGCCGAGAGGCCCTTTTGGGCGACCATAAAGATGAGCGCGGCAACGACAAGCGTCACGAGCGCTACGCACGCGCCCGTGACGACTAGGCCCACGTTCTCAAGGTCGCGCTTTGGCAGCTGTTTTGCCATTGCAAACCTTTCCGGGGGCGATTACTTATTTAGAGGAGACCTTGCCGCTGGCGTCCTTGACGACCTTCATGGCAGAGACGGGGATAAAGCCCTGCTCCTCGACGAGCTTGCCCTGGACGTCGTCGGAAAGCATGAACTCCAGGAAGGCCTTGGTAGCCTCGTCGGCGTCCTTAGCGCAGTACATGTGCTCGGTCGCCCAGATCTTGAAGGAGTCGTCGGTGACGTTTGTGCTCTTGGGCTCCACGCCCTCGACCTTGATGGCGTTGAACTTGGAGTCATCGAAGTGCGAGAAGTCCAGGTAGGAGATGGCGTTGTCGGTGCTGCCCATCTGAGTCTGGACGTCGCCGGACTTGTCGAGCTCGGCGTCGCCCTTAAAGTCGACGGCCTCGTCGCCAAAGACGGCGGCCTCGAAGGTGGCGCGGGTGCCGGAGCCGGCCTTGCGGTTGAGAACGACGATGGTAGCGTCGTCGCCGCCGACCTCCTTCCAGTTGGCGATCTGGCCGGAGAAGATGCCCTTGAGCTGCTCGAGGGACAGGTCGTCGACCTTCACGTTCTTGGAGACGACGGGGCCCATGCCCACGACGGCAACCTCGTGGTCGACGAGGTTCTTGACCTGATCGGCCTCGAGCTTGGTCTCGGCGAAGACGTCGGAGTTACCGATGGTAACGGTGCCGGCGGCGACAGCGGTCAGGCCCTTGCCCGAACCGTTGCCCGAACCGGAGACGGAGACGTCGGGGTTGGCATCCATGAACTTCTCGGCAGCGGCCTCGACGAGAGCCTGGAACGAGGAGGCGCCGTCGTAGGTCACCTCGCCCGAGACGGACTCGGCAGCAGCGGCGCTACCCTTGCCGGCGGCGTCGGATTCGCCGGAGCCGCCGCAACCAACGAGACCGAGACCGACGATGCTGGCAAGACCACCAGCGAGGCCGAGGAACTGACGACGAGAATAAGCCTGATCGAGCATGATCTTCCTTTCATACATGCGACTCGCGGACACCCTGCCCGCTTTGCTGTTTGGAAAGATACGGCCTCGATCGAGCAGCGCCCGCGTCAGCTGCGCTTTATTACGGGCATCTGATAGACCCTTACCGCAAGCGCGGCAGGGCTTTACAAACGAATAACAATCCCGCCGACAAGCATGACCCGCCTTTTACACCAAATGATCCGTTTTCCTCCGTCCCCAAGGGATCATTTTCAGAAAGAGGACGGCATAGACCTTCTGGTCATGCCGTCCTCTTCGAAAGACAGGTTGTCACCCTGGCGTTCGCGTAACCTTAAAGCTCCAGCTCGTTCAAGCGCAGGATTGCGACGATATAAATCTTGAGCGCCTGCTTGAGCTGCTCTTCGTTGGCGCACTCGTTGGGGCCGTGCATCTGGCCGCCCCATGGGGGCAGCTCCAGGCCGGTCTCCTCGGGGCCAAACGAGACGGCGCGGGCAAAGTTGCGTGCGTACGTGCCACCGCCCATGGCGAAGGGCTCGACATGCTTGCCCGTAAACTCGTTATAGGTATCGATAAGCGCCTTCACAGCCGGATCGTCGGCAGAGACCGAGAACGGCACCTTTGCGCGATCCACGCGATACGTCACGCCAAAGCGGCCCACAAGTGGCTCGAGCTGCTCGCGGATGGTATCGGCGCTCGTGCTGTCGGGGAAACGCACGTCAATGACCTGCTCAATGTGGCCATCCACCACGCGGATGACGCCGGGGTTGCACGTGAGCGGGCCAAACGCCGCGTTCGTCGCATCGATACCCAGGCCGCGGCCATAGGCATCCGCATGCACAAAGGCCAGGAACTTGACGAACTCGTGCTCGGCAGGCGTCAGCAGGCGCTCGTCACGGGCACCAAACGCATCCTCGGCCTCGCGCAGATACGCCACGATGAGGCCGACGGCATTGATCGTTCCCTCGGGCATCGAGGCATGACCGCCAATGCCGTGGGCAAAAATCTGCGCATGCCCGTTATCGAGCGCCGTGATCTCCAGGCGGCCGGCATTCTCAACGGGCGCCGGCAGTTCATCGGCGGCAATCGCAAGCTCGCAGATAGACTGCGACGGAATGGCGTTGCTCGCCTCGGCACCGCTCCAGGACACAATGCGCCCGCCGTCGATCTTGGAACTCACAAACGTCGCCCCAAACTGGCCCTTCTCGGCATTACAGACCGGGAACTCGGCATCGGGTGTAAACAAAAAGTCGGGGTCTGCGTGGTTCTCCAGATAATGGTGAACGTCGGACATGCCCACCTCCTCATCGCAGCCCAGCAGCGCGCGGAAGGTGTAGCGCGGGGTAATACCGTGCTTGAGCAGATAGGCGCCGGCGTAGAGCGACAGCACGGCAGGACCCTTGTCGTCGATAACGCCGCGGCCGAGCAGCCAGCCCTCGCGACGCTCCATCGCAAACGGGTCGGTGTTCCAGCCGGGGCCTGCGGGCACCACGTCCACATGGCAAATGGTCGCGAGCTGCTTGTCGCCGCGGCCAGGGATATCGGCAATGCCCACATAACCCTCGTCGTCGCTCGTCTGGTAGCCGAGCTTTTGCGCAATGCCGAGCGCGCAATCGAGCGCGTCACGGACTGGACGGCCAAACGGCGCGCCGGGCTCCGCATTGGCAGAAACCGCCACGGACGGATAGCTCACCAGACGCTCGATATCGGCGACGACATCTTCCCAAACCTCGTCGACATACTCGGCAACGCTCTGCTCCACCTGATTCATGGACGACCTCCTTACCAATGAGCGGCGAGCGTGCCCGCCCCTCACATCACATACTTATATAGCGAAAAGTTTAGCAAGCTCGGCCACCGAGTGCACCACCGCATCGGCGCCCGCGGCCTCATGCTCACCCGGCGCCGCCGCGCCCGAATAGATGCCGATGCACGGCACGCCCATTGCGTGCGCGCCCTCCACATCGTTAAAGCGATCGCCGATCATCACGGCATCGTCCGCCGTCGCACCGAGCGCCGCCAGGGCATCGCGGACCGAATCGGCCTTGGTCTCGCGTCCCTGCGGCGGATTCATGCCAACCACTGCCTTAAACTGAGAAAGCCCCAGCTCGCCCACCATGTCGATGCACTTTGCCTCCATGCGCGACGTCGCCACGGCCAAGCGATGCCCCTGGGCGGCCAACCCATCCAGCAGCTCGGAAATTCCATCGAACACAGGGTACTCTTCCGGTCCCAGCTCATCAAAAAAGGCACGGTACTCGTCGGCCACCACAAGCGACTCCTCGCGCGAGAAGCCATAAAAGTCGTGAAAGCTCTTCCACAGGGGCGGCCCAATCATGCGGCGCAGATCACCCATCTGCGCCTCCGAAAACCCGCGCACAGCCAGCGTCTTGCGCGTCGAGGTCATCACCGCCCGGCCTGTATCGGCCACCGTGCCATCGAAATCAAACAGCACAACCGACCGCTTGCATATCTCCAGCTGCTCCACTGGCACCCTCTCTTCCCCAGTTGACGATTTCCACACCGACACTTCAAACTGTTGACTATTCAACAATTGAACCTAGTAATGTGGAACGACTCTACTATACTTGTCGCACTTTGCTCTCAGAAGGCGGCGCGCAAGCGCCCCAACGAAAGGTGCAATTATGTCTTTTGCCATCATAACCGACTCCACGTCGGACATCTCCCCCGCTCGTGCTCAAGAGCTCGGCATTTACGTGATTCCGCTGCATGTGATTATCGAGGGCGAGGACCTGCTCGACCAGGTGCAGATTACCGCCGAGGAATACATCGCCCGCATGGCTGGTTCCGAGCAGTTGCCGCACACATCGCAGCCGAGCGCCGGCGAGTTCAAGGCGCTCTTTGACCGCGTGCGCGCCGACGGCCATGATAGCGCCATCTTTATCTCGCTATGCAGCGAGTGGTCTGCCTGCTATGCCAACGCCAGCCTGACGGCCGAGACCCACGAGCTCGACGTGCGCTGCATCGATTCGCGCACCGGTTCGGGCGCCGAGGGTCTGCTGGTGGAGTACGCGCTCGCCATGCGCGAGGACGGCCGCAGCCTGGACGAGACCGAGGCGCAGATCCGCGCGACGCTGCCCGATGCACACCTGCTACTGATTCCCCGCACACTCGAGAACCTCGTTAAGAACGGCCGCGCGCCCAAACTCGCCGGCCAGCTCACGCAGATGTTCAACATTCGCCTGGCCGTTTCGCCGGAGTGGAAGTCAGGCGAAATCAAGGCCATCAAGAAGGGCCGCGGTGCCAAGCGCATCGTTGCGAACACCATGGCTGACTGCCTCGAATTTTTGACCGAGCACCCGGGCTCCAGCGTGCGCGTGCTCACGACCGGTGCTGCCGAGGAGCAGGAGCTCGTTAACCAAGCGCTCGCAGGCCAGAACTACGTAGACGCCGGCACCGGCCCCATCGGCTGCACCATCGCCACCCACGTAGGCGTCGACGCCATCGCCATCAGCTACTGTCCCCGCTACCAACCTGCCAATTAGGGACAGGTTTATTTTGGCAGGTTTTATCTGGGCAAACGTTAAACGGTAACAAAGGCTTGCCTGGCAAGATCGGACATGCCAAAGCCGTCGAACAACCGAAGTACACCCAGCCACAACAAAGCCATCACGCCGACGCGCCGCAACTCAAGGCGCGCCGGCGTCTTTTTAGGAGTCGCGGCGGAAAAGGGGCCGTTTTAGCCAAAAGGCCGCGAAACGCTTCCCATTACGCCGCAACTTCATTGCCGCCCAACCAGCTAATCGAGAAATTGGCGGCGATCGATGCTTTGTCCAACCCCCTTGCGATACCCTCTGGGCAAAAAATGGCAAATATGAGTACTGTTACCAGTTTAGTAACAGCGAAATCTGGCTGAATTTGCCATCTTCCGCCAATTCCGAGCGTCATAAAGTCCCGAATCGCCATGTTTAGAGGGTTGATTCTATCCAATCCGAATCGATTGGTCTTAAATACTTTCCAGATGATATGTTACTGCTCAAACCACAGTACTCATATTTGCCATTTTTTGCCCACAGGGTCTATTCGAGGATAGTTTCCTGCGCCTCCAGCCCACCTCATGGCCGCCAAAACCCATTCAGCAACAGCTACCGCACATTTTGACATCAGCCAAACACCACTCACGGAGCTGTACTCCGCTATCACCGAACCAAAATCAGAGTCGAGTCCCTTAAAAATCAAAATAACGTACCCTCATTTCAATGAACTCCGACAAGAACGGCATTTACATGAGCACCGTCACGCATCAATACGCCCTCATCGGGGGTACGCTATTCCAATTCAAGAAAACCGTCGCCCATGTATCGGAGCCGCACAGCCAAATCGTCATCTGCGGCAACGGTCCAGACATCCGTTACGCAACACTGGAAGAATGGGAGAAAGCTGGCGAATCTTTCGATAGACGGGCACAGGTCGAAGGAATCGTCACCAGTGCGAGCCCAGCGCGCGACAAACTGGAACTCTTTCGCAATCTCTTTACTGGCCGCAAAGATGTTTACGCTCATGGGTACCGCAGAAAAGACGGGGGCATCGGCTATACACCCGCCTGCGCAAATGAATGGAAGGCAAGCATTTGCCCCAAAGTAAATCGTCAGAAAACCAAATGCGCGGAATGCGGCAACCGCATCTTCCCCAAGCTGAGCGATGCCGCGATCATCGCCCATTTCAAAGGCAACGACGACAGGCTCCGAGACGTCATAGGTCAATACGTTCTCGATAGTGACAGTAACACAAAAGTCCTGGTCATCGACTTTGACGGAGCCGATTGGAAAGAAGCGACAAACGCCATTCGGCTTGTCGCAAAAAACCATGGGATCGATGCTGCAGTCGAGCGATCGAGATCAGGTAACGGCGCACATGTCTGGTTTTTCTTCCTAGAGCTCACCAGCGCAAAGATCGCACGAGAATTTGGAAGCAGCCTTATCACCGAAGCGGCGGCGCTCAACAAGACAATCACCTTTGAAGCTTTTGACCGGATGCTGCCCGCGCAGTCCACCATTCCTGAGGGCGGCTTCGGAAATCTCATAGCACTGCCTTTTCAAGGAAAAGCGCAGCGAAAAGGGAACAGTGTATTTGTTGACGAGCAATTTGAGCCCTTTCCCGATCAATGGCTTTACCTTTCACAAATTCAGCTGGTTCCACATGCAACGGTGCAAAATCTAATCGAAAGCATCGACAATAAACCGCATGGAATATCAGCTGCAGTGGCGGGAAACACCGCCGCGCCACATTCTCAGAGGCCGCGAAAGCGGCTTCCGCTCACGCTGCAGGACTTCCCGTCATCGCTACCCGTCACGCAAGCCGATATGCTCTACATAACCGAAAGATCTCTGAGCCCGGCCGCCCAGATGGAGGTTCGCAGGCTTGCAACATTTGCCAACCCGGAATTCTTCCGTGCCCAATCAATGCACCAATCAGTATTTGGCAAACCGCGGTACATAGACCTCAGTGAACTTAGAGATGGCTGCGTTGCGATTCCCAGAGGCTGTAAAGCTCAACTCGAGCGGCTGCTTCAAGAAGCCGGCGCTTCTGCTCACTATTCAGACAAGCGCATGTCGGGCAATCCAATTGTGATGACATTTAAAGGGGCTCTTCGCCCTGAACAGCAAATTGCCGCCGAACAGATGCTCAACTATGAAGACGGGATCATGTCCGCGCCGACGGGTTTCGGGAAAACCGTCATTGGGGCCTATCTTATTGCTGCCATCGGTCTTCCAACGCTTGTCATCGTTCCCAAGACTGCGCTCATTGCCCAATGGAAATCCCAGCTCGAACGGTTTATCGACATTACGGATAACAGAAAGCCAGTTCGAACCCCAAAAGGACGAATCAGTAAAAGGCAGCCTCCGCTCATTGGCCAAATCGGAGGAGGCAAAACCACCATAAGCCATCTCATCGACATTGCTTCATTCCAGTCTCTGTCCAGCAAGGACCCCCAGACCGGAGAACCAATAGCCAAGGAGTTCGTTCGTGATTACGGCCTCATCATCTGTGATGAATGTCACCATGCAGCCGCACCACAGCTTGAGCTCGTCCTCAAATCCGCTCCAGCCAAATATGTATACGGCCTTTCCGCGACGCCCGAACGCTCGGACGGACTCACGCGAGCACTCTCAATGCTCTGCGGCCCGCTTCGCCATGTCATTGATCCAAAAACGCAAGCAATCCAACAGGGAATTCAGCGCGTTGTTAGGCCGCGTTTTACCGGAGTTCGACTACCCGCCTACGAACCAGGGGCGTCCTTTAATCAAGTTCTCGATCTCCTGTGTGCGCACACAGCGAGAAACGAAGCAATTGTCGACGATGCCCTCGAGACCGCGTCAAACGGTCGACATCCGCTTGTGCTATCCAAAAGGAAAAAACATGCCGAAGAGCTATGTAGGCTGCTTCAAAGCCGCGGACACGAACCTATACTCTTAACCGGAGAAATCGACGCCAAAGAAAGAAAGGCAATACTGAACAGCCTTCCCGGCTTCGAGCATGAGCATCGAATTATCATCGCAACCGAAGGCCTTCTGGGCGAGGGTTTCGACCTGTCTTACCTTGACACTCTGCTCATTGCCACACCGATATCTTGGGACGGCAGCATAACGCAGCAGGCAGGCAGGCTACATAGAAGTCACGAGGGCAAGCAGCGGGTTGAGATATTCGACTATGTTGATTTGTCGATACCCATGCTCGCGCACATGTACCAGAAGAGACTCAAG
Organism: Collinsella sp. AM09-41; assembly: GCF_003473245.1. NCBI lineage: Bacteria > Bacillati > Actinomycetota > Coriobacteriia > Coriobacteriales > Coriobacteriaceae > Collinsella > Collinsella sp. AM09-41. The sequence continues at coordinate 98,149 of NZ_QRMJ01000001.1, forward strand.
ACCTACGCCAAGCTGGGGTATGAAGTCTTTGCAGCAAATGACAACAAACGGGCCGATCAAAACATCCTCGTTAGGCCGGCAAGGGCCGTGGAGGCCTTAGCGGATGACATCGAGCGCGCAACGAAAAGCATTTTTATTGCCGCGCCCTACGCATCCGCTGCATGCCTCGCAAAGCTCGCTGCCGTACTCACAGGCGCCGCCGCCCGTGGGATTGCCCTTGAGATTTCAATTGCCTCGACTCCGCACAATGACGTGAAAGCGAGTTTTACCGAGATGAACGTCGACTATTCCATCAAAGCCGAAGGGCGCCTGCGCGCGTCAGTAATTGACGAGGAAACCGTCTGGTACGGAACTATCCCGTTACTGGCCTTTCCTAAGAAAGAGGACTGCAGCATCCGTTTCAAAAGCAGCGAAGTTGCAGCCGAGCTTTTAAGCGAAATCCAGCGAAGAGGAGAACTGGAGGTCGCAGCCACGAACGGGACGTCTCCAACAGTTACGGTGGAATAGGGGCTGTTTTAGCCAATCGGCCGCGAATCAATCCCTATTTCCCCGCGAAGCATAAGCGAGCAATCAGCCCTGCGGGCCCTGAAATAACTCCTCATGCGAGCCCATTCTCACCAGTCGGATCACAGGATTAGTCTTATGCGGCAAGTACAGAACGACCACATCGACCAAGCCATCGGATAGATGGAAATCGATGTGGCCGTTGTAATTGCCGCCCGGGTTTGAAAGCTCATGGGCGCCATATTCCGCGGGAAGCGAGCCGCGAGCTGCAAGCTCTGCGACTGCTGCCTTAAACTCGGTTTTTAGCTGCGGATGGATGCGCATCGTCCGTTTGTAATCCGCCTTAAACTGAGCCTCGACTTTAATCTCAAACATCGCTAGTCCTCATCGAGGAATGATATAAGCTCATCAGCGTTATTGAATGACGGGCTGTCGTCTGGCAGAATCCCCAACTCATGAGCCTCGGCAATCACCATGGCGCGCCTCGTCGCCTCGTTGGGAACTTCGGGCCGACCCACAATCTCAAACGGAATCTTTCGCTGATTTACCAGCTGCCGAACAGCAAGGTTCAGATACGAATTGAGACTCAGACCAACCGTATCCAAGAACTCAGTCGCCTGTTCCTTGAGCCCCTCTTCGATGCGAACCGTCGTAGGCTTAACCGTTGCAGTAGACATACGCGACCTCCTCGCTCTCGTCTTTTGCATCAGTATACCCAATTTAGAAGGCAGGCTGATGCTAAATAGCATCAGCCTGCCTTCTCATCACTACAACGACAGGCACGCTCGCCCTACATCAGCCCGCTCAGGGCGATATCGACGGCCTCGTTGAGGTCGTCGGTAATGTGCACCAGCTCCGGATCGAGCGGGCTGATCATACCGGTGTCCATCACCGGGCCATTAAGCCAGTCGAACAGGCCCCGCCAGTACTCGGTGCCCACCAAAACGAGCGGCATGCGCTTAACCTTGTGCGTCTGCACCAGCGTGAGCACCTCGAACATCTCGTCGAGCGTACCAAAACCACCGGGAAACACGATGGCGCCCGAGCTGTATTTGACGAACATGGTCTTGCGCACAAAGAAGTAACGGAAGTCCATACCGAGGTTCACGTATTTGTTGAGCCCGTGCTCGTGCGGAAGCTCGATACCCAAGCCGACCGACTTGCCGTTCGCGCTCGCCGCTCCCCTGTTGGCCGCCTCCATGACGCCGGGACCACCGCCGGTGATAACCGCCACGCCGCGCTGGGCGATTTTACGACCGACCGTACGCGCCGCCTTGTAGAGCGGATCGGTCTTGGGCGTGCGGGCACTGCCGAAGATGGTCACCGCAGGACCAAGCTCGGCAAGCGCGCCAAAGCCATCGACAAACTCGGCCTGAATGCGCAGCACGCGCCAGGGGTCGGCATGCAACCAGTCGGTCGAGTCCTCGGGCGCCAGCAGGTTGGCGTAGGTGTTGTCCTTAGGAATCATGGGGCCGCGCATGACCACGGGGCCGCGTCGGTACGTCTCGTCGTAGGCCGGCTCGCCCTCGACGTTCTCATTCTTAATCAAGGGTACTCCTATCGAGAAAAAGAAAAGCGAGCGGGGTCGACGCCATGCGTCAAACACCCGCCCGAACATCAACTATTCGGTATGGTACCCACGATGCATCATGCGCTTGCAAGGCATCGGTCAGCGGTCGCGGCTCTTAGTAGTCCACCGCCGCAGGGCTGTTCATCCAGTCGCTCACAAACGCGCCGTAGCGGCCCTCGATAATGGCCTGGCGGGCGCGCTGCATAAGGTTGAGCAGGTAGTAGATGTTGTGCATCGACAGCAGAATACCGCCGAGCATCTCCTTCTGCGTGACCATGTGACGGATGAGCGCGCGGCTGTAGCCGCCCGTGCACACCGGGCAGGTGCAGGTGGGGTCGATGGGGCCGTCGTCGTGCGCAAAGCGCGCGTTGCGGAAGTTAAGGCGACCTTCACTGGAGAACGCCGTACCCATGCGGCCGGTGCGCGTCGGCAGGACGCAGTCGAACATGTCGATGCCCACGCCAACGCCGCGCACGAGCGTGGTAGGGTTGCCGACGCCCATGAGGTAGCGCGGCTTGTGCTTAGGCATGTACTCGGAAACCAGCGGCGCCAGCGTCTCGAACATGGTCTCGTGGTCCTCGCCCACCGAGTAGCCGCCGATGCCGTAACCGGGGAAGTCGCCGCACTCCTCCAGATGGCGCAGCGAGCGCAGGCGCAGATCCAGGTGCATGCCGCCCTGAACGATACCAAAGAGTGCCTGGTCGTCGCGGGTATGCGCCTTATAGCAGCGCTCGGCCCACATGCTCGACAGCTCGACGGCACGCTCAACGTAAGCGCGCGTGGCGGGATAGCCCGGGCACTGGTCCAGCTGCATGCAGATGTCGGAGCCGAGCTTCATGGCGATTTCCATGTTGTCCTCGGGCGTCCAAAACACGTGGCGGCCGTCGTAATCGTTGACGATAAAGCGCACGCCCTCGTCGGTGAGCTTGACGGCATCGTTGTGGCTGAAGACCTGGAAACCGCCCGAGTCGGTGAGGATGGGGCCGTGCCAGTTCATGAACTTGTGCAGGCCGCCCAGCTCGGCGATGGTGTCCTCGCCGGGACGCATGGACAGATGATAGGTATTGGCGAGCACGATCTGGGCGCCGAGCTTCTTGACAGTCTCGGTAGGAATGCCCTTGACGTTTGCCTTGGTGCCCACGGGCATAAAAATCGGCGTCTCGATGTCGCCGTGCGGGGTGTGCAGTACGCCGGCACGCGCGTGCGTCGTCGGGTCCTCGGCGATCAGGTCGAATTTAAAAAGGTTCTGGTCCATAAACTGGAACTCCTTGGTTGCGGTTCATACGCAAACCATTATACGGGCAACCCGCAAGAAGCACCGACTCGACAGAAACTGGTGCGAGGAGGATACGGCAGGGACACGGCAAATGAGCGTGGATTTTTGGACGATTACCGGATGAGCGTGGATAATCTCCCACTTTTGCCCAAAGCACAGCCCAAAAACGGGAGATTATCCACTTTCATTCTGCGGGCACTCATTTAAGTACGTCCCCGATGAGTGGAGCTATTTACCAGCCACGGCAACGCCGATATTTTGGCAACGCCGATGTTTTGACAACGTCAGCGAGCGGTCACCAGGGCGAACAAATTGGCATGAAAAGAGGGCGGCATTGACCTTCTGGTCATGCCGCCCTCTTTGAATGACAAGTTGTCGCCCTGGTGACCGCGCAGCGTCGACCCGTTACGCGGTTTGGTAAAACCGCGTAACCCTACGGACGCTGGCCCATGCCACCCTCGAGGGTGACGGTCTCGCCGTTCATATACTTAAAGTCGGGACCGCAGAGCTGAACGACAACGCGGCCGATTTCCTTCTCGACGTCGCCGTAGTGGCCTGCCGGCGGCATGTGGACGTTGGCCTTGAACGCCTCGGGATAGGCATCCTGGAAGTTCTCGAGCGCGGCGGTCCAAGCAAGCGGGCAAACGATATTGACGTTGATGCCGTCCTTGCCCCACTCGTTGGCGGCAACGCGAGTCAGACCACGGATGCCTTCCTTGGCGGCGGCATAGCTGCACTGGCCGTAGTTGCCAAACAGGCCGGCGCCCGAAGCAAAGTTGACCACGGAGCCCTTGGTCTCCTTCAGGTGCGGATAGGCCTTCTGCATGTACAGGTAGGTGGCATACAGGCCAGAGTAAATGGCCAGGTTAAACTGATCCATGGTGTGATCGGCAATGGTCACGCCCGAGGCGCTGGCCTGAGCGTTGTTGACGACGGCGTCGATGCGACCGAACTCCTCAATGGCCTTGTCGATGACGTTCTGGACGACAGCCTCGTTGTCCTGACCAGCAGAAACATCGGCCTGAACAGGCAGAACCTTGACACCGTACTCGGCCTCGAGGGATTCCTTGGCGGCCTCGAGCTTGGCGACGTTGCGGCCGGTGATGACGAGGTTTGCGCCCTCCTTGGCAAAAGCGATATCGATGCCGTAGCCGATGGAACCAGCGGAGCCGTCCTTAAGCGTGGCCTTGCCGCCGCCGGTAACGATCACGGTCTTACCAGTGAAAAGTCCCATACAAAGTCCTTTCAAATCGCGACGGGCCTGCCCGTCGACTGCGCGCATCCAACTTCACGCGCCAAAAGCTGAAATGCAACTTTAGCGGGTTCAAGCGAAAAATAAAGCCCATGGCAGGCGAACGGCGCAACGTCTTTCGGCGAAGGGAATGTCAAGTACAAACTGGATAAAGTGGCCGAGTTTTTGCTATCGACGCGAGCCATCGAACACGTTTTGAAACTTTGCTGCAGCGCGCGGGATGTCGGCGCGAGACTTTATCATAGGGTGACAAACAACGATGAGGAGCACATGCCTATGACAGACGAGCTGGACCCCCAGACTCAACAGCATATTGATAATTCCGCAGACACCATTGACGACTGCGATACTTCCACCAGAAGCGATGGCGGCATTGATGCCGCTGTCGAGGAGGCTCCTGCCGCCGCAGACGAGGCCGCAGACGCAAATGTCGCCGCAGAGCAAGACAAAGAAGAGCAGCTAGAGCAGCCGGACCCGAGCGATACTGAGCCCAAGGCTGAGAACGCTCCGCAAGCAGCAGGCCCCATCGAGGTGTCTTCGGAAGAAGAGCTCGACGCCGTCATGGACTCCATGATGGATGCCGTCAAAGCGATGAAAGACGCTGTCGCCGATGCCGATGTCGACGCCGAGGAAGAGGAAGCTGCCGAGGCCGCCTCGACGTTTGTGCCCGGCGAGACCCCGGTTGCCGACCAGGGCAGCACCATGCCCTCGTTCCTGCAACTCGAGCACCCCACGATCGGCACCGACGCGGTCGACCCACACGCAGCGGGCTTTTCCGTGATCGAAGGCGGCACCGGCAATATCGCCGCGCCGCAGGCTACCGATGCGGACGCTGCCGACACCGCTCGCCCGACCGCCCCGCACTCCCCCGCCGCGAGCCGCGATCTGGGGACCGCCGTCTCGAACACCGCGAACGCCGTGGGCACTTTTATCGCCCAGGGCGCGTCGGCCATGCGCGAGATGAACGCCGCCAAGAAGGCACTCGCCGATGCCCGCGCCCACCTGTCCGAGCTTGAGCAGCGCATCGCCGACCAGGCAGAGGAGCTCGAGACGCGCCAGGACATCGCAGGCCGCTACGATCAGATCATCGCCGACCAGCGCCAGGCAATCGCCACGGCACAAAAGACCGCTGCGGCCGCCGAGATTGACCGCGACGCCCATGCCGCCAAAGCGACTGAGCTCAAGGGCCAGCTCGAGCAAATGAAGGCAGAGGACGATGCGACCGAGCTCCGCCTGAAGGCTGCACTCGACGCCGTGGAAGCCCGCGAGGCGAGTTCGCGCGAGACCGGCAACCGCCTGGTTCGTCGCCTTGAGGATTCCAAGCGCATCCGCGACAAAGTGAAGGCTGAGCGCGATACCGGTGTCGCCGCCGCACGACAAACTGCCGATGCTACGCGCGCACAGCTCGAGACCTTGCGTCGCGAGTATGCCGAGCTGCAGCGCAACCCTTCGGCAAATCCCGCCAATTACACCGTGCGCACCAGCGAGCTGTCTATGCAAATCTCCGACGCTGCCGACGCCCTCCGCAAGGCCGAGGAAGACATTCCGCGCGTGACCGCCGATCTTGAGCATTCACTTGCCGCCGCCGAGCAGGCCGTCGAGCAGGCTCAAGCCCCTATCGCCGACGCAAAACGCGCGCACCAAGCCGTGACGACCGAAGCCGATGCCGCGCGCGACGAGTTGCAGACGGCGAAGACTGCCGCCGCGACTCGTCAGCGCGAACTGCGCGAGAAGATCGCCGCGGAGGACAAGGCACGCCGCGACCAGGAGCAGACCATCGCCAACGCCCAAGCAGATGCCGCACATGCACAGTCGATCATCGAACAGGCGACCGAGGTGCACGACCACCCAGAGATCACTGAGTCGCTTGCAGGATCCTTGGCCCGAGACAAAGCCGAACACGCCGAAACCGAGCGCGAAGTGGCCCAGCTCGAGGCTACCGAGGATGACGTACGAGAGCGCACCCGCGACTCACGCATCAAATTCACCGGCGCCATCGTCTGCATCGTCGCCGCAATCCTGGCGATCATCCTAGTCTGGCTGTTCGCAAGCAAGTAGTCATTGGGGACGTTCTTAAACGACTAGTCAAACAAGAACGTCCCCAACGACTAGCCCAATGACGAGAGTGGATAATCTCCCACTTTGAGCCCCCAAGCAGGCCAAAAACGGGAGATTATCCACTCTCATTCTGCAGGCACTCATTTAAGTACGTCCCCAATGAGTACCTGCCGATGCTTTGGCAAAGTCAGCGAAAACGCCCCTAAGCGAGCAAGGTGACGTGAAAGAGGAGGGCATTGACCTTCTGGTCATGCCCGACGATTGAACGTCAGATTGCCGCTTAGGGGCGTTTGCAGCGTCAACTGGTTACGCGGTTCGTAGAACCGCGTAACTAACAAATGAGCATCGCGTCGCCAAAGCTGAAGAAGCGATAGCGCTCCTCGATAGCAGCGGCGTAGGCATCCATGATCTGGTCGCGGGTGGCCAGCGCGCTCACGAGCATCATGAGCGTAGAGCGCGGCACGTGGAAGTTCGTGATCAGCGCGTCGACCACGTGATAGGTCGAGCCAGGCATGAGGTAGAGCTGCGTCGTCGCGTTCTCGCGCACCACGATGTCACCGCGGCCGAGCGTGTCGGCGCCGTCCTCACGGCCTTCAAAATAACGCGCTGTCACGGCCGGATCGGACACCGGGGCATCCGCGTCAAAGGCGCTCTCGAGCGAGCGCACTGCAGTGGTGCCGACGGCGATCACGCGATGCCCCTCGGCCTTAGCCTTATGCACAGCGTCGACAACCTCCTGCGACACGTGGTAGCGCTCGGTGTGCATCACATGCTGCGTGGGATCGTCCTCCTCCACCAAACGGAAGGTATCGATGCCCACCTCGAGCTCGACGGCGGCAAACTTCGCGCCCTTGGCCTCAATGGCAGCCATAAGCTCGGGCGTAAAATGCAGACCCGCCGTAGGAGCGGCAGCCGAGTGCTCCTCCTTCATGGCGTAGACGGTCTGGTACTTCTCGGGATCGCCCTCGTAATCGGTAATGTAAGGCGGCAGCGGCACGTGGCCGGCAGCATGGATGGCCTCGTCGAGCGTGCGCGGGTCACCGGCGGCATTGCAACCGGCCGGCTCAAAACGCACCAGACGACCGCCGCGGCTATCGGTGACAAAGTCGATGACCTCGGCCATCAGCACCACGGGAGCCCCCTCGGGCGCATGGGCGCCACCGGCGCGATACTCAATCTGAGCACCGGGCTTCAGGCGCTTGCCCGGCTTGACCAGGCACTCCCAAACGTGACCCAGCGGGTCAACATCCTCGCGGCGCTTGAGCAGCAGCGTCTCGACCACACCGCCCGAGCCAGCCTTGCGACCGATAAGACGGGCCGGCATCACGCGCGTCTGGTTGATGACGAGCACATCGCCCGGCTCGATATAGTCGATGATGTCGCGGAAGATGCGGTGCTCAACGGTACCGCCATGCTCTAGCGGCGTTCCTGTCTCGGAGCCTTTGCGATCAACCACCAGCAGGCGGCAGGAGTCGCGCGGCTCGGCAGGAGCCTGGGCAATCAGTTCCTCAGGAAGGTTGTAGTCAAAATCATCGGTACGCATAGACACGTCGGATACTCCTTATATAGCTAAAGTCCGCTCTACATCCTAGCAGGCTGACGTCCCAAACGAACTACTTTTTGGCGGCTTTGCGCTCGTCGCGGATGCGGGCGCGGTCCATGGCCGCCTCGACAGCCGAGAAGCGGCAACCACAGTAGTTCTGCCGATACATGCCAAGCTCGCGCGAACGACGTGTCGCCTCGGGGTAATACGGGCGAAAATCGCGAATCACCGGGGTGAGACCGCGGGCGACAGCCAGACGCTCCAAAACATCATTGCAGGTATCGAACAGCTGATACGGCGAGACGGCGAGCGTCGTGCCCACAAACTCAAACCCGCGCTCCTGGGCCACGCGGCACGCCTCGGCCAAGCGCAGGGCATAGCACGCGCGACAGCGACGGGGTCGATCGGCGCCCAGCGGGGCCACGCCGGCCTCCCAGCGCTCGCGGTCCTCCCCCGCTTCGATGAGCTCGATGTCGCCATCGGCACACCACCGGCGTAGCTCGTCCAAGCGGCGCTGCCATTCATCGCGCGGCTGAATATTGGGGTTGGTCCAGCAAATCGTGGGTTCAAACCCCTCTTCGCGCAGCAAGCGAACCGGCTCAAGTGAGCACGGCGCACAGCAAGCGTGCAACAACAACGGCCTCATCAACATCTCCTCACCCGAAAAAGCGCACGCCAAAGGACGTATCCTCGCAGGCGACAATGCGGCGGTCGCGCAGGATGGTCCGCACGTAATACCAATCGCCCACGCAGCCCGACAAGTGCAGACCAGCCGCCAGGTAGCACAGCAGCGGATAGCCCGAGAACGCAAACCCCAGGGCAAACGCCACCGTCAAAACAACCGTCGGCGCCAGGCAAACCGCCATGTACCGCCGACGCGAATACACGACGCCCTCGGCGCAGGCATAGATCATCGCCGTCTCACGATTCGCGCCAAAGGTCACATGCGCGCCCGCAGGCGCCAGCAGCTTAAAAAACACCGCATGCACCAGCTCGTGCACGGCAAACGACGCTGCAGAAACCGCAGCCACACCGACCATCCAGCCCACGACGGTGGTCCAGCCGCCCGCCTCAGCCGCGTCCAAGTCCGCAGGCCCGCCCAACAGCATAAACACCGGCACCAGGCACACGGCAAACACCGCGATCACGGCCATCCCCCACACGAAGCAAGCGTGCAGAAAAACCTCGTCCTCAAACGCATGTATGTTGGAAATCTCATTCATAGCATCTTAGGATAGCGCCCCTGCCACGCACCCGCCCGCATGTGCGATAATGTCGAACGATATGCACGAATTGACCACCGCGCCGCCGAACCCCGTGCCCGGCCGCGCTCTTACCTATATGCGAAGGAGTCCCATGGCATCCAAATACTCCATGAACGACCGTCCCAGCTGGCCGCGCCGCGCCATCGTTACCGCCGGCGAGCCCTACGGCAACAAGGGTCTGCACTTTGGCCACGTCGGCGGCGTCTTTGTCCCGGCCGACTTCTTCGCCCGCTTCCTGCGCGACCGCCTGGGCCGCGAAAACGTCATCTTCACCTCGGGCACCGACTGCTACGGTTCGCCCATCATGGAGAGCTACCGCAAGCTCAAGGAGAACGAGGGCTACGACAAGTCCATCGGCGAGTATGTCGAGTCCAATCACTCCCGCCAGGCCGCGACCCTCAACAACTACAACATCAGCTGCGACATCTACGGCGGCTCGGGCCTTGAGCCGGCGGCCCAGATCCACAACGAGGTGACTGCCGAGATTATCGAGCGCCTGCACGAGCAGGGCACCATCTCCAAGCGCTCCACGCTGCAGTTCTACGATGCCAAGGCCGGCACGTTCCTCAACGGCCGCCAGGTCATCGGCCGCTGCCCCATCCAGGGCTGCAAGTCCGAGAAGGCTTATGCCGACGAGTGCGATCTGGGCCACCAGTTTGAGCCCGAGGAGCTCATCGCGCCCAAGAGCCAGCTCACCGGCGAGGTGCCCGAGCTGCGCCCGGTCGACAATCTCTACTTTGACCTGCCGGCCTACCTCGACTTTATGAAGACCTACACCGCCAAGCTCGCCCAGAACCCGCAGGTTCGCTCCGTGGTCTCCAAGACCATGGAGGAGTGGCTGCTGCCGGCTCAGCTCTACATCCAGAACAAGTTCCGCGAGGCCTTCGATGCCGTCGAGGACCAGCTCCCCGAGCACACCGTGCTGGAGCCCGAGGGCAACAAGAGCAGCTTTACCGTCACCTTCCCCAGCTGGAAGGAGCGCGACGACGCCCACGCGGTGCTCGCCAACGGTGGCGTGCGCTTCCGCAGCGGCAAGGCACTCGTGCCCTTCCGCATCACCGGCAACATCGACTGGGGCGTTCCGGTGCCCGAGGTCGATGGCGTCTCCGACGTCACCTGCTGGTGCTGGCCCGAGAGCCTGTGGGCGCCCATCAGCTATACGCGTACCGTGCTCGCGCGCGATGCCAAGGCCGCCGGCGTGACCGAGGGCGTCGCCGCCCAGGATGCCGCCCTCATGGGCGAGCCCGCCGCCGACTCCACGCAGGTGCCCGCACCCACCTACCAGCACAGCTCGCTCGACTGGCGCGACTGGTGGTGCTCTGACGACGCTCAGATTTACCAGTTCATCGGTCAGGACAACATCTATTTCTACTGCATCGCGCAGACCGCCATGTGGGAGGCCCTGGGCTGGGACCTCACGCAGAGCACCGTCAGCGCCTGCTACCACCTGCTCTACATGGGCAAAAAGGCCAGCTCGTCCTCGCAGACGCCTCCCCCGCCGGCAGACGACCTGCTCAACCACTACACCTGCGAGCAGATGCGCGCGCACTGGCTGTCGCTCGGCCTATCCGAAAAGCCGGTGAGCTTTAGCCCCAAGGCATACGACACGCGTGTGACCGGCAAGGACAAGGACGGCAACGAGGTACGCGCCTGCGACGACAAGCGCGTTATCGACCCGGCCCTTAAGGAGAGCGCGCTGCTGACCGGCGTGTTCAACCGTCTGGCCCGCAGCTGCTTCTACGGCGTCGCCGTCAAGGAAGGCGACGAGAGCCCCTACCGCAACGGCTGCATCCCCGCCGGTGCCGCTTCTGACACCGTGGTCGAAGCCGCCCAGCAGGCAGCCCTCGCCTTTGAGCAGGCCATGTACAAGTTCGAGACGCACCGCGCGCTTGCCGTGTGCGACGACTACCTGCGCGCCGCCAACAAGCGCTGGAGCGACGCTTCCAAGGCCGCCAACAAGCTCGAGGGTAACGAGGCAAACGCCGCGATGACGCAGGCCCTTGTCGACGCCTTTACCGAGCTGCGCGTGGCGACCGTCCTGATGCACGGTATTGTGCCGGCCGGCTGCGAGCTCATCTGCGAGTACTTCGACGTCGACCCGGTCGCTTTCTTTAGCTGGGATAACATCTTTGCCTCCACGGACGAGTTCGTGGAGATCCTGGGCGAGAAGCCCGGCGAGCACCGCGTGAAGCCGCTGCCCCCGCGCTTCGACTTCTTTAGCAAGCACGAGAGCCAGTACTAAACACTCGACATGTAATGGAATGGGAAGGAAAGACGGATGTCCAAGCCGCGTCGTCGTAAGCAGAAAAAGCAGGTCAAGGCCGAGCTCAAGCTCAGGCAGTTTGCCGCCACCGAGCTTTCCGACCAGCTTGCCGCCCTTCCCTGCGCCGCCGACCTGCCGCGCTTTATGGTCGACACGGTCGCCGGCGCCTATGCGCCCGCCGATGCCGAGCTTATGATCGAGGGCTTCGGCGCCGCGGCCACACGCCCGGTCACGCTGCGCGCCAACACGCTCAAGGCAACCGCCGAGGACATCGCCGCGGCGCTCGATGCCGCCGGCATCGCCCACCGCCCCGTCGCATGGTACCCGGACGCTTCCATCCTGCCCGAGGCCCAGGTTTCCGACCTGTGGGACCTCGACATCTACCGCGACGGCAAGATCTACTTGCAAAGTCTGTCGTCCATGATGCCGCCGTTGGTCTTGGGCGCCCAGGCCGGCGAGGACATCCTGGACATGTGCGCGGCCCCCGGCGGCAAGACGACGCAGATCGCCGCCCTCACCCAGGGCCAGGCACACCTCACCGCCTGCGAGATGAGCATTCCCCGCGCCGAGAAGCTCGAAGCCAACCTCCACCGCCAAGGCGCAAAAAACGTGCCCGTCATGCGCATCGACGCACGCGAGCTCGACGAGTTCTTCCGCTTTGACCGTATCCTGCTCGACGCTCCCTGCACCGGCACGGGCACAGTCGTCAGCGGCAACGAGAAGAGCCTGCGCGGCCTCACCGAGCAGTTGCTGAGCAGGTGCGCCCGCTCGCAGCGAGCACTTCTGGACCGCGCCATGGGAGCCCTCAAACCGGGCGGCACGCTCGTCTATTCGACTTGTTCGATCTTGCCGCAGGAAAACGAGGACGCCCTGCAAGAGGCCCTCGACAAGCACATGGACTGCGAGCTTATCCCCCTCGATGGCACGCCGAGCGAAAGTGAGGCACGCCGCGCCCAGGAAGCTGGTGAGGAGCCGCGCATCGAGTCCAACGCCCTGACCGAAGCCATTGCCGCGGGTCAGGTATCGGCCATCGCCAACGGCCTGCCCGGCACGCTCACCATTCCGCCCAGCCGCGACTTTGAGGGCTTCTACATTGCCCTGATCCGAAAACGCAGTTAGCGCACGGATCCAAAACTCAACAAGCTATCTCCGTGCGCGTTTGCCCTGCTGGTCGCGATGCTGTTTAAGCATCGTGCGCTCCTTGCGTTCGGCCCTTTTGCCCTTAATGGCCGTGACCACAAAGTAGATGACCGCGGCGGCAACAATTGCGCCCACACACAGGCCAATCGAGCCAAACATTGCTGTCAATTCCATACCGCGTCACCTCTCTTTTAAACGGGACTTTCAAGATAGCACCTCGATCCCCGCCACCACAGCTCCTTCACGTTCGCCGGCCCTTCGGTCTAACGAATTGCGTGGCGGGGAAAAATCAACTCGTCAAACGATTTAGCATTCGCAATTCCGGCTGCATCGCGCCGGCCGTCATCGCATAGAATCGAGCTTCCATGGATACCCTCAACGATCTAAATGAGCGCGTCGACGCCTTCGTCGGCACCAGCTCCTTCGACACGCCTGCCGCGGCAAACGACCAAGCCCCCATCGATGTGCCCGCCGAGGTTCACGAGGACATCGTCGCCTCGGTCGATTTCTCCGAGGTCGAGCTCGCAGACGAGTTCACCGAGCCCCAGGTAGCCGTGACCCCCAACGGACTGCTCCCCATGGAGCCGCTGCCCATCGACGGGCGTTTGCGCAAGGCGGCCCTTCGCATGCCTGACGAGATTGAGGAGGCCAGCGGCTTCACGCTCTTTGGCCGCCGCATCAAGTCGCTCATTTACACCACCGATGTCGCGGTTATCCGCAACTCCAACGCCGATGCCGTCTTTGCGGTCTACCCTTTCACGCCGCAGCCCGCCATTACGCAAGCGCTGCTGACCGTCGCCGAGTGCCCGGTCTTTGTAGGTGTGGGCGGTGGCACCACCACTGGTAAGCGCTCCGTGCAGATGGCAGCCGTCTCCGAGATGCAGGGCGCGGCGGGATGCGTGGTCAACTCCCCCGCCACCGCCGAGATGGTCGAGCACATCACCAACATCGCCGACATCCCCGTCATCGCTACGGTCGTTCGCTGCGACGACGATGCCCACGCCAAGGTGCGCGCTGGAGCCAAGATTCTCAACATCGCCGCTGGCAAGAACACGCCCCAGGTCCTACGCGAGCTGCGCAAGCACTATCCCAACCTGCCGCTCATCGCGCCGGGCGGCAAGACGCCAGAGAGCATCCGTGAAACCATCGCCGCCGGCGCCAACGCCATCATCTGGACGCCGCCTTCGGCCCAGCAGCTACAGACCGACATGATGCAGCGTTATCGCAAGATGAAGGAAGACGCCACACCTGTCATCTCGCACGACGATGTGCCCATTATCGACCAGGTCTCCGCCGCCGAGGTCAGCCAGGTCGAGAACATGAATCCCGACGTGCCGATTCCCGACGAAGTCATCGAGCGCGTCGCTTCGATCCACGAGCGCGTCGAGGAGCATCGCGCCAACCGCGGCCTCAAGCCCGCGCTGCACGGCTTCTTCTTCCGCGGAAAGAAACGCTAGCAAAACATCTTGGCCCGCCCCACAAACGTGAGGCGGGCCGTTTTCGCTTAAGCAATCATACAGCGACGTGATGGGGCAAATTAATCCACGCGCTTGTCGCCCATAAAGAAGAGCGCCACCGTACCAGGTCCGGTATGCGAGCCAATCAGAGTACCGATGTTATTAATCTCAATCTTGCCTTTAAGCTGCGGAACCTGTTCCTCAATCAGCGCCGCAACTGCCTCGGCATCCTCGCGGCACGCCGAGTGCGACATGATGCACTTACCCGAATAATCCGCACCGTCCTGCACGTGTGCCATCATAGTCTTAGCCATCTCGGAAATCGCGCGCTTCTTAGTGCGAATCTTCTCACGTGGCGACAGCTTACCTTCGCAATCGACCGTCATAAGTGGGCAAATCTTAAGCGCCGTGCCGATGATTGCGCTCGCAGCCGAAATGCGACCGCCGCGCAGGTAGCTCGACAGATCGGTCGAGAAGAACCAGTGGTGCAGGTTGAGTTTGTGCTCCTCGATCCAGGCGGCCGTCTCGTCGAGTGAAGCCCCGCTATCGCGCACGTCGGCGGCACATTCCGCCAGCAGGCCAAAGCCCGAAGACGCCGCCAACGAATCGATGACGCGCACCTTGCCGCCCTGAGGATAGCGATCCGCGAGCATCTGTGCCGCAACGCAGGCCGATCCATACGTGCCCGAAATACCCGACGACAACGTCAGGTGCAGCACGTCTTTACCCTCGGCAACAAACGGCTCCCAAAACTCCTCGTACTCACCCACGCTCACCTGAGACGTCTTGGGCATGGCGCCCGCGGCAATCTGGGCAAAAAACTCGTCCGGCGTAATCGACTGATACAGATCGTCCGTATAGACAACATCGTCGATCTCGTAATGAAAACACACGACAGGGATATTGCGCGACGCAAAGAACTCACGGGTTCGATCGGCGGCGGATTCACAGGTCAGGACAAAATCACTCATATGAGGCTCCTTAAGTATTGCTGTGCAAATTATCGCACAGCAAGCCTAAATACGATACAAATGTCCACTATTTACCAATGCGAACCATTTGTATTGATTATCTTTATCATGAACATCCCCATCCCCGCCATGGGCCAACATGGGCAAAATCACCCGCTTTGCCTCCACTCAACCGCCATATCTACCTCAACTAAATCGATTTACCAAACCGTTCAGCCGACAATTCAGCCGCCGGCGCAAAATCGAAACAAAGCCGGCGCATACTGGTAAACGCTTGACACTGTTTTATCAGTTTTACCAACCATATCGGAAGGTGTTTCATGGTCGCATTCGATCGCAATCCGCAAGACTTCAAGTATCTGCGCCTGCTGTCGAGACAGTTTCCCACCGAGCAATCCGCGTTTACCGAGATCATCAATCTCTCGGCCATCCTCAACCTGCCCAAGGGCACCGAGCACTTTATGAGCGACCTGCATGGCGAATACGAAGCCTTCATGCACATCCTCAACAACTGCTCGGGCGTCGTACGCGAGCATGTCGACGAGATCTTTGGCGACACGCTCACCTTTTATGAAAAGGGCGAGCTGTGCACGCTCATCTACTACCCGCGCGAGAAGATCGAGCTGGTCCGCAGCCAGCACGAGGACTCACCTACCTGGTATAAAACCATGCTCGACCAGCTTATTGTGGTTGCCCGCTCGCTTTCGAGCCGCTATACCCGCTCCAAGGTGCGTAAGGCCATCCCGCGCGATTACGCCTACATCATCGACGAGCTGCTGCACACGCATCCGGACGAGAACAACTATCGCGTGCGCTATCACGAGCGCATCGTGGAGTCCATTCTGGAGACCGCCAGCGCCGACGACTTTATCGAGTCGCTTGCCTCGCTCATCAAGCGCCTGGCCGTCGACCACCTGCACCTGGTGGGCGACATCTTCGACCGCGGCGGCGGCGCGGCCAAGATTATGGACCGCCTGCTCACCTACCATTCGCTCGACATCCAGTGGGGCAATCACGACCTGCTGTGGATGGGCGCCGCTGCCGGCGAGCCCGCCTGCATCGCCACGGTGCTGCGCAACAACCTGCGCTACGACAACTACGAGATTCTCGAAAACGACTATGGCATCTCGCTGCGCGAGCTTGTCGCCTTCGCCGACGCCGCCTATATCGCCGGCGAGCCCATCAGCCCGCTGATCAAAGCCATCAACGTCCTGCTCTTTAAGCTCGAGGGCCAGATTATCCAGCGTCACCCGGAGTTCGACATGGCCGACCGCCTGCTGCTCGACAAGGTCGATCACGACGCCGGCACGGTCACCCTCGCCGACGGCAGCGTATGGCCGCTCACGACCAACGACTTCCCCACCGTCGATCCGACGGACCCCTACACGCTCACACCCGAGGAGCAGCACATCATCGACAAGCTCGTGTCCGAGTTTGTCACCGCCGATCACCTACATCGCCACATCGATTTCCTCTATACCCACGGCTCCATGTATAAGGTCGCCAACGGCAACCTGCTGTTCCATGGCTGCGTGCCGCTCAACGAGGATGGTACCTTTAGCAGCATGAACTGCCTGGGCACCTGGCACGCAGGCCGCGATTATCTCGATTTTTGCGACCGCATCGCCCGCCGCGCCTGGCGCGTGGGCGACCGCGACGCCCTCGACTGGATGTGGTACCTGTGGATCGGCTTTAACTCACCCGCCAGCGGACGCCTGGTGCGTACCTTTGAGCGCGCCTATATCGCCGATAAGAGCACCTGGGTCGAGCCGATGGACCCGTACTTTACGCTAACCAAGTCGCCCTCGGTCTGCGACGACATCATGCGCGAGTTCGGCGTTGCCCCCATGGCCTGTTCGCCGACCGGTCACATCATCAATGGCCATACGCCCGTCAAGACTACCAAGGGCGAGCAGCCCATCCGCGCCAACGGCAAGCTGCTGGTCATCGATGGCGGTTTCTGCCGCGCCTACCACCCCAAGACGGGCATCGCCGGCTACACGCTCATCTCGAGCTCGCGCGGATGCCGCCTCAAGTCGCACCAGGCCTTTACCACCGTTGCCGAGGCGCTCACCCGCAATATCGATATCGAGAGCGAGACCAACCGCTTTGACGAGGCCGACCGCCGCCGCATGGTAAGCGACACCGATACGGGTGCCAAGATCCGCAGCCAGATCCAGGACCTACGCCAACTGCTCGATGCATATAGAAACGGTGCTATCGAGGAGCGCGCCTAGCTCCACCCGTGGGGATTGGCTAAACTTGCTGAGTTCATCATCCCCGCGGCGCCCCGGCGCAATCCTAAGGCAGGTACCATGCAAAAGCTCCTTGCGCAGATCATGAAGTTTGGCGTCGTCGGCGTCGTCGCCACGGTCATCGACTTTGGCATCATGAATCTGCTCCACTACGGTCTGGGCCTTAACATCCTGATCGCCAACACCAGCGGCTTTATCGTCTCGCTCATCTTTAACTACGTCGCGAGCATGAAGTACGTGTTTGCACACAAGGAGGGCATGAGTCGCCGCCGCGAGTTCATTATCTTTGTCGTGCTGTCCGTGATCGGCTTGGCGCTCAACGACGGTATCGTGCTGGCGCTCAACGCCGGTCTGGGGCTCGAGGCCAATATCGCCAAGATTTGCGCCACCGCACTGGTCATGGTCTACAACTTTGTGACCCGAAAGATCTTCCTGGAGGGCGAGGAGACCAAATAGCTCGGCCTCCTCGTTGCACTACGGGGCCCACGAACGACGTGCGTCGAGCGCTGCGTTGTTCGTGGGCCTTGTTCGTTTACGGGCAAATTTGGCACGTTTGCGGATTGTCTCTTGCAAATTTGGCGAGTTCGTATAGTTCTTGGCAAAGACCTTACGTTTCCCATGCAAAAGCTCTAAAGTATCCTCTGCTCGATTCGTCAACGCATTGGATGTGATTACGTGCGCAAGGCACTGGCACAACCTCATACTAAGCAATTCCTCAAGTTCGCTGTCGTGGGCCTTATCTCCTTTGGCATCGACTGGGGCATGCTGATTGCGCTCGTCGAGCTGTTCCATCTCGACTTTTTGATGAGCACCACAGTCTCGTTTACCACCTCCGTCGTGGTTAACTACTGGCTCAGCATGAAGTACGTGTTCGACCATCGCGAGGGCATGAGCCGCAAGCGCGAGTTTACGATCTTCACCATCCTGTCGGTAATTGGTCTGGGTCTCAACGACCTGTACATGTTTGTGGGCGTCACGTTTTTGAGCATCGGCTACCAGGCCATGAAGGCAATCGCAACGTTCTTGGTCACCTGGTACAACTACTTTAGCCGTCGCTTATTCCTCGAGGGCGCGCAGTCGTAGACGGCCCAACATAATCTCGCTTCGCAGCCGGTTGGAATTCACGTTCCAACCGGCTTTTTGTTTACAGAGTCTGCCGCGGAAGGCGTACGAGGCGGGCTACAGTGCATGAATGGGACGCAGTTTCCCTATGAGCGCCGTTCCGGAAAGTGCATCCCAGATTGCAGCCTCAGAATGGGACACAGCTTCCGCAACGCCGTCCTAGCGGAAACTGTGTCCCGGAATTCGCCTTCAGAGTGGGATGCAATTTCCGGTTGAGCCTCGATTGGGAAACGACGTCCCATTCGCATGAAAACGGGCGGCTCGGATGTTGGTCCGAACTGCCCGTCTGGCGCGCTATGTCGAGGCCTCTAGCCCGTTACGTAATACCACACGACGTTGGCGCCATTAGGGAGAACGTAGTTACTGCAGGCCGTCATGGGCGCTGTGCCGTTAACGGAGTACATCCAGCCGCTCTTGCCGCCATGCTCCATCTCGGCCAAACCGCCAATGGCGGCAACATACGTTCCGTACGACGTGCCGCGCGCATTCACGGAAAGCCCTAGGGCGCACAGAGCATCGTAGGCCGTAGCGCCCTCGTTAAAGGTGAAGGTGCCACTAGAAGACACAGGATTGCCCACGGCGCTCGATGTGACCGAAACCGTCACCGTGACGTAGCCAGGCTGCTGCGAGCCGCCCTGATTGCCAGCAGAGGCGCTGCCGCTGTTGGATGCAGACCCACCGCCAGACACCGAGCCGCCGCCCGAAGAAGAGCCGTCAGAAGAACTCGATCCACCGGCGGATTCGGAGCCATGTCCGGCAGACACGTTGCTGGACTTCTTCCCGCCCTTGCCTTCGGACTTCTTCTCCTTCGAATCCTTTTTTGAGTCCTTGTCCGAGGATTCGGAAGCGTCCTTGGAATCAGATTCATCCGAGTCCTTCGACCCGTCCTTCGCATTGTCCGAAGATTTGGAGTCCTTGGACGCAACCTTACCCGAAGCGGTAGTCGAGCCGGAAACCGACGCATCCTTGGCAACGATGCTCTCCCCCGTCACGGTCTCGACAATCCAATCGATGGACCAGGCACCGCTGACGGAAGGGTAAACAAAGCCCAGCGAGACGACAATCAGCGCAATGCAGACGGCTGTCAGAACACCAACAAGCGCCTTGCGCCGCGAGGCGGGCGCCACCGAAGCGGCGCCCTTTTGCTTTGTATCGTCAAGCTGGATGAACGACGAGTCGGGCTGCTTGGACTCGGCGTCCTGAGGCTTATTGGACACAGCCCTCACCTACCGACGCTTGGTGAATACGAACACGCCGATGACGGCAAGACCGATCACGCCTGCCGCAACGCCGACGATGGCAAGCGGATTGAAGCCAGACTGCTGCGCGGGAGCCGCAGTGGACTTCTTAGCAGCGGTCGTAGCAGACGAGCCCGTATCGGACTTGGAGCCGGACTTGCTGGACTTCTTATCAGACTTCTTGCTGTCCTTCTTGTCGGACTTGTCGGAATCCTTCTTGGAATCCTTGCCGTCCTTGGTCTCGGTCGTGGTCGTGGTCGACGACACCGGCTTCTGCCCAGGCGAAACAGCGCCGCCGCTCTGCTGGCCGTTAGTACCATTGCCGGAACCGGCGCCGGCACCGGCATTACCCGAGCCGCCGTTGGAGCCAGAGCCGCCGTTACCACCAGGGTTAACAGCATTCTTGACCCACTTGGCATACAGCGTCATATCCGCCGTCACCGCAACGCTAAAGTCATACGCCTCCGTACAAGCCTCGTCGGTATACCAACCAGCGAAGGTGTAGCCCTCGCGCGTCGGATCGGCAGGCTTGGCCACAGAGCCGTTGGCGGCCGTAGTCTGAAAATCGACCTTGGACCCCTTGCCAGCACTAAACGAAACCTTAACGCCAGCATTCAGCTTGAACAGCGTGCCAGAGTCGTTGATGTAGTACAAGTTGCCCTGGGCATCACAAGCGATTGGCGAGTCACAGTAGTTGTTGTGGCCCGTTGCGCTAAACACACCAGAAGCCTCGGTGTCACCCAACTTGTAACGATATACGCCACCGCCCGTGGTGTAGTTAACGAAATCAGGGCTCTCGCCGTAGTTAACCGTGAAGTAGACATACGCGTCTTTGCCCTGGGCACTCACGAGCGGAGCGCCCTTGATGCCACCAAGTCCGGCCGGCAGCTGAGAGCCGTCCGCCGTCGTGACCAGCGTCCTGGCAAAGTCCTTGGCCGGGTCAATAATCGCCAGCGCAGAGCCGCCAGCAACCTCGCCGCCAACAATTAGCTTGCCATCATACATCGTAGGCGCACACGCACAGCCGGTAAGGCCAAGGTCAACTACGCGCTCCTCGGTAATACGCGAAGCGGCATCCGCATCGCGTGAGTCGCCATCAGAAATCGCCAATACGTGCAGCTTGCCGTCGCGCGAGATGAGATAGGCATGGCTACCGTCGTCAGAAAACACGCAGGTGGAGTTGACAATCGCCCCAACCGAGACGCTGCCGAGCACATCGCCCGTCGACTTGCTCAGCATCTCGACGGTACCGGAACTGGTGGGAACCAAGACAAAGTCATCGCCCACCGTAGCGCCTGTCCAGTAATAGCCCTCGTTCGGATTGACATGCTGCCAAGAAACCGCTCCGGTCAGGATATTGATGCGCGTCAGATGGCCGTTGTCATACGTGCCCTTTCCATAGTCGACATCAACGGTGCCGACATAGAGGTAATTGCCATCAACCGTCAGCTGAGAATTCGACTGAGCAGTCCCGCTCACGAAGTCAGTGACCCAAACCGTTGTGAGCGTGTCAGCCGTCAGAGCCTGGACCGCACCGCGGTCGAGCGGAACGATAACCAAACCGTTCGCGTAAATCGGGCGCGAGGTGTAACCGACCGCAGTCTTAAGCTTCGACTCGGCAAGGACCTTGCCCGACTCGGCGTTAATCTTTAGTAAACGCTTGTTGACGGCGAGGTATACGTAGCCGTTAACAACGATAGGCTCACTTGCGTTGGGATTCGTGGCACCCGAGTACGCCTTCCAATCGAACGTCCAGGAGCTCGCTAGCGCACCCGTAGGCGTCGAAACGTTCTCGACCGCTGCATTGGACTTGCCGTCCCAATCGGACTTCCAATCGGTCGGACGTGGGGCGCTCGGATTGACTACGACCTCGTCGGGATTAGGCACCGTATCGCCGGCAGCATAGGCCCAGACGATCTCGTCACGCGACTTGAGCACGTAGTCACTGTCGAGTTGAGATCCGGGAACACCGTTAACAAAGTACGACCAAGCGCCGGCCAACTTAGTGCCGTCAAGCGGAGAGACGAGGCTGTGAACGCCCCAGAAGCCCAGCTGATCGTACATCTCGGACTTGATGCCCAAAGCATCGAAGTAGGCGGCAGTGGCGTCCTTGATCGTCGTGCCCCCAACAAACACCTGCTTCGAAGGATCGGTCCAGCGCTGTGCCTTATCGTCCTTCTTGCCGATGATCTCCATCGAGACAGAGACCTGACCGGGCATGGTGCCATCGGAACCATAGACCCAGGTAATCTCATCGCCGGCCTTGAGCGTGTAGTTGCCGGCGCCGACATTGGCCATCTTGCCGTTAACGAAGAACTGCCAGGACTTCCAGGTGCTTTCGTTTACCCGTACGGTCGAAAGCTTCACGCTCTTATTGAACGGAGAAGTCAGCGAATTGAGGAACCAACCATACGAACCGGTTTGGACGTCGGCGCCAATACCGGCCCGCTTAAAGACCTGCTCGGAAAGATCGGCGGCAGTTGCGCCCTCTTCCACCAGTGCAGTCGTAGGCTGCGCCCACGTCTGCTGAGCACCCGAAGCGTCCTGACCGATAACGGTGCAGCTTACCGAAAGCTGGTCGGTGGGTGCAGCGTCGCCGTACTTCGAATAGCACCAGACAACAGAGTCGCCCGCATCGAGGGGGTAACTGCCAGCGCCAACCGACGCCGCAACACCATTGATAAACAGCTGCCAATAGGCACCCGTAGCGGAATCATACGCAAGAGTACGATCAGCGTCGAAAGGCGACGTAATGGAGTTGAGCACCCAGCCCCAAGAACCATTGGGGTCGTAGTCGACCTTGAGACCGGCCTGCTTAAAGAGCTCTTCGGAAAGATCGGCGGCCGTCGAGCCATTCTTGAGCGTGTACTGCGTCGCGGCAGCCCACGTTTGCTGTTTACCCTTGGCATCGATGCCAATGACGGAGCACGTCGCCGTAACCTCGGGATCGTTTTGACCGCTCGTGCCCAGAACCGTGATCTTTGCCGACACGTCCTGGTTGGCAAGCTTGGCGTACGTAGCGTTGTCGGGGTAACGCTCAGCGTAGCGAGCGTACTTCTCGCTCGTCAGACGCGAGGAAACGACAACCTTCGTGTTGTACTGCGGCTGCGTGACCTTGAGATTCTCTGCGGAAACAATAGAGCTGTTGCTCGACTTAAACAGACGCCAATCCTGCCCGGACATCGCGTCATAGCCAGGCAGATCGACCGGAACAATACCGGGGGACGTCGAATCGGTCGTTGCCTTGTTGTAGCTCCAGGCAAGGTTGCCGTCGGCATCGAGATATGCCTTCTGGAACGCGTGCATGTCGGTCGAAACGGCACTAGCGTCCTGGCCATTCAAGATGGCAGCGGCGTAGCCGGCCTTAGCCTGCTCCATAAGAGAAAGCTCGGCATCGAGCTCGCCCTGGTCCTGCGGAGCAATCGCAAAATCGAGGGTCTTACTAGCCGTGACCTCGGAGTTCGACTTGTCGGTCACCGTGAGGGTGATCTTGGTGTTTGCGGCCTTGGCTCCGGGCAGCGGCTGATAGACCGTGCCCTTGTAACCGTTGAACGTGATGTCATCGGTGCTGGCAGAGTACTTGACCTCGTAATACTTGCCGTCGAGATTGAGCGTGCTCGTGCGTGGCATCTGCAGGTCGGCGGTCAAGCCGTCCTTGTTGGCGACCACGTCGGTGCCGGAGTACTTGATATTATCGTAGGTAAAGGCCGCATTGACCTTCTCCTGCAGTGCCTTCTTGTCGGCGTTGACTTTCTCGGGATCGCCCTTGACCGTCACGACGAAGTCATGCGAGCCGGCAAGCTTGATGTCGCCGCTCGTAACCGTAACCTTGGCGGTCAGCGTCACGTCTCGATCGCTCGATGCGCGCGAAACCTTACCCGTCTTATCTTCCCAGCTATAACCAGAAACAAACAGGCGCTCGGTGTCGGAGCTTGTCCATTCAACAGAGAATTTCTTTGCGGAACCCGCCTTGTACGGAAGCGTGACATTTTGAGTCACGCCATCGGCGGACTCGCCCGACGCGTAGCCAATCTGCAGGGATTCGGCGGCTCCGTCAAGAAGGTCTTGCAGTTTAGCCTCGTCCCAAGCAACCTGCACGGACTTGTTGGGCAGGTAATACTCGGTCTTGCCATCGCGCGACAGTTCAAACGCCACATCGGCGTTACGCAGACCGTCGATGTTGTAACCGGTGTAGTTGTTGGGGTCAATGAAGAAGAACGTCACATTGCCATTGGTCTTATCCTGGGCGTCGGAGATACCGACCGTAGCCTTGGCGTCCTCGGCCTTAAAGGCAACGCCGCCCTCAGAGACCTTGACGTCAATATCGGTAAAGCCCAAATCGGCAAGCTGCGCCTTCAGGACATCGTTGACGTTGCCGCCCTTGGCGCTGTAATCAACGGCGATCTGCTTATTGGCATCGTTAAGCTTTTGGACTGCGGCCTCAAGCGAGCCCGCGGCGATAACCTTGTTAGCGGAGACGAGCTCGACCGTCGAGCTGCCGCTCGTGGCGACAGCCTTCAGATACTTGCCAGCAGCAGATGCCGAAACCGTTGCCGCGGCGCCCGACATATCGGGCAGCAGCGTCCAGTCGGCCGCCGGAGCCTTCGCGTCGTCGGCCGCATACCAGGCTACAGTCGCCTGGTCGGTGACATCGATACCGTTGGTGGTCGAACCGTCGGCGCGCTTGGCCTGCGCTGTCGCCTTTACGCTATCGCCCGAGACGAGATGGGTCGAATCGCTATTAATCTGCGGGCTGGCGATCACGCGCAGCAGGCTATACTCCCCCGCCGCGGTGACGCTATCGGACGAAACCCATTCAACCGTGTTGTCGAGAGCGCTCGCCGTAACTTTGATGCGCTTGCCGACAAGCGCATCCGTAAGAGTCAGGCTGCCATCGGTCTTATCGATGCCGTCGGTGAGCTCGGTCCAATCGGCATCGCCCTCGCCCTTGGCATACCACGCCATGGTGAGCTCGGCATCTTCGGGCACGTCCTTCGTCGAGCCCGACCAGCTGCCCGGAACCTGCACGCTCGGCGTGATCTTTGAACCCACGCTGAGCGTAACGTTCTTATCGGCAAGCTCAATGCCTGCCAGCTTGTACTGGCCCTTAAGCGTCACGGGGCCGAGCGGGGCAACGGACTGCGTGCCGCCGTAGGAGCTCTTCTTCTGCGTGCTGGAAACGGTATTTTCGCTCGTCACCTTCACGCGCAGATACTTGCCAGCATAGGCAGCGTCAACGGTATAGGCGGCCTCGGTAGCACCGGGAATATCGGTATAGGCGGGGTCGTAGCTCGAGCTGCTGTTTGCATACTGCCACTGGTAGGTCACGTTATCGGTGCGGTCGATATAGTTGTAGCGCGAACCGTCCTTTTTGCGCACCTTAGTCTTGAGCGTATCGCCTACGTGCACGCCATTGGTAGCAGGAGAACCCTCGAACTGCACGTCATAGAGCTCCACTTGGCCCGCGACGGAAACGGGACCCACCGCATAGTACGGCTTCTGCTCGCCATAGCCGCCGTTGGCCTTGGCCACGACGTAGTAGCCCTTAAGGGCGGCGGTCACCGTCAGGGTGTTACCGGTCTCACCCTTGATAGGCGTGTCGCACTTGCTTGCGGTGTTCGAGGTGCCCTTATACCACTGCCACGTGACATGCGAATCGGCGGTAACGTCGGTGGAACCCGCCTTGGCGGTCGCCGTAATCGTAGAACCAACCTCGACTTTGCCCGAAGTCGGGCTCATAGTCACGCTCGTAACGTTAATTGAACCGGTAGCCGCAACGAGAGCGCCCGTGTTGTTGGCCATGCTCGAAGAGCCGATCTTCGAGGACACCTTGCACTTGAGGTACTTGCCACCTAAAGCGTCGGTAAGCTCGAGGGTCTCACCCGTGGCACCCGCAATGTCGGTATACGTGCCACTCTTGGTGTCAGAGCTCTGCCACTGATAGTTGAGCTTGCTCGCGTCGACGAACGCGCCGTACGCGCCGCCCTTCTCCTTAGCGCGGGCCTTAGCGGTATCCCCCACCGCAAAGACGCTCGTATCGTCCTTGGTATTGATGATGGACACGGCCGAAATCTCGACCGCACCGGCCTGTTTGACCTTGCTAGAAGTGGTCTTGTTCACCGTGTTGACGCCAGCGTTGGCCTCGACCCTGATGTACTTGCCCTCAAGGTCGTCGCCCACCACGAGCGAAGCACCCGTCTTGCCCTCGATCTTGGTAAAGCCCGAGTACTGCGAGGTGGATGCGGACCACGTGTAGGTAACCTTGGCGTCGGCGGGGGCTTGCTGATAATAGCTTATGTACGGAGTCGCCGTCAGGGTGTCGCCTATGCTCGGCGTGTCGCTACTCAGCTTGACGTTGTTAAGCTCCATCTGCCCGGCACCCAGCACGGGACCGGGGATGTTGTTGGCATTGATACCCGAGCCGGAAGAAACGGACGGACCATAGTAGTCCTTGCCATCAACCGTTACCCTGCAGATGAAGTATTTGCCTTCCATCGCGGCGGTGACGGTGAGCGACTGCTCGTGGCCTACGACCTCGGTGTAGTCGGCGACATTGCTGCTGGCCCTAGTCGTACCGGCGAGCCAGGTGTAAGTCCAAGTGCCGGGATTGGCAACGGGCTCAGTCGAAGTGCCGTACCAGTCGTCCTCGACCTCATCGTACATATTTGCCCAAAGCGTCTCACCGGCCTTGAGCGCGCCCGACTTCGTGGAATAGGAGCTGTCCTTATCCTTGGTATCCTGGATGAAGACCTTGGCCTCGCTCGAAAGCGTTGTGGCAGACGCGGCGGCAACGGCGTTCTTCTGCTCCGAAGCAGCAGGCGTCGCAGCAGAGTTCTCGGACTCAGTCGCGTTGCCTGCGGCGGTGTCGGCACCATTCGCGGCACTCGCAGTTGCGCCCTGATCTGCGCCGGCGTCATCGGCAGCAGCGCTCGCCGCCGCACTGTTCGCGCCGGTGTCGGCAGCGGTGCCATCGTCGGCCGCCGCGCCCTCGCCGCCCGTCGCAGCCTGCGCCACGGCCTCGGCAATGCCCTCGGCGCCCTCGGCCCAAAGTTGCGCCGGCGTGGTGCCAAAAGCCATGGCAAAAGCCAGGAACGCCACCAGACCGCGCTTGGCTACGCCGCGGGCAATCGCTCCATGACGACGCCACGAGGCGCGTTGGCACTCATCCTCAAACATATCCATTTGTCTCCTATTGTCTGAACTTGGGACATTGCCCAGCGGCTGCCCCACGTCATCGCGCATATCGCGCTTGAGTACCCCCATCGGGGTCCCCCTTCCCTCCAGAGCCCAACGCGTACCGGCGGCATGCGCCGCGGCCGCGTACAAGATGGGAGGCGATCCGACTTAACCTTACCGACCCGGGCGCGCCGTCCGATCTGCGACGCGACCATCCCGGGCCAAGAGGAATTACGGTTACTGGTACAGCCGGGGACTTACACCCCGATTCTCCCAAACGCGCAGGAAAACCGCGCATTCGTGCGTCTCCGCACCACCATCTAGGCCATCGATTATTACTGTCGATATGGTAGCACGCAAAAGGGCCCCGCACACAGGCGAAGCCCAAGGTACAAGCTATGGTTTGCGATAGAAAAGGGCGGGGATGAAGTGCCGAGCAAAATAACCCGTTTCCCCGACCCCGGGAAATCGCTAACGCTTACCGCCGTGGCTATTGCGCCAGATCTCGCGGCCCAGCATCAGTGCCAGCGCCAGCGCGCTCACGTAGCCCATAAAGCCAATGACCGGGATACCAAACACAACCGGCTCGATACGCGCATAGTACACCACCGACGAACCGATAAACAGACCGGCGATCACAATTGCCATCGACATGCGGTCGATAATTCCACCCAGCTGCCGCAGTGCCTTATCGCTGCTCATGATCTGCGTGTTCACCTTAAGCTGGCCGCGCGTAAGCATACGCGACGCCAAGCCCAGATACTCGGCCGCCTCGAGCGAACCTTTTGCCGCTCGATAGCTGCTCGCGGCAAGATCGCGCCCCATATCGCGCACGCGCGCATAGGTGCTCTTCTCGTTTTTGATGTGCGTCTGGATAATCTGGATCATGTTGACGTTGGGCATGTACTCGGTCAGCAGGCCCTCGAGCGTCACCATGCCGCGCGCGAACATCGTCACCACACTCGGCAGCTCAACGTCGTTTTTGCGCGCCAGATTGAGCAGCGAGGTCAAAAACTCGCCGATATCCAGGTCCTTAAGATCGAGCCCCGCAAAGTCGGCGACAATAAAGTCCAAGTCGGACAAAAAGGCCGAATGGTCGAGCTCGGCAGAATCGCCGCGCGTCACGGCAAAGCGCATAAGCGAATCCTTGAGCTTGGGGACGTCACCCTCGGCCACGGCGAAAATCATGTCCTTGACGATACCGCGGTCGTGACTCGACATGCGCCCGACCATGCCCAGGTCGATAAAGTAGACGATGCCGTCCTTGAGGATAATGTTTCCCGCATGCGGGTCCGCATGGAAAAAGCCGTCGTCGAGCACCTGCGTCGAATAGTCCTCGACGATTGCGGCGCCGATCTTTTCCAAGTCATAACCCTCGGCTGCCAAACGCTTGGGATCGGCGATGGAGATGCCGTCGATGTAGTCCATGACCACCACGTGCTCGGTGCAAAGGTCCAGGTAGGATTTGGGACACGATACGCCATGCACGCTTTTGTGGAAGTCATAGAAATCGTTGAGGTTTTTGGCCTCGGCCAAAAAGTTGGTCTCCTCGCGAAACGAGGTCCACAGCTCTTCGACCACGCCGTGCAGGTCAACAAACTGGTCGGTGTTGACGAACTTGGAAACGATACGCACCACCGAGCGAATGATGTCGATGTCCTGCGCCATCACCTGCTGCGCACCGGGGCGCTGCACCTTAACGGCCACGTCCTCGCCGGTCACCAGGCGGGCGCGGTGCACCTGCGCGAGCGACGCGCTACCGAGCGGGTTGGGGTCGATCGCGTCGAACATCTGCCCCAGGCGCTGGCCGTATTCCTCTTCCAGACAGCGGAGCACTACCTCATACGGCACCGGCTCTACGTCGGAGCGCAGACGGCGCAGCTCGTCGCAAAACCGCTGCGGCAAGATCTCGGAGCGGTTGGCCAGAATCTGCCCCATCTTGACGAACATAGGGCCGAGCTCTTCGAGCAGACGACGCAGGCGCACCGGCGTGAGGTTGTCCCACACGCGATACTTTTTGATCAGGCGAACGATCTGCCCAATGCGCTCACGACGACCTGCCGGCGTGAGCTGGTATTCCTCATCCGGCGCCATCGCGTCGGGCTCCTCGGGGACCATATCGACAGCGCGCGGCTTCTTGCGAGCGCCCGAGACGGCGGCATCGACCTCGTCGACAACCGCCGCCTCGTCACCCAAGGGATCTTGATTGTTGTAATCGGTGGTGGAATCTGCCATCTGCGCTGCTACTCGGCCTCTTCGGCGTCCTCTGCGTCGTCGGGTTCAACGGACTCGACGGGCACCGAGGTCACGTTGTCCTCGACCGAATCGACGATGTCGCGCACATGGGCCAGGAAGGCCGTGCGCTCGGGGGCGGTCATAACGCGGACGCGAGCCAGGATGAGCTCATCGAGCACGCGCTGTGCCGCAGTCTCGCCCTGCATGCCCAGGCGCTCGGTCAGGTCGGAGATGGTGCCACCCGCCTGCTCGAACATATCGGACACGCTGCGGGCGATATCGGGGGTGCCGGCATCCTTGCGGACCTGCTCGCCCTTGGTACCGAGGTCGTCGAGAACCTTCTTGCCGCCCTCGACGGCAACGGCGGCGGCGCCGAAGCCCACGTTGATGGCACCGTTAACAAGCTGATCGAGTTTCATAACCATGGTTGGCTCCAATCATGAACAACTGCATTGGACTTCTTGTACCCAAGATTGAGTGAACGACACAAAATCGTTTTACCGCCAAGATAAAAATCGAGCGGGCCAAAGCCTTTGACGGCGTTTGCCCCGCTCGTTCGCTGCAAGGTTGCCTTTACCTTACGTTGTCGTTCATCGCGAAGGAGTTCTTCATGGCACAGCTCGTGGTGTAGAGCACCTTGCCCAACAGGGCATCGGTCTCCACGCGCACGAGCTCGGCAAAGGCCTCGTTAGCACGGGCGAGCTCGGCAGGCACCTCGGCCTCGGGCAGCGCGGCTACGACAGCGTCAACGTCGTGAATCTGCTTGTGGCCCATGCCGCCGACCTTTTCCTGATAATCCTCGACCGCGCGACCGCACTCATGGAAGCGGACATCTGCCAAGGCACCGATCAGGCGATTCACCCAATAGAAATTCTCGGACGTCACGCGAGCCTGCGTGCCGGCATAGTACTCGGGCATGGTCTCGACGTTAGCGTACAGCGGCACGAGCGCGTTAAACGAGTTGGAGCCAAACGCCATCCACTGCACGGCGCGATACGCCGGCTGCGCAAAGGGGCGCAGCTGCAGCACGGCAAGCTGGCTGTTGCGGTTGATGCCGATGGGACGATAGGCGCCGCGCGTGGCGGGCGTGCCCTTGCTGCCGTAGCAGTCGTACTCCGTGCCCTGGTAGTGGCTCGAAAGCACGTACTTGATGTCCTCGATGGTCACCTTGCGCTCGGGCACGCGGCTCCAGGGAATGTCGTCGCTCTCGGGCGTGTAGTCGGCGTCGGGACCGTCCCACACATCGCTGGGGTTGAGGCAGCGCTGCATATACCAGGCGCGCGGCGTGTTGTAGACGTGATCGCTGTCGCTGTGCGAGCCAAAGGCCTCGCGCGGGTTAAAGACCGCGGCGGGACCGTCACCCTCGACGCCCAGCGTTAGGTCCAGATGCCACTCTGCCATCCAGGAGCGCAGGTCGGCAGAGCACATGTGGTCGACCTGAGCGCCCTCGGCGTCGTCCAGGTCAAAGCTGTCAATACCCAGCTGGTTGGGCATGGTCACATAGGCGTCATCGGGCACGCGCTTGGCGATCCAGTGGTGGCCGCCGATGGTCTCGAGCCACCAGATCTCGTCAACGTCACTAAAGGCGATGCCATTGTTCTCGTAGGTGCCGTAGCGCTCGAGCAGGTCACCCAAAATACGCACGCCGTCGCGGGCGGACTTGGCGTACGGCAGCACCAGGGTCACCATATCCTCCTCGCCCAGTCCGCCGGGCTGGGCCGGAACATAGCCGTCCTCGCCCTCGTTGCCCTTGGCGGGTACATAGTCCACGAGCGGATCGGCGCCGCGGACGCGCTCGTTGGTGGTGAGTGTTTCGGTTGCGGACATGCCAACATTGAGCTCGTTGAAGCC
Source organism: Collinsella sp. AM09-41 (assembly GCF_003473245.1). Classification (NCBI taxonomy): domain Bacteria; kingdom Bacillati; phylum Actinomycetota; class Coriobacteriia; order Coriobacteriales; family Coriobacteriaceae; genus Collinsella; species Collinsella sp. AM09-41. The sequence continues at coordinate 129,325 of NZ_QRMJ01000001.1, forward strand.
GGCCTCGGCCCAAATGCCATGGCCCGGGACAACGTCGGGGACGCTCGTGTAGCGCATGGGGTTGTCGGGCAGCTCAACGGTCAGGTGGCTCAGGACACTCGTGTAGACACGCGGCTGCTCGTCGGGATGCACCACGCGCATGCGCTTGGGCTCAAACACCCCGTTGGACGAGTCCTCGTTGCGGGCGACAAGCGTCGACCCGTCGTAGCTCGCGTTCTTACCAACCAAAATCGTTGTGCACGGCATGCGCATCCTCCTTGAGCGAAGAAATCAAACGGCAACAGTGTATCGCTTCGGCGCAAAAAGGGCGAAACCACGGCCACAGCAACCCCTGTGTGCAAAAAATGTCAAATATGAGTACTGACACCAATTTAGTAGCAGCTATTTTGCCGGGCGTGGGCGTCGAAAGTCTACATTTGTACAAAAGTTAGACTATGTAATTCCTCAAAGGTCCAATAAAATAGGGGTCCCTATCGATACTAAATATCGTTAGAGAGCCAAAATGACCTAAATTATATGCGACTAGCTTGGCAACAGTACTCATATTTGGCATTTTTTGCACACGGCGTGTCACGGGAGTATATATCTAACCCCCTAATCAGCCAAAAATGCCTAGTTCAATGCGCGCTCCGCCGCCTCGATCACGTGTTTGGCGAGAATCGCCGTCGTCACTGCGCCCACGCCGCCCGGCACGGGCGTGATGGCGCCAACAATCGGCTCCGCAGCATCAAAATCGACGTCGCCGACCAGCTTGCCGGCGGCCTCGTCCCAGTTAATACCCACGTCGATGATCGTCTGGCCCTCGCGAACCGCATCCGCGCCAATCGTACGCGCACGCCCAACCGCGGCAACAACAATGTCGGCAGAACGGCACTCAGCAGCCAAGTCGCGCGTATGCGTATGGCACGTCGTCACTGTGGCATTGCGAGCCGTAAGCATGGCGGCAACGGGACGGCCAATCACCAGCGACCGACCAACGACCGCGACCTTGGCTCCATCCAGCTCAACGCCGTAATGGTCCAGCAACGCCAGCACAGCCTCCGCTGTGCAGGGGGCAAAGCCCTCGCCACGCCCCGAAAGCGTGGTAAGCAGCGAGGCCGGCGTCATGGAGTCAACATCCTTGGCAGGATCGAGTGCCGCGGCAACTGCATCCTCGTCAAGCCCAACGGGCAACGGACGAAACATCAGGCAGCCATGAACAGCGGGGTCGGCATTGATGTCCTCGATGGCCGCCAACAGCTCGTCCTGCGAAACATCGGCAGGAAGCAAAACGCGGCGAACCTCGATGCCGACCTTCTCGCAGCGCTTGAGGGCGCCACGCTCGTAGGATAGATCGTCCTCGCGCTCGCCCACACGAACGATGGCCAGCGTCGGCACGATGCCCCGTTCGCGCAGGGCGGCGCAGCGAGCAGCGAGTTCCTCAGTCAAAGCACGGGCAACGGGAGCACCCTTCAGCAGCTCTGCCATGGCTATCCCCTCTTCCTGGCGGCGTCGGCGGCGCGGCGCGCCAGCGCATCGGCGCGCGGCAGCCACGTATCGAGCAGTTCATCGCACGCCGCCTCGAGCTCCTCGGCGCGGGCACGATCCTTCATAGACGTGGTGTTCGCAAAGAGCGTCAAACTCGCGCCCTGCATGGCAGCGCGGCAGAATACGGCGCCGCACGCCACATCGGACAGCAGTTGGCGCGAACCCTTATCGGCCATGTCCTCGAGCAGCGCCAGCGCACGACCGCACGCATCCATAATGCGGTACAGCGGCATGGCTGCCACGTGCAGTGCATCCTGAATCGCAGCCGGTCGAGCCGGATCATCGCGCGGAATACCGTATGCCGCAGACACCTGGCCGTACGCACGAACGTCCTTGGCAACCAGACCCACAAGCTCCTGAGCCAGCTCGTCTGCCTGGGCAAACGCGTGCGTTAGATCGTCTGCGCGATCGGCAAGCGCGGGGTTCGTCGCGCCATAGCGAGCAACCATCCCGCACAGCGAGGCACCCAGTGCTCCCACAAACGCGCTGGCGCTGCCGCCGCCGGGAACCGGCTCGCGCGCGGCAAGCGCCTCGGCAAAACCGCGACAGGTTTTATCCATCATCTCTTGGCTCATCGAAACACCTCTGCCTAGAGCGCCGGTCGCCACGGACCGCGCCGGAATAAAAAATGGGACAACGACGCCAGGAAGCGGTTGTCCCATTCATCGATCTTGTCCAAGCCAGTCTAGCCCATAAGACAAAGGCTGTCAGGAGCTCTGGCTATCGGTGTTTCCGATTGCCGGCTATAGGCACGGGCGCCTAGTCCACCTGAAACGTCGGCAGCAGCGTGTCGATAATCTTCGATCCCATGTCGCGGTTTGCAGTCGAGTACTCCAAATGCGCCGTGGCAATCGTCGAATCCGTGACGATCGTCTTTTCGTAAATGACCGTATCGTCCTCACACCACGAGACCACGTACCAGTTGTCGCCCTCTGCGGTATAGAGGTCGGCCTTGCCCGAGGTGTCCTCATCGACAAACATCTCGTGTGCAGTTTCGTCGTTAATGTTGACGTAGCCAGACAGGCTGATCACAAAACCCGTCTCCGGATCCTCGTACCTTGTGCTGCTGCCGCTGGGAGTATCTTCCATCTCAAAACGGTTGGGAATCGACATGCTATAAGGATGCATGTCGTTCGTGTACGTATGCACGTCGGTCAGGTAATCGTCCGAATCGCCCGAACCGTAGTATGCCGACTCGTCCCCGGGGACGGCCTCGTCATCGGACGCCGAGGATTCCTTGGACTTGGACTTGTCGCTCTTCTTCTTGGCAGAAGAATCTTTCTCGTCCGAAGACCCGGTATCGACCACCGAAATCTGCGTGCCGGAGCTCTTTGACCCATTGAGCACCGTAAGCGCAAACACCGTGCCGCCGCCGATGAGGACCACAGCAGCACATGCCACAGCGATAATGACCGGCGCCTTGCTCTTGGGCTATTGAGGCGCAGGCGCGACCGGCGGCATCGATTGGGTTAGGCCCGGGGCAGAGGAAGGACCAGCGCCCGTAGGCGTCGGCGCGGAGCCACCCGCAAGCGACGCCCCGCAATGCGTGCAAAACGTCGATCCATCGGGAACTTGCTGTCCGCATTTTTGACAGAACATCGTTCGACCTTTCGTGGTTTAGCTTTTGTCACAGCCAAGTCTATACGCCCCCACCCAGGGCGCTGTTGCGCAACATGAAAAAGCCGATGCCGAGCCGTACCGTCCCATGCGCCTGCCCCAAACATGGGACACATGGCCCACCTTTCGAGACTCCCGGGCAGCACAAGCTGGGGCATATCTATAAGTAAGGAACCCGTTGGGGCACGGCCACTCAACGGCCGAAAACTAAGAACGGAGGTATCGCCGCACCACACACAACGACATCCGCCACGCTTGCGAATAGCAACATACACCAACGGCTCCAACAACCCGCGGCGCCGTGATGTCACCGACAGACAAGGAGGACGCCACCATGAAGAAAAAGACCCTATCGATCCTTTCCCTTTGCATCGCCCTCTTTGCCGCACTCGCCCTTGTGGGCTGCGGCGGAAGTGCGTTAAGCGGAGGCGGGGGCAGCAGCGCATCCAAGAGCGAGGGCAAGGAAAAAGCTCCCGTCGCCAAGAAGACCGACTTTATCTGGTTTAAGGTCGAGATACCCGAGAGCGTTGGCGTGAGCGACTCCGCTGGCAAGAATGCCGACAGGGTCCAGCTCACCTTCCCCGAAGACGAGAACGGTTCGGCCGATCGCTTTATCCCCGTTTGGAAAAAAGCGCTGACGGCCGAGGAATCCCACGCCGACCAGGCGGAAAAGAAGGGGGATACGTTCCAGTGGAAGGATGGCGGATCCGTCGAGTATAACGGCAGGACGTGGCTCGTCGGAACGTACGAGGACAACAGCGGCGTCTCAACCCTCCTCTTTACCGACGTTGAGCCGGGAAGCGTCTACGTTCTCATCTCGAACTTCGATCTGCATAAGAAAGAAGCCGAGGCGCTCCTCAACTCCATCGAGTTTCCCGATGACATGGCGAAGGCAGTTGCCGAGGCACGCGAAGTCGAGATTTCGAGCATCGAGATCAAGCATTAGGGGCTCGCACGCAGCATCGCATGCGCAGTCATTAAATGATTGGACGCCCAGCCAGGGGAGGATCGGATCGGCCGGCCCTCCCCTCTTTTACGCCCGCGCATATTGCCACTTAACGGCGCAAATCCTGCCCCCAGAATGGGACACATGGCCCACCCGAACGAGCCGTCCACGCGTACAGTAAAGGCAGGTAATCCATGGGCGGTTACAGATCGAGGAGGACACGACCATGAAAAAGAAGGCCTTTGCGATTCTCACCCTCTGCATCAGTCTCTTTGCCGCGGTTGCCCTGGTGGGCTGTGGCGGAAGCGGCGGCGCTACCGGCAGTGGCGGTGGCGGCGGAGCAGAAAAGCCAGCCGTGGATATGAGGACCGACTTCATCTGGTTTAAGGTCGAGGTCCCCGAGGGCGTCGAGATCACCGACGTCGCAGGCGACACCGCCGACAGGGCCCAGTTTAAGTTCACTGAAAGCGAGCACGCCAGCGATCGCTTCATCCCCGTCTTCGACTCTGACAAGAACGCCGACGAGCTGTTCGACTACGAGGCAAAGTGGAATGCCAGCTTTGAGTGGACCGAGAATGACCCCGTCAAGTACAACGGCAAGACTTGGCGCAACGCTTCCTATACACACTCGGGCGGCGTAACGACCGAGTACTTCACCGACGTTGAAGGCGGCAGCGTGTACGTGCGCATCGACAACGTCGAGGAGCACAAGGATACCGTCGAGACCATGATGAAGTCCCTGGAATTTGCCGACGACATCGTCAAGGCCAAGGCCGAAGCCATGGACGTCAAGCTCGACGATATCGAGATCAAGCGCTAAGCGACTGGCGAGCGCAGCGGGAAACACAGGCACAGTGCAAACAAGCGACGATACCCCAGCGCTTCGCACCAAGGGAGGATCGGCTCGCCGGCCCTCCCTTTCTTATGCCGATAGCCGGCGAACGCGAGGGTGCCGGGCGGCAAAACCACCCCCAGCGCGGTAGCAGCACAAATAGACAAGCGCCCCAACGCGTCCGCCCGCCGATTTATAGCGCCGCGCAGACAATTAAGCCAACACGTTTAGACATCTGGGCAGTATAGTGACCCAAACGAGTGCATAACCGCACCCTGCGAATGGAGGAGTTATGACCGAACACCACGCCATCAGTCGCCGAGCGTTTACGTTGGGCCTAGGACTTGCGGCGTTGTCGCCGCTTGCAAGCCTGCCCGAAACCGCGACGCTGGGTATTCCCCTGCGAGCGGCATTTGCAGACGACGCTGCCACAGCGTCGGTCAGCCTCGACAAGTTCGTCATTCGCCTTCGCCCCGCGGGCTATTTTCGTACCGCAAGCGTCAACCAAGACGGCAACATCAAGGGCAACGTCTGCCACCTTTTTAACGACGGCACGTCAAGCAAGCTCATCCTCGAGCGCGTGCTGACCGATGCAGATAATACAAATTGGTATGCCATCCGCACCTTACTCAATTTCGAAGAGCATAAAAAGACGGGCTACAGCATTTGGTCGGTCGACGGCGACTCGGACAAAGATGGAAAGGTCATCCACGTATGGAATGGTGAGTATGACAAAAAGCCCAGCCGCGCTTTTGCGTTTGAACGCCAGTTAAACGGAACCTACATCATCCGAGACCGCACAAACGAGAAAAAAGACATTAATTACCTGGCCATAGAAAAGGACGGCAAAGACCAGGACAACAACAAGATCTGCCATAAGAGGAAGGACATTCCGTGGGAGCTCGAGCTTGTCGGTTACGACATGGGCAAGATCAATACCACGGTTAGAAGTATCGACTGGACCACGTATAGCAGCTACGTCGACGGGCCCTGTTGGATGAAATACGTCGACAACAACAAGTTCCTCGACGAACTGAGCATCCCGGGCACGCACGATTCGGGCACCTGCAGCGTGGACAACGACACCGAGCCCCAATCCTCCCAAGCAAAATGCCAGCAGGATTACATCCCCACGCAGTTGCTCGAAGGCGTTCGCTATTTTGATATTCGACTCGGAAAGGGTGAGAACCCCGGCATCGACCACGGAGCATGTTACCTGCTCAAAAAAGACGGGAACTTTATGCATCTCTCCGATGTCATCGGGTACTTCAATACGTTTTTGAGCGAAAACCCGACAGAAGCGCTCATCATGCTCGTGTCGCGGGGCAATGACGAGGCTACCGACGAAAGCCTCACGACGGCCTTGGGCAAGGTTTTTGATGAGAACCCCGACCTGTTCTACACATCGAGCCGCATCCCCACGCTGGGCGAGGTGCGCGGAAAGATCGTCCTGCTGCGTCGGTTTGGGCTCGCCGGCAACAGCGTAAGCAGCCACACATGGGGCCTCGACCTCACCCAATGGGACGACAAAATCGCAGCACACACCGACAGCACCTCTATGTGTCTCGTTCGAGACGAGCGGGGCTTTGAAGCCGTGGGGAAAACGGGTGACGAAGAGCCCTATTGCACCAAGGTATACGCCCAGGACCATTACGAATGCACAGGAACCGACAAAATCGGCTGGGTCGATATGGCGCTGCAGGAGACAACCAAGCTCGCCCGCATCATGGTGGACGTCGAGGACAATGACGGGGCCAAGGTAAAGGTCCTGGAGCACAGCTGGTGTATCAACTACACCAGCTGCACGAACTACAAGCAAGGAAGCAATCCTTTTACCGCAGCACGAGTGGTCAACGAGCATCTATACAAGAGCCAGTATATAAACAGCACCGGAAATGAGAGCACAAAGGAGGACTGCCTCAAGCACATTGGCATCATTGCGTCCGACTTTGTTGATGCGGCACTGGCCCGAAGCATCTACCAGCGCAATTACGATGCGAAGCACAAGCAGACCGTTTCGTACTACCTCCCGACCCGTATGCGCATGACATACGGCGACTCGTTGAGCGATGCCTCACTTCAGGATGGAAAGACCGTTGGCGAGGGCTATTTCCGCCTCGTCGACAGCAGCAGCACGCTCAACGTGGCAGATTCGGGCAGCAAGTTCGTCGAATACGTGGATGTCGACGCCCTGGGCAACGAGACTGTTACAGGACTGCGGGGTTCCGTGCCCATCTATATCGACCGGCGCGCGTTGACGCCCCACTTTGAGGGGCTCGAAGGCCTCAAGGTCGGCGAGGACGTGCGCGCCAAGATCACGGCGCTGCTCGACGGCAAGCTCGAAACCGATGCTTGCACGGCCCAGCTCGAGTTTATGCACGATGCAAACGGCGCTCCGGGCACGGCAATGGCCGAGGGCGAGGCATTTACCGCAGGGACGTACTGGGTGCGCGCGAAAGGCCTTTTGGGCGACGCGGCGCAGAACTACACGCTCGCCAGCGACGGAGCCGCAAGCTTTGCAGTTGCAGCCTCGGGCAACGCGGGCGGCGACGGCACCGGCACCGACAGTGGCACGGGCCCCAACGCAGGTAGCGCCGACAAGAACGGCAAGGGCAAAAGCTCGGCCGGAAAACTCGCCGGCACGGGCGACGGCTCTGGCATCGCCGCCGGGCTCGCCGCTGCCGCCGTAGCAACAACAGCCGTCGGCGCGGCAATGCTTGTCAACGACCATGAAAGTGACGAAGGCGCTAGCGAATAGGCCAGCCGGCCTTTTGGGCGCATCAACTCGATGAGGGGCGCAGAACACCGTTCTGCGCCCCTGATTTTTACCTTGGTCCGAACGCCGCCATAGGCTACATCACCATGTTCAGCGCGTTCACAAATTCCTTGGCCTGGGAATGACTGCTCAGCCTGTAGGAACAGTCGGTCAGTAACCTATTACGAAGGAACACGCGCTTACCCTTGACCCTGTTGACACCCGTAATGTCCTTGAGGTAGACGTTTTGGTATGGGTGCCGAAGAAGTTGTTCTTCACGACCGCCTCGATACGATTGGGATAGATGCTTATTCCCTTGAAAACGCCGGCACCCTTATCGTGAAACAACAACGTGTTGTCATCCACGCGCGCCACCCCCATGGAGTTCGATAAAACTATCTCTATGACCACATTTTAGTCACTACAAACCCTTTTTGCGGTCACGCGCAGGGCACCAAAACGTGTCCGCACGAGCAAATAGACTAATACAACAACGAATATAAGCCGTTATCCAAGGATGGCGCCGCAAAACAAAGGATTAGCAATAGCTAAGATTTAAGCCTAAAACCCTTAGGAAGTGCTAATATATAGTTATTGAAAGAGGCTGAGATGCAGAGACGCGAATTGATCCGTATCCTCGAAGAAGCCGGCTTCATCTCGAAAGGAGGCACTAATCACGAGAAGTTCGTCAAAGGCGACAAGCTCGTGCTCGTAAAACGCCACCGAGAGATCGAGGATCAAATTGCCAAAAGAATCCTAAGGCAGGCAGGGCTTCGATAGCTCATCCTCATCACATTTCGCATCACTTTTTAAAGGAGGTCTTACATGGTTTACGTATGGGAATTTGAGTTCTTTGATTCGGACGGTATGGTCGATGCCGTGCCATGTGGCTCGCTGGGCGGAGGAGGAACGTTTGGCTCCGACCTAAACGACGCTGTCGAAAGCGCCGCCGATTTTCTCGCATGTATGGTCGACGATCACCTTATGGGCGGCGTCGATCTTCCCGCGCCGGACTTTGGACACCAGCCACAACACGGCGGCAAGGTAATCGCCGTGGCCGTCAGCCGCGAGCTCGGCGACATCCCCGCCGTCACCGCGGCGGACACCGCTCGCATGCTTGGCGTTAGCACGGCAAGGGTATCGCAGCTGATAAATGCTGGGCTGCTGGATTCTTGGAAGGACGGCACCAAGCGCATGGTATCCAAAGCTTCCATCGAGGTACGACTCGCCGAGGCACCAAAGGCAGGGCGCCCAAAAGAGGTCCCTTGCTGTATAAAGCAATAGCGTTGCGGGTTTTCATTTGTCAGATTAGCTGACAAGCTCTCCCAATTCGGGACTCACTGCGTCCCGAATTGGGCTGGACACATTGTCGCTGATTGCCACGCATCTCCAATCCGAAGTGAAAGAGGAGTTTTCCATGACAGACAGACCGAAAACAACGCTACGCGACTGCATCTACGGGCTTGCCGTCGGCGACGCGTTGGGCGTTCCCTACGAGTTCAGGCCTCGTGGCACGTTCGAATGCACGGACATGATCGGCTACGGCACGCATGGGCAGCCCGCCGGCACCTGGAGCGACGACACATCCATGACGCTTGCTACCTGTGACTCGATTAGGGAGCTTGGGCATATCGACACCGCGGACATGCGCGACAAGTTCGTAGGCTGGATTGCCCGTGGCGAGTATACGATCGACGGCGTTTTCGATTACGGCGGCACGACTGCCCACGCCCTGCACACCGGCAAAGGTGGCTCCGGCGAACGCGACAACGGCAACGGTTCGCTCATGCGCATCGCGCCCTTGGCGTTTGTCGACGCGACTGACGACGAGATCTGCGAGGTCTCCGCGATTACGCACGCCCACAGAACGTCGACCGATGCATGCGTCATATTTGTCGAGCTGATGAGGGATGTGATGAACGATGCGCTCCCCTCGTGGGCGCTCCACCTGAAAGGCGTGCCTGAGCAGGAAATCAGGTCCGGCGGCTTCGTGCGCGACACGCTTAAAGCCGCTACCTGGTGCTTTGTGAACACCAACAGCTACGAAGCCTGCGTGCTCGCCGCCGTCAACTTGGGCGACGACACCGACACCACCGCAGCCGTCGCAGGCGCGCTCGCCGGCACGGCATACGGCATCGAGGCCATCCCGCAGGAGTGGGTCGATACCCTGCGCGGAAAAGAGCTGATTGAGAGCTGCCTGTTTTAGGGCGCCATTCAAGAAATAAGGCAGGAGGCATCATGGAGAGGAAGGTCGCAAATATAGACGAGTTCCAAGTGGACGAAAACGGGATTCCGCTATTTCCAGCAGGACTGAAGGAAGAAGCCAACCTCTATGTTCTCCCCGACGGGCGCTACCTCCCCTGCGGGGCCTACCGAACCGAAGATGGCGGCTCACTCATTTATGAGCCATCCGGGCTCATAAATGAGTGAGCCATCCGGGCTCAGCTTCTTCGGGCAGATGCTTGCTCAATTCAAAGAGTGCTAGAGGTTTGATTGCCCGTTAGATCGACACTGTTCCAAACCATGGGGTGGGTAGGATGTCTCCCACCGCGGCCTGTGAGGTAAAATCTTGACTGCCGCGGAATCCGCCTGCGGGCAACGCTCCGATCTCCGATTGGGGTGAAGCCTATGAACTTGTTTCTTGAAATCCTGCGCCTCTCGATGTATGTGACCAGCATTGCCCGGAACCTCTACTCGATCTGGCGGGAATATAAGCAGTAGCGGATAGCGAAGGGAGTCATAAAAAAGGGCCGGTTGCAGCCGGCCCTTTAGACGAAAATACCTGCGTTGCCCGCGCTTCCAAAGTTGACCGACTGAGGAGCGGGTTCCGCGGCACATCCTGATTTTACCCAGTGGCAAGACTCTTTTACAGCCGTTCCACCGTTTATTTACATCTGCCATCACGGGCATCGCCCGTGCGGGCTCGAGTCCCGCCGCCCCGACCAAAACGGGATCATCCCCGCGCGTGCGGGGAACAGGATTGTTTGCGCTCCACATGTCTTGACGGATTGGTAGGGCGCTTTTCTATGGGCAGAAGATCTGGTTATCGCTACATGATTGAGTTAAGAACCCTCACGAATTCCTCTGCCTGGGAGCGACTGCTCAGCCTATAGCCGTAGCCCGTCCGCAGCCTGTTGTTCAGAATCACCTGCTTGCCCTTGATCCTATAGACACCGGTGACGTCATTCAGGTAGGTCACCTCTATATGCTTGCCGAAGAAGCGGTTCTTCTTGAGCGTGGTAATTCGATTCGGGTAGATACAGATCTCCTTGAATACACCGGCACCCTTATCTCTGAACAGCAGCGTGTCGTTGTCCATTTCTATTCCTCCTTGTTGACGTTGGTTAGATTGCGGTCCGAACTGTCATATTGTTTGATTACCAGTTAGATCGACACTGCTCCAAAACCAACCTCGCGACGCTCCTTATCGGCAATCAGTTTGATTACCAGTTAGATCGACACTGCTCCAAAATGCTCTAGGTCGGTAGTACAGTCCTTAGTAAGTTTGATTACCAGTTAGATCGACACTGCTCCAAAACCAACAGTCCGCATTGCATCAGCGGACTAAAGTTTGATTACCAGTTAGATCGACACTGCTCCAAAACCGACAACAGATATTCAGCATTCATCTTGCCGTTTGATTACCAGTTAGATCGACACTGCTCCAAAACCGGCCTCTGGACGCCATGTGCGCATGAGCGTTTGATTACCAGTTAAATCGACACTGCTCCAAAACGCGAGCTGGGTATATCACTACCAGAGGTAGTTTGATTACCAGTTAAATCGACACTGCTCCAAAACGAGGTATCAGGCAGGCGGTCGGCAACTGTGGTTTGATTACCAGTTAAATCGACACTGCTCCAAAACGGTATACCTATAGGCGCAACCCCCGAAACCGTTTGATTACCAGTTAAATCGACACTGCTCCAAAACAGATTGCCAAGCCTAACCACGCCGACATGGTTTGATTACCAGTTAAATCGACACTGCTCCAAAACCCGTGTAAATGGCTGGTTGCCTATGTTGCGTTTGATTACCAGTTAAATCGACACTGCTCCAAAACCTGCTTCTTATTACGACGCTCCTCTTCCATGTTTGATTACCAGTTAAATCGACACTGCTCCAAAACGTATCTCCTGTTCTATCGATTGACGGATAGTTTGATTACCAGTTAAATCGACACTGCTCCAAAACCAATAGCTACGAATTAGTTAGCTATCGCACGTTTGATTACCAGTTAAATCGACACTGCTCCAAAACTTTGACGATGAAAGCGGCAACGTACACGCGTTTGATTACCAGTTAAATCGACACTGCTCCAAAACCGTTGCATCGCATGAGACAAAAGCAGGGCGGTTTGATTACCAGTTAAATCGACACTGCTCCAAAACCCATGTTCCAGAACGACCTGATCGAGCTCGGTTTGATTACCAGTTAAATCGACACTGCTCCAAAACGTACCGTGTTGCATCCACTTAGGATGTCTGGTTTGATTACCAGTTAAATCGACACTGCTCCAAAACAGCACCGTATCACGCCTATACTCGTTGCAAGTTTGATTACCAGTTAAATCGACACTGCTCCAAAACGCAGGCCACAGCCGAGAACCTGACGCTAGCGTTTGATTACCAGTTAAATCGACACTGCTCCAAAACGACAATCGAGGGCCGTACGTACAGCTACGGGTTTGATTACCAGTTAAATCGACACTGCTCCAAAACTCCACCGCCTGAACACCCAGCGCACTATGTGTTTGATTACCAGTTAAATCGACACTGCTCCAAAACAGCATCATCCAGCACGACCTCCTGCTCGAGTTTGATTACCAGTTAAATCGACACTGCTCCAAAACCGCATTGTCGCGTCCCCTTCCGGCGTGTCGGTTTGATTACCAGTTAAATCGACACTGCTCCAAAACTCATCCCAACAACAGCACGAACGATAAGCCGTTTGATTACCAGTTAAATCGACACTGCTCCAAAACTGAACCCGGACACTAAGAATGAGAAGGCTGTTTGATTACCAGTTAAATCGACACTGCTCCAAAACTCGTACAGAGTCAAGTCGAAGCCGAAGCTAGTTTGATTACCAGTTAAATCGACACTGCTCCAAAACGCCGGCGCCGATGCGGACGACGTGCTGCGCGTTTGATTACCAGTTAAATCGACACTGCTCCAAAACAGGGTGGGGTGTTTGAATGGCGAAGATAGAGTTTGATTACCAGTTAAATCGACACTGCTCCAAAACTAGTTCTTTCAATTCTTCGTCAGTGTAGTAGTTTGATTACCAGTTAAATCGACACTGCTCCAAAACCATTGGAACAAATTCCCTACTGCGACGGGACGTTCAATCTAACCGGTCAGTTCTTTCAATGCTCTAAAAACTGCAGGTCAACCGTTAGTTTATGTTCATGTCCGTAAGCCATGGTATCTTTTTTATTCTCCAGGAGCAACAGGCTCAACTTAAGAAAAAACACGTGGTCATAGAGCGTTTGCAGCTCATTTTCCGTCAAAAATGTTTTGAGATTTACAAATACGATTGTCTTTCTGCAGCCAGCGTCAAGAGCAAATGAAAGGAAATTCAGCAGATTATCAAGGAACGATTTATCTTCTTGAGGCGCTGCACCAAATCCTAAAAACTTGAGGTAGCGCTTCATATCCCATTCTAAACCAAACCCCAAATCGGCATTAAAGCCAAGGTTCAATCCGCCCAAACGCAGCCTTATTGCTCGTTCAGCCTCTTCCACTTGCATGCGCAGGTCTTCGTCTTCTAGAAACTCACGCTCAACCTTCTTGGTGATTGCGGTCATAAATGCGCGGTCATCCCATGGAAGATTCAGCGCATCAGGCACCACCATTAGAGCGCTGCCGGGCTTAATCTCCTCATCGTCTTTCCAAAGGGAGTAAGGTTCCATCGCCTGGCGCCCCAACCCGTTTTGCAAAGAAGTCACAATCCGCGCGAACAGAGCAGAGTTTTCGACTTGCAAAACCGATGTCTCCCCTGCTGTTAGTTCCAGCGAGTTCTCAAGTCCCGAAAACACAAGCCTCATAAAACCAGGAGCTCCTCCATTGTGTCTATCTCCTCATGAGCCTCGCGGTTACCCGCAATGTACTCCATGGTCGAAAACTGAGATTCGGTCACGCGCAAAACCTGTACAAGGCCAGCTGGCGGGCGATGCTTCCTGAGTCTTTGCACCGCGCTTCCTGCCGCCCCATCATTAACAACAAGCTTTGCATACACGGATTCCTGGAGCATAAGATAGCCATCTTTAAGAAGGAATTTGCGGAACACCCGGTAGTCTTTTCTCTGCGCAGGAGTATCGACGGGCAAATCAAAGAAGACGACAAGCCTCATATATCTGATCCTTTCCCCGACACTCATACGACTTCAAACGACTCGATTTCGTCCACCGACAGCTTCCGGTCAAGAGCCTTGAAACAGTCAGCAACATACAGAGAGATTACGGAGCCCACGCGATACGTGCCGCCTCGATACGCGATTCCCTGATTGAGCATGTCGACCAAAAGCAGCTTTGTCTCCTTAGAGAACTCGCCGTCAAAGTTGTCAAACACGATACGGTCTACAAGAGGCCTAAACGGCTCCATAAAATCACAGCTCAAGTTGAACTGGTTAAACTCATTTCTGTGACAAATCCCCGCCTGCGTAAGGTATCCGCGCGCCGCAATCTCGCGATTGACACTCGATAGCAGAATCGCATACCCGTAATTGAGAGCGGCGTTCAAAGGCGTATCGTCATCCCTCGAGAAGGACGAACCAAACAGAGAGCTGAAATACAATCGGGCTGCATGTCCTTCGCGATTCGTCGTATCACCCGAGCGCACCTCGGGAACAAGGCTCTTAAGCTTCTCACCCTGCTCCTCACGCGCACGAGCGTGGAGAACATCGGATTGATGCTTGATTTTGTCGCGCACGATTCGTTGCCATACGCGCTTTTTGATTGGTTCGCCCCACTCAAGCTGCTCCGCAATACGCTTGCTGGTGTTATGGGCCCCGTATAGCGGCAAATACTGCCCAATGGGGTCGCGCTTCTCGTCAGAGACGACAAACGCGACCTTTGCCTTGGCAAGCTCCGAGAGCAGATAAGCGCTTATGAACACTTGGTTGGTCTGAAGGACGACCGACGAAATCTCCGAAAGGTGGACTTTCGCCGTGTCGTCCTCGCGGCGGACAACCATGTAGCCGCCCTTGTACTGCAATTTGCAGGGGCTTGAAATGACAATGTTCCTAAAGCCCGACACGGGTCCTTCTCTCGAACATACCCGTTACGGACTGGTCAATGATAAAGAACGGGGCCGCTGGTTCGTTGATTAGTTTTGACATATCCGTCACCATAGCGCCCGCTTTTGCAGGCCCGCCAATTCCAGAGAGATCAACGACTCGATCTGCGCCGTTTTCAATACGAATTAGGCCAAATGCAAGCTCACGCTGCTGCAACTCATCGAGCACAGAAACGGAAGACAGCCGAGAGAGCTTAAGCTGCCTGGACAACTTTCCACAAGTTGCATTAGCAGCGTGGTCAATCTTGTGCACCAATCCCTCAAGCAAAGGAAGGACGCTTAGTCTTTCATCCTTTTTAGACATATTTAACAGCAACATCTCATCCTGTGAAAACGCCAGTTGAGAACCCGACCTGACCTCCTTTGCGCCGGTAATAATCAGGCGGTCACCATCCACCTCAATCAACTGTTTCTTGTAGATCTTCGACCTCGTGATACCGACGTATTCCAGACCTTCCTTCTCCGCAAGCTCACGCGCGTACTCGCCGAGCGCCGCCGAGTCGCCCTCAATGCGCGCCGCAAGCCACACGGGAACCTGAGAGAACCGGAACACCGGCTTACCCTTCTTTTTGGCCTCATAGATAAAGAAGTACGCAAACTGCTGGCTCGAAAAACCACCGTATTGCTTAGCATCAAGCCCCTGCTTGGTCGACAACTCAAGCTTTGCGCCCATCTTGGGATCACGCGGCGAGTAAATCGTTGCCTTCCAGAATGCACCCGTATCCTCCTGAGGCATCCTCGAGATGTAGCACTGGCGATAGTTGAGCGCACGGCGAATGCTCTCGACCTCTGCCGCTGCATTCCAGCCGTCCGGAAGATACTTTCCCCTATAGCGCTTGACCTCGTCGTCCTCGGTCCAGGCATCGTCAAAGACCTCGCCCGTCTCGGGGTCAAAACCCGCAGTCATAAAACTATTGACGACAAATCCGGCAGATCCAGGCATGCGATGGGTTTTCTTAAACAGCTCAGACTGCTCGCGCACGTATTTCTTAATCACGTGCGAGTAGCCAATGGGGTTCTCATACATTCCCGGGTGGCGCATC
This sequence comes from Collinsella sp. AM09-41, assembly GCF_003473245.1. Lineage (NCBI taxonomy): Bacteria > Bacillati > Actinomycetota > Coriobacteriia > Coriobacteriales > Coriobacteriaceae > Collinsella > Collinsella sp. AM09-41. The sequence goes on from NZ_QRMJ01000001.1 coordinate 145,343, forward strand.
TGAATAAACAGGCCCAAGCGGCATGCCAGATAGGCATCATGCGCATGATGAAAATCGTTGGCTTCGCGGCATTTGACCAAGCCGGCCGCCTCACGAAGGTTGTGCGATACGCTCGCCTTAACGGGAACGATCTTCGTTCCCTCGTCGGCATAACGCGCCTCAAGCAAAGCCTGCGCCATCTTGACCATCTGGCTCGTCTCCACGAGCTGGCGCGCGACGAAGCCCTTCATGGCATTCTCGTTTATGGAAGACCTCAGCAGGTTGCGATACTTTTTATCGCCAATAAGCTTAGCCTGATGCAGCTGCTTCCACGTTTCGCCCATCTTCCAGCGAATGCTCTTATCAATCAAAAGCTGGTCGGTCTTGTGCTGGTTCTCCTCGCGGTACACCAGCGCCTTGTTTTCGAGGCTGTCGTCCTTAATGTAGGCGCGCGGGATGATATGGTCGACCTCATACTCGCCCGAGCCCGCCATAAGCTTATTAAGGTCGATAGCGCGACCAGAATACAAGCACTTTCCGTTCTGCATCAAATAGAGGGTCAAGCGCTCGTCAAGGTCCACATTGGCTGCCTTGAGCTCCTTGAAATCGTCCATAACGACCAGGTCACCGCCCTCGGCCTTAAACGCCTTGAGCGCGTCCTCGATGGCATCCCAGCGCTTCGTGGTCCGCTTACCCTTTTTCTTTTCGTCCTCGTCGCGAGTCACCTCAACAAAAACGTTGGCCGGCGCGTGCCCCGCAATCTTTGCAATTTCGTCAACAATGCGAATCGCTTGATTCAGGCTGCGACGAATCGCCGGAGATCCGGGGAGCTCATTAACGCCTAGTGACTTCTCGTTTTCGGCGTAGTATTTGCGATTGTGTTCATCCACTTTTTCCTGGAAGCCCAGCGTATTGTCGTGGAGAATCTCCATCATCACCATAGTCTCGCCCAAGCGGCGCTCTGAGCTGGGGTTTCCTTCTCGCAGCACGTCCATGATGCTCATAGATCGACCGGCTTGTGTATCAATCCTGATACCCGTCAGGAACTTCTCCGACAGACGTCCCCAACCGGTCAGGCGCTTTTTGCAAATCTTTTTAATCTGCTCGGCATCGAGCATTCCGTTGCCACTGGGGCCAAACTCATCCTGCAGTTTTTCCTTAAGGATCGAACGGTCCTCAAACAACGTGTTCCAAAGAATGATCTTCTCGATAACCGGATACTCGGCACGGCTCAACTCGTCCACACCAAAGATGTCTTTGGCAAAGAAGATGTACGAGCCCATCTTCGATTCAAGACCGCTCTCACCCTGGCCGCCGCGGACAACCGGATTTGTCGCGTCGCCCTCTTTTACAAGCCAGTCGGCAATCATCTTGTAGGTAACGCGACGCTTTTTATGGAAAAGCTCGTGAACAATGCCCTCGCGCTGCGCAGCATCTAAGCGTTGCCAATCGTCACCATCTTCGGACCAGCGAACGCCATTGAGTTCGTTCAGAACGCAGAACTCCTCATAGAGCAGAGACTGCTTGGGAAGCACCTTCTCGCCAGCAAGATACGTGCAGTCACCCGTCATGCGCATGATAAAGTTCTCGGCGCTCTTGTTCTTATCGATCACGGTATCCCAGTTCCAAGGCGTGATCGTCGCATCTTCCATGCCGGGCTTGCGCTCGGACCACTGGAATCGATGGTTGCCATGTTTGTCCTGAGCCGCATTTTTAGGCGTCAGCGGTCCCACATAGTACGGAATACGGAACGTGACCAGACTCTCAATCTTTGCAGCCTCGTCCTTAAGGAACGGATAGAAGCGACCCTGGTTTTTGAGAATGGCCTGCAGCTCCTCAAGATGCAGCTGATAGTAGATGGCACCGTTATCACTCGTCTTAAGACGACGCAAAAAGCGCTGCTTGTCGAATGCGTCCATCATGGCGATATAGCGCTCGTCCGTCTCCGCGCCCGTTCCCGCAAAGAGCTTCTTTACGGATTTAGCGAGGTCATCATAAGACAGTTTATGCAGGTCATATGCGGTGTAACCCTGCGCCTTAGAGGCATCGTAGTCGCGCGAGGGGTCATCGCTATTCGAATCATGATAGGTTGCGCCGCGGAAGAAAGACTCATATGAGCCGGGAGCATATTCGCGGACCAAAGTCTTGAGTCGATCAAGATCATTCGCGTAACAATTATATTTTTCGATCATGTTGACCGAGATAGTCTGGCCCTCAGCATAGGACAAAAGCCCCTGCAGCACGTAAGCAGAGTAAACACCGCAAACGGACTCAAGAAGCTCCACGCAGTCATCGGGGCATGCGGCCTGCAGCGCTTCTAGCTTCTCGTCATCCGAAAGCGCGAGCTTAGTTGCCTCGCATTCAAAATCGCCAAACACGTCTTTGAACTCACACTGAAGGCCAACGACAGCGTTCGACAAAGCCTTTGCCAGCTTTTTGTTCGCAGCCGCATCCGCAGTGCCCACTTTTACAAGCGCCTGAATGTCTTTTGCCTTTTGCGAACGAGAAGATCGCTCGTCAGCGAGAATCTTTGCGACAGCGCTTTTATTGATTTTTGTAACATCGTATTCCCTAGACTCGCACCAAGCCTGCAGGGAATCATTGAGGCGCTCGAGGGCATCGGATGTCTTTGCCGTCTTTGCCGTCAGCTTCTCTCCCTGGCGCAAGAAGTTACCGCGATGCTTAACGATGTTATGGATTGCGAGATACACCAATCGAAGATCGACCTGCTCATCGGTGTCCATAAGGTAAGCACGCAGATGATAGATGGTCGGGAAACGATCGTAGTAATCGGCCTTCGTGAAGTCCTTGGTAAAAATCGGATCGCCCTCAATGGTCCGCGACTGGTTGAGTCGCATGAAAAAGCCCGGATCGACCTCACTCATCGCAGGCTCGAACAGCTTTTGCAGCAAGTCAAGGCGCCAGCGGCGGCGCACGTAACGGCGACGCTGCCCACGATGAACGCGCGCCTCGGACGCCAGCTGCGCACTATCGAACAAACGACTGCCCCACGTCGGTTGCTTCTTAAAATGCAGAAGCTTGCCCTGGTCATCGGTCACCGCCCAACCAACGGAGCCGGTTCCCATGTCGAGGCCGATATTGTAGTCGCCAGAGCAGTTTCTTAAATTCATGTCGACCAGCCCTTCCGCGCTGTGTTACAGTTGCCTTGTCGATTACCAGTTACATCGACACTGCGAGTCAAAATACGGCTTTGCCAAAAATGCCTTCCTTGGAAGGCGTCCCGTAGGGGACAATTTGACTTGCCAGAGGGGTTCCATTTGGGACCCCTCTTTTTTTGATACTACTACCGTGGGCGGACATTTTTTAATAGCTATCGGCAAACGTAATGTTGCTCAACGTTCGCGCTGTGAGCATGTGTGTTTAATGGAGTGCCTACGGGTCCTGCCGCCGCATAAAAACGGGGCAGTCCACATTCCCGTGAGCCGCCCCGTGCCTCTGGCTATCACGCCGTCATGTCAACCGGAGCCACTCCCCTACTTACCAAAGATCGCAGCGAACAAGCCCTTGCGTTTGGGCTTCTCCTCTCGGTAGGAACCCTCGACGGCGGCTGCAACCTGGCGCGGTTGCTCGCCGTCTCCACGGCGCACGATCTGGTATAGGAACGGCGATTTAACATATTTGACCTCGACGGGTGTGGCGTGTACGGTGCTCTCACCGGACAGATGCAGGCTCGGATTGAGCGGCGCCACGACATGTGTCTCGCGCTTGTCGCTAAACACCACCGCCGCCGCGCGACCCGTCTGGCCGTTCACGGCAATGCGCACCTGCTCGCCATCGCGGCCATCCGACGCCGGGCGATCGACAAAGTAGACCGGTACCATCACCAGGCCGTCCTTGTGCTTGCGAGCCTTGCGCGCCCACGTGCGGATGCTCTTTCTATTGAGCCCCAGGGTCGCCTCGGCATCGTTGCCTGCAACGTCGAGCGCCAGCTTATCAATAACCACCTGGTCCTTGGTAGACGCATCGACGGAAACGACGCGGAAGTCGCCCTCCTGCATGGCGGGATCGAACGGCCCCACCTTGCCAAAGTCCCACGGCTCCAAAATGCCCATAAGGCGAACGTCCAGGTAGTTTGCCCGCGGATACGCCCAATCGAGTACCTCGTAGTACACCAAGGTCTCCTTGCTCAGCCCCTTGCCTGGGAAGGACGCCATCATGCGCAAGTCCGCGAGTGCCATGGGGAAGTAGAAGAGCATCATGTCATTTTGAATCGCGTCTTCCACGTCGTGCCCGGCAAAGGCGTCGGGGTACTGGCGCACCAGCTGAAGCGCGTTGGCACGTGCCTGCTGCGGCGATATCTCACAGGGGACGCCCTGTTCGGGAACGTATTCGGCACCCACGCCCATGGTCAGGCGCTTGCTAAACGCACCGGGCTTGAGAAGGTCAGCCATACCGATTTTGTTGCCGCAGGACGGGCACTCAAACACGCGCTGGGTCGATGACCCCTCAAAGGACGCGCCGCAGAAGGGGCAGGGAATGCTCACGTGCGTCGCCTCTTGGAACTCCTGCGCCGTGCCGCGATCTTCCCACAGCAGATGCTCCAGAACCGACTGATTGCGCCAGTACGAATTGAAGAAATACCAGTCCGGGTCCTCTGGGCGCTCGAGCTGCGAGACGTGCGTGAGCTTGAGCAGCCCGTCAACCACCGTCAGCGGCGTATGACGGATACCCAGGGCGCTCTTGGGCTCTCCGGCGTCCGCTTGCCACGGAATAACCGTTTCGCAATAGGCGCACTCAAAGCTGCGCTTTGCCTGGTGCGAATACATGGGGCCGCCGCAGTTTTGGCATTTAATGGCAAACATCTCGTCCATGGAAACGTCCTCCTTTGCACAGGGCTGTCGACATTCAGTATGTCGAGCAAATCGGCGCGTGCCCATACCCATGTGGCCCAAAATGGAGCACCCGGTCGGACGGGAAGGAGCAGCGAACTCGAAGGCGCGCGAGCAGTCGTCCCCCTCCGCCTCGCGCCCGTTAGCGCCGGCAGACCATTGCTGCATTTTCTGAGCATCGGTGCACGGCGCCCCCGCGCGAGCTACACTATCCCCTTAAACATGATTGTGAGGACGATCGTTATGCTATTTGTAAATCGGCTGGTACATACGCTTGTTCCCGGCAGCGAAAGCGAGCCGGTCGATACCTCCTGCCGCACCAACGCGGGTTTTGCCGCAAGCCTCATCTGCATCGGCCTCAACATTACCCTGTGCCTAGCCAAGGGCATCGCGGGCCTGCTCGCCGGCTCCGTCTCGCTTATCGCCGATGCCTTCAACAACCTCTCCGACGCCTCGAGCAACATCGTGAGCCTGCTCGGATTCCGCCTTGCCAGCCGCCCGGCCGACGAAGGCCACCCCTACGGCCACGGCCGCTACGAGTACCTCGCCGGCCTGGTTGTCGCCGTCCTGGTTTGCGCCGTCGGCATCAACCTGATCCTGGAGTCGGTCACCAAGATCATCAAGCCCTCGCCCACCGCATATTCGGCGCTCTCCATGGCAGCCCTTATTCTGTCCATGCTCGTCAAGTTTTGGATGGCGGCGTTCAACCGCACGCTGGGCAACCGCATAGATTCCGAGACGCTTATCGCCACGGCGCAGGATTCCAAAAACGACGTCATTACCTCGTCCTCGGTCCTGGCCGCAGCGCTTATTTCGCAGACGACCGGCTTTGACCTCGACGGCTGGGCAGGCCTGGGCGTGGGCATCTTCATCTGCATCAGCGGCATGGGCCTGGTGCGCGACGCCATCAGCCCGCTGTTGGGGCAAGCGCCCGACCCCAAGCTCGTCCAGGCAATCCGCGACAAGATCATGTCGTATCCGCAGGTCCTAGGCACGCACGACCTGATGGTGCACGACTACGGCCCCGGCCGCCAATTTGCCAGTGCGCACGTGGAAATGCCCGGCGAGGGTGATGCGTTTGAGCACCACGAAATCTTGGACACCATCGAGCACGATATCAAACGGCAGATGGGCATCGGTATCACACTGCACTGCGACCCCATCGCCACCACCGGCGACGACCTGCGCGGCTGGGTCAAGCGCGGTGTCATGCAGATCGACCCCGCGCTCTCCATCCACGACTTGCATGAGCACGAGGGGTTCGTTTCGTTTGACCTGGTGCGTCCCGACGGCTTTGACATATCCGACGAGGAGCTGCTGGAGCTCGTCACGCGCATCGTGCACGAGCGCCGGCCCGATGCCTCGTGCGTCGTCACATTTGACTCGGGCTTTAGCTCACCCGAGCGTCCGGCCGAGCAGCTGTAATCGACAGCAAAACGGGACGCAGGACCGCCGACCAACGCGCCTATGCGCCCGGTCACGCGATCCTGCGTCCCGTTTTTGTTTGCACTGCTAAGGCTCTAGCCGCTCGACCGCTAGTTTCCCTGTGCGCCCGAAATGCCGTTTTGCAGGGCATTCCAGGCGTTCGTTGCCATATCGCCCAGGTTCTGTGCGGTATCGCCCAGCTCTTGGGCCTTGTCTCCCAACTCCTGCGCCTTGTTGCTCAGGTCCTCCAGCGTGTTGGAACTCGAGCTGTCCGTGGTGCCCTGGTCGCCGGACGCATTGCCCGACAAGCTGTCTTTGCGCGTGAGCTGAATCTCGAGGTTACCGTTGTCGTTATAGTAGGCAGACGTCACGACCCAGTTGGCGTCGACAACAGGCGTCGAGCCGTCATCGGTCAGAATCACGGCATTCGAAAGATCGGCCCCGCGCGACTTGAGGAGCTTCTTGGCGTTAGACCAGTACTGACCCGGGATATCGCTCAGGTCGACGGCGCCGGACTGGGTCGTCTCGGTCTGCCCTGCCGTGGTATCAGTCGTGGCGCCCCGCTTGTTGAGCATGCCCGACACGATGGCAAACACAACCGACAGGGCAAAGAAGATCGCCAGCACAATCAGGATTTTTTTGATCACGCTCGACGAACGCGAAGACTTCTTCTCCTCGTCCTCGCCATACTGAGGGATAGACTTGGGATACTCACGATACGGCTCGCGCGCATATCGGTCGCGCGACTCGTAGCGCGGCTGTGCCGTGCGCGGCATATATGTCGTCTGCTGAGGTTGCGGAATGGGGTTTTGCAGCAAGTCATCATAAGGGTTTGCCGCCGCGCTTCCGTAGGGACTCTGCGACGAGGCGCCATACGGGTCCTGCGCCGCGTTCCCGTAATTCACAACGCGCGTGGGATCGGCCGACGCCTGCGTCGTATCGGGGGCAGCGTAGCCGGGATTCGGCACGACGCGGGTCTCATCGGCGCCATTGCCCGTCCGCGGGGAGCCGTAGCCACCCATTACGGTCGTCTTATCCTGGTCCATGCAACGATTCCTTTCCGTCGCCCGTAAGCATCAAGTTATCCATGCATTCTACCCGCGCAAAAGCCTATGATGGGCAAAGCCCGCCGGTATCTACAAGACATGCGCGGCCGACGGTCACGAGCGAATCGAGGAACGTCATGGCAAAAAGCAAGCTCATCAAGGACACGACGCGTGCCGAGCGCGAGGAAATCATCAAGCTAGCACTCGCTGGCTGCGGCAACGGCAGCTGCGATAACTGTGGAAGCTGCAGCTTGGGAGCAGGCGATCCATATGGCACCTACCAGCCCTACATTGACGGCGAGATGGAAATCGCCGATATCAACATGATAGTCGCCGAGCGCAACGCCAAACTCTTCGGCCTCCAGCGCGGCTAATGATCCCTTCTTGGGCTGTGCACCAAAAAATGCGCCCATCTACTACGTTTAACCCAAGGGTGCCAACCATAGCCATATTTGTATTAACAAAACCGCAGGTAAACGTCTTGCCGCATTGTTAAAAAACGCTCCATGGTCGGTCCAACCCTGGCAAACGTAGTAGATGGGCGCTTTTCGTGGCGCGGCTGGCCCAGATAGCTTATTTCGGAGCCAATTTGCATCAAAAAGTCCCCGGTGGCGCTGCGTTTTGCGTCACCGGGGACTGTTCAATTTATCCCTCGCGGTCTACCTTACTCATTGGGTACGTACGTGGCCTTGGCTCGCTCGGGCGTTACATCCTGACCGCAGGAATAGTTCGAATCGAAGGCATGCGCAACCAAGTCGTGGGTATCCCATGCCATGCAGTCAAACTCACCAGTATCGAGGACGATGATGTAGCCCTTGCCGTCGTAGTAGAAATGATCCTCGGTGTAGTTATCGTCATCGTCGATGTTGTCCTCAGACACGGAGTCTATATCCGGCTTTGCCGTCTTAATTGCCTGCTTGGCCTCGCTCTTGAGGGTATCAAACGAAAGCCCGTGCTGCGCAAGCGAGTCCTCGAGCGAAACCTGCTCGCCCGTCTTGAGGTTGTAGTACGCCGACCTTGTCACTCGCTCCGATCGATACGGAGGTTGATAGCTATCGGTGTAGGTTCGCACGCAGGCAATATCGCCATCGATCGAGACGATCTCGGCGGTGTACATCATGGTCACGCGACTGTCCTCGTCGTCCATCGAGGCCTGTTTGCTCGCGTCGAGCGTATCCGCGACGAGCTGGACCATATCCTTGTTAAACTTGGCGACGCCCACGCCCTGCCCCTTCACCTGGGGATAGGTCCACGTAGCCGTGATCTGGCACGTGTCATCGGGGGACGGGTCCAGCGGGCCTTCGCCAACCGCTGCCGTAAAGTCGACATCCTGCGTGGCAGAGACGGCCTCGTAGCTCACCTGCGCATCGTCGCCGGCATCCTTCGACTTCAGCTGCTCCAGCGTCGTGGCGACCGTGCCAATGGTGCTGTTAACCGAGCTCTCGTCGGCATACAAGAAACCAAAACCGCCCAAAGAGGCAGAACCGACTTCATTCGGGGCAACAAGGTCGGTCATGGCTTTGAATGACTTGCCGTCGTAGCCAATGAATTTAACTTGGTATTCGTGAGCAGAAGGACCACTTTTGCCAGAGAGATCGCTTTGCTTAATTGCTGTCCCATGGTCATACCACTGCGAAAAACCAATCTTGCCCTCGTATTCATCAAGCCAGACAGACACACACGCCTCCTGATGAGATACGTTTACCTCTGGCGTGTAGACCTTCTCAATCTCGCCATTCTTATACGCCCAGACCTCAAGATGCGCAGCGGCTGCGTTATCCCCACGGTCCACCGGTTCATCGGAATACTCAATCAGCAGCTCATCTTGACCATCGCCATCAAAGTCAATGAGCTTGGCGTAAGCAAGACCCTGGGCTCCATACGCATATTCATCGAACCCGACAGCCTCGCCCTCGCCGTACTTCTTTTGGTACTCGAGAATCTTATCGGTGAACAGCTCATCTGCCGTCTTGACCGCCGCCTTGGCAGACGCCTTGGCCTCCTTCTTGGACTGCGTGAGCTCGACATTCTTGGGGGCGTCCGAACCTTCCTTGGTATAGTCGACCTTCATGGTGGTCGTGCTCTTCTTTTTGCCCTTGCCCGAGGTGATGGTCATCTGGTACTTCTGATCGGGCAGCTCACCAAAGTCCTCCATGGTAAAGCCGTCCTCGCCATCGACCTTAATGGTGCAGCTCTTACCCTTGCCGGACACCGGCGCCAGCTCGACGGTATAGCTCTTGAGCTTTTTACCCTTGCTGTTCTTGGGGAGAATCTTGGTCTCGCATGCGCAGACAACGTAGCCCTTGCCACCCGAAGTTACCTCGGAAGATGCGCCGATACGCGGCACGATCACGATAGCGGCGACAATGGCGACAACGGCAACACCGCCGATAACGGCAGCGACGATACGGCCCTTGTGCTTGGGTTTCTTTGGCTGCGGCGTCGGAACAAACGGTTGAGCGACCTCGGCTGACTTGGTCATAGATTCCTCATAACGAGACTGCACCTCCATATGAGCCGAGGCACCCTGAAGAGCGTGCCGTCCCGCAGGGTCGCCCACCGGCGCACCCCCTACCGGAAACGCCACAGGCTCCGCCTGGTCCTCAACTCCGTCCACGCGTGCTCCGCAGCTCGTGCAAAACATGGAGCCATCGGGTATCTGAGCTCCGCACTTGGTGCAATACATCGCATCTCCCGTCTCTTGTTGCAGCCGCAATGCGCCCGCGCAATTCTTCCAACTACACCGTACGGGAGAAATAGTGATTCTTGTTGCGCAACATTGTCGCCGTCCTAAAATGATCCTTCCGTCCCCTTGGGAACAAAAAGCCCCGCCGGGCCTTGGTGGCGCGGCGGGGCGGGCAAGCGGCTATGAGCAGCAGGCTTAGAACAGGCCGGTGATGTTGCCATCGTTGTCGACGTCGATGTTCTCGGCCGCGGGAACCTTGGGCAGGCCAGGCATGGTCAGAACGCTGCCGGTCAGCGCGACCACAAAGTGGGCACCGGCGGAAACCTTGAGCTCGCGCACGGTGATGCGGAAGCCCTCGGGAGCGCCCAGCGCCTTGGCGTTGTCGCTAAAGCTGTACTGGGTCTTGGCAACGCACACCGGCAGGTTGCCAAAGCCGTTCTCGCGCAGCTCGGCGAGCTGGCGCTTGGCAGCCGGCGTAAAGTCGACGCCATCGGCGCGGTAGACCTTAGTGGCGACAGCCTCGAGGGCGTCGGCCACATCGGCACCGTCCTCGTAGGCAAACTTGAGCTCGCTCGGCTGCTCGATCAGGCGCATGACCTCATCGGCCAGGTCGAGCGCGCCCTCGCCGCCCTTGGCCCAGACCTCGGACAGTTTAACGTTGACGCCCAGCTTCTGACACTCGGACTCGATGAGCTCGAGCTCGGCCTCGGTGTCCGTCGGGAAGCGGTTGATGGCGACCACGCAGGGTAGACCGTAGACGTTCTGGATGTTGTCGACGTGGCGCAGCAGGTTGGGCATGCCGGCCTTGAGGGCCTCGAGGTTCTCGTCGTTGAGGTCGGCCTTGGCAACACCGCCGTTGTACTTAAGCGCGCGGGCAGTGGCGACGACCACGACAGCGCTGGGGCGAACGCCCGTCATGCGGCACTTGATGTCGAGGAACTTTTCGGCACCCAGGTCGGCACCAAAGCCGGCCTCGGTAATGGCGACATCGCCAAAACGCATAGCCATACGCGTGGCCATGATGGAGTTGCAGCCGTGGGCGATATTGGCGAAGGGACCGCCGTGGACAAACGCGGGCGTGCCCTCAAGTGTCTGAACCAGGTTGGGTTTGAGCGCGTCCTTGAGCAGGGCCGCCATGGCGCCCTGAGCCTTGAGGTCACGGGCGCGGACGGGCTCACCGGCAAAGCTGTAGCCGACAACGATCTCGCCCAGGCGCTCCTTAAGATCGTTGATGCTCGTGGACAGGCACAAAATCGCCATGACCTCGGAGGCAACGGTGATATCGAAGCCGTCCTCGCGCGGCACGCCCTGGGCCTTGCCGCCAATACCGTCGATGACATGGCGCAGCTGACGGTCGTTCATGTCGACAACGCGCTTCCAAGTGATGCGCTTAACGTCGATGCCGAGCTGGTTGCCCTGCTGAATATGGTTGTCGAGCATGGCTGCCAGCAGGTTATTGGCGGCACCAATAGCATGGAAGTCGCCGGTAAAGTGCAGGTTGATGTCCTCCATGGGGATGACCTGCGCCCAGCCGCCACCGGCGGCACCGCCCTTCACGCCAAACACGGGACCGAGCGAAGGCTCGCGCAGGGCCACGGCGCTCTTAATGCCGCGACGGCGCAGGCCATCGGCCAGACCGATGGTCGTGGTGGTCTTACCCTCGCCCGCAGGCGTGGGGTTGATAGCGGTCACGAGGACGAGCTTGGCCTGGTGATCAGTCGGCTCGTTGAGCAGTGAATAGTCGACCTTAGCCTTGTCGAAGCCGTACGGAATAAGGTGCTTAACGTCGACGCCGGCGTTCTTGGCCACCTCGGTAATAGGCAGCGGCGTGACAGAACGTGCGATTTCGATGTCAGTAGGCATGGGCGGTCCTTTCGTTACCGAATGAGAAAAAGACCAATTCAGCATAGCACGGGCGCGCAATAGTAAAACGCCCATAACCGATGAACGGCGATATGTTTACCCGATGCCCAGCGATAGCTCAACAGCCCGCCAAAACAAAGCGCCCTAAACGGTAGGTTCAATCCCCAGGTGCTCAAAGGTGCGAAGGGTTGCCTGACGGCCCTGCGGCGTACGAATCATCAACCCGCACTGCAGCAAATAGGGCTCATAGACATCCTCGAGCGTGCCCGGGTCCTCGCCCACCGCGCTGGCAAGGGTCGTAAGTCCCACGGCGCGACCGGAGAACGTCTTAGCGAGCGTCTCCAAAATGCGAATATCCATCCAGTCCAGACCGAGCTCATCGATCTCGAAGAACTCGAGCGCCTGGCGGCAGATATCGAGCTCTATAGGGCCGTTGCCACGCACCTGTGCGTAATCGCGCACGCGCTTGAGCAGGCGGTTGGCAAGACGTGGCGTGCCGCGCGAACGCGAGCCGATCTCGAGCGCGCTCGGATGGTCAATCGTCACGCCCAAGATAGTCGCCGAGCGCGTCACAATCTGCGCGAGCTCCTCGACCGTGTAGTAATCCAGGCGATACGAAATGCCAAAGCGGTCGCGCAACGGACCGGTCAACATACCTGAGCGGGTCGTTGCCGCTACCAGCGTAAACTTGGGGATATCCAGGCGAATCGAGCGCGCCGCCGGACCCTTGCCAATCACGATATCGAGGGCAAAGTCCTCCATCGCGGGATACAGGACCTCCTCGACCGAACGGTTGAGGCGGTGGATCTCGTCGATAAACAGCACATCACCCGGCTGCAAGTTGGTAAGGATGGCCGCCAGATCGCCCGTGCGCGCGATGGCGGGGCCACTCGTGGTCTTGATCTGAGCACCCAGCTCGTTGGCGATAACGGTGGCCAGCGTGGTCTTGCCCAGGCCCGGAGGGCCCGAGAAGATCACGTGGTCGAGCGTCTCGCCACGGCTCTGTGCCGCTTCGATCAACACGCGCAGGCTCTGTTTGATGTGCTCCTGGCCGCAGTAGTCATTCAAGCGCTGGGGACGCAGGGTACGGTCGACATCGAGGTCCTCGGCCGTCAGCTCCGAGCCCACCATGCGCTCGCCGTGCGCCATGGATGCCGCCGGCGAGTTGCCGGGCGTCGCCCACAGGTCCTGAGAGTCATCGGCTTCCCACATCACGCATCCATTCCGAGTCGCTTAAGCGCCGCGCCGAGCAGATCCTCGACACGCATATTCTGCCCATCATACCCGCTCAGGGCAACATCGGTCTCCTGCGGGCTAAAGCCCATGGAAAGGAGCGCCGCACGGGCGTCATCGATGGCCGAGGGAGCGGCAGCGGGCACGGGCATCGCAACCTGGCCGGGAATCACGTCGACCGGCACAAAGCCCTTGTCCTTGGCAAAGGTGCTCTTGAGCTCCAGGATCAGACGCTGAGCTGTCTTTTTGCCCACACCGGGCACCTTGGCCATGCCCTTGTCGTCCTCGGCCATCACCAGCGAATACAATTGCCCCACGGTATAGGTGGAAAGCACGGCGAGCGCCAAGCGCGGGCCAACGCCCGAGACAGACACGAGCCGATCGAACATCGTGCGCTCATCCTTAGAGGAAAAACCGAAAAGTGTCATGGCGTCCTCGCGCACCTGCATACGCGTGTAGAGGCGGACCTCGCCGCCGGGCGTCGGCAACGTGGCCGCAGTGCTGCCCGAGATGCCGAGCTCAAAGCCAACGCCCGACACATCGACGACAGCAGAGCTCATCGTGGCCTCGACAAGCGTTCCGTGGAGCTGGGAGATCATCAGTATCCGGTTCCTCTCTGTTGATAGAACTCGCCGCCGGTAAGCGCCCGGGTGCGGCTGAGGTTAACGTGGCAGATGGCGCAGGCCAGGGCATCGGCGGCATGGTCGGGATGCGGGTCGTGATCGAGCTGCGTGAGCGTGCGCACCATGTAGGCGACCTGCCGCTTATCTGCGGCACCGGTACCCACCACAGCCTGCTTGATCTGCATAGGCGTGTACTCGCCGATCTCGAGCGCGCACTCCGAAAGCGCCACGAGCGCGGCACCGCGGGCATGTGCCGTGGGGATTGCCGAGCGGACATTAGCGCCAAAGTAGATGCTCTCGATGGCAGCGGTATCGGGTCGATAACGCTCCACGACACCCTTGAGGTCGCGGGCGATATGCGACAGGCGCACCGCGAGCGGACTTCCGGCGCTGGTCTCGATACAACCGTAGGCACGGCAGCGAACCTCGCCACGCCGCTCCTCGATAATCCCCCAACCCGTATGGGCCAAACCGGGGTCAATGCCCAAGATAACCAAGCCAACCTCCCCTCGCCACAAGCACAGCGCAAGACAAGGCCCCGCGCATCATTCACGAACGTCTGTTCTAGAATAACACAACGGGGCCAAGATGCTCAGTTGAAGTGTCAGGGTTGGAAGCGAATCCTACCCCCAGTTTAGTTCTGCGAGAAGAATGGGAACTGTCGGGGATCCACCGGCGGATGCGGCATCGGACCATCCTGGGGACCACCTTGCGAGCCGCCCTGACCGCCCATCATCTTATCGATGGCGTCCTGAACCTCGCCCTCGAACTTTTTCATTCCCTCGTGCAAACGACGCTGACCGTCCTCGGAGCGCAGCTCCTCCATCTGCTCGGGCGAAATACCCAGTAGCTCGCCCAGCACGCCCATCATCTCGTTTCGCATGCGCTCACTCGTATCCTCGTCAGCAAAACGGCGCACCTCGGCGCGCGCCAGCGAATCGACCGACATACGCTCCTTGCCATTAAGCCCCAGGTCGGACCAGGCGAGCATGTACGGCCAAGAGCGCTCGGCAAACGAGCGGGACGAGACGATCGGTGCCGTCGGCAATATGCGGCGGGCAGCCTCACCCTGTCGAACGAGCATCAGCAGCAGCGAGCAGGCCTCAGGCTTGCCAGCGGCCATCGGGATGTCGTCGAAAGATCGATTGCGGTCCACGTGCGCCTCGAGCGCACCATCGACCTCACCCGGTTCGAGCCCACCGAGCAGCTGCGCCGCGCGGTCGAGCATGTCGACCGGACCGTCGAGCGTCGAGAGCGCTTGCGCCAGCACGCGTTCCATGCAATCCTCCACCGCGTTGAGCGTCACGAGCTCTTGGGGCACCACGGCAGACGTGCGGTTGCGCACACGTGCCACAAACTCAAGCGTCGACAGATACACATCGCCAAAGGGCGCAAAGCCGCCCTGGTAGCCGCCGGAAAGGGCGGGCGCCGCCAGCGCGTACTCGGTTTTGGACAGCGGGCTCAGCGCCATCGCACCCAGCTCGAGCGCCGTGTCCTCCAGCATGAGGCCCAACGTGCGCGAGCGCAGACGCTCGGCATCGCCCGCCGACACGTCGCGATCGAGCACACGCGCCGCATCCGGTGCATCGCGCTCGACGGTGCGAATGTGCAGACGCTCGGCGATGGCGCGGACGGCGGCACAGCGGGCGGCCTCCACCTCCTCCTGCGCCGGCGTAAAAATACGGTTGCGCCCCAGCACCAGGCCAATCACATTACGCGGGCCCAGAGCGTCGACGGCCAGCGCCGCCAGCAGGGACGACGGCAAGTCACCCTCGAGTGCCACCACAGCACGCGACGCACCGTGGGCTCGGGCGTTGTCGCGCACAGCGAGCACCAGCGCCTGCCACAGCCACTCCTCGGAACGAAACTCGGGCAGTTCGTGATCTTCCAGGGCATCGAGCATCACGCCGCGCTGAATCTCCTGAGCCAGCAGGCTCTCCTCAAAACACGGCGCCTGGGCCACCACGCGGCCGCAGTCGTCGAGCACAAACGAACCGCCGGTATACACCGACTCGTCATAGGCACCGACCGGCGCCATGCAGGCAAACCACACGCTGCGCTTGGATGCGATCTTGCGGTAGGCGCCGCTGCGAACGGCGGCAATGGCAGCAGTCTCGCGGTCGGTCATGTCAAACGCGTTGAATTGGAAATACGCAATGAGGTCGACGCCAGTCGGCAGCATCTCGAGTTCGCGGTCCAGGTCAAACACCACGGCAATGCGCACGCCGTCCACGTCAAACACCGGCGGCGCCCAGCGCGTATCATTGTTCTCGCCGCGCTGCAGGGCAATGCTTGCGCGCGCGGGCACCACGCGTCCGTCCTTAAGCATCATATAGTCGAGCAGGGGCTGGCCCTCAAACGAAACCGCCGCGGGCACGATGCAGATCATGTCGAGCTCCTGGATGCGTTCGGCAACGCCCGTCAGGCCCGTCAGCATATCGTGCTCAAAGTCGGCAGCGCCCACCAGGCCGCCCGGTATGGCGCCCATAAAGAGCGGGGCCGGAACGCACAGCACGCGCGCGCCACGCTCATGGGCCAGACGAGCCTGGTCCTCGATGCGGCCGCAAATGCCCTCAATATCACCCAGGCGCATATCGATCTGTGCAAGTGCGAGCTTCATGGCCCAGCCCTTTCCGTCGTAAATCGTCGTTGTCGTAGTAAAAGCGCCGGCCGCATAATGCAGCCGGCGCTCGCATGTGCATATGCTAGCTATGATACCCCGAGCGGGGGCGCGCTCCTAGAACGTCGCGGACCACAGCCCATGCAGGTTGCAGTAGGCATAGATAGTACCGGTCTTGGAGCCGCCAGCGAAAAACGTCGTGGGCTTCATGCCGGGCTTAAGGTAATGGACCTCCAGGCGGCCCTCGGCCTCAAGCGCAATCCACTCGATGTAATGCTCGGGCAGCATGGGATGCTCCGTCGAGCCCACGCGCGTGCGGATAACGTGGCCGTCGCGCTCGATCTCGACGACGGGCACGTGCTTCTCGTGCGCTGCATCCTCGGTGTTCGCGGTCAACTCCGTGCAGCCGGCAGGGGTCGCAACGTCGTCGCCAAGAGCCGCAATGAGCTTGCCATCGGAATCCTTAAAGAATTTCGCCATGATGTTCTCCTTTGCTGATGTGCCAATGTACTTGATGCTTCTTATGCCCAAAGAGCGCCAGGCCATCCATGGCATTGCAAATGAACACATAACGGACGTGTTAAGCGGTCGGGGCCGGAGCGCATCGGCGATTCCAAGCGCCCGGCTACGCATGCATCAGCACACAGGCTAGCGCCCCTCACCGCCCAGCAGCGCCAGGACATCCTCGCGTGTGAACAGCGCCGACGAGATGCCATCGCCGCCGAGCACGCTGTTGACCAGATCGCGCTTGGACTCCTGCATCTGCATAATGCGCTCCTCGATCGTGTCCTTGGCGATGAGCTTGTACACGGTCACGGTGTGCTGTTGGCCAATGCGGTGGGCGCGGTCGGTCGCCTGGTCCTGCGCCGCAACGTTCCACCACGGGTCGTAGTGAATGACCACGTCGGCAGCCGTCAAATTAAGACCCACGCCGCCCGCCTTGAGCGAAATCAAAAACACCGGCACCTCGCCCGCTTGGAACTGCGCAACCATCTTGGCGCGGCTCTCCTTGGACGATGCGCCCGTGAGCTTAAGGAAGGCAATGTCCTCCTTGGCCAGGCGCTTGCCGATGATATCGAGCATGCCCGTGAACTGGCTGAACAGCAAGATGCGATGACCACCGTCGAGCGCACCATGGACGAGCTCCATGCACGTATCGAGCTTGGCGCTTCCCGCCTTGTAGTCCGCGTAGTGCAGATGCGGGTCGCAGCAGATCTGGCGCAGCTTGGTGAGCTCGGCGAGCACCTTGAGCTTGTCCTTCTTAAACTCCCCAGCCTCGCGGTGCTGCACCTGCTGGGCGATGCGGTCCTGGTTGGCCAGGTAGAGCTTGCGCTGCTCGCCGGTAAGCTGCGCCATGACGGTGTCCTCGATCTTCTCGGGCAGATCGGCTACCACGTCTTCCTTTACGCGGCGCAGCACAAACGGGCTTACGAGCGCCTGCAGACGAGCGGCGCTGTCGCCCTCGGCATGCTCAACGGGGCTCTCAAAACGCTTGGCAAACGAGTCGCGCGTGCCCAGAAGGCCCGGCATCAAAAAGTCGAAGATGCTCCAGAGCTCGGACAGGCGGTTTTCGATGGGCGTTCCCGTTAAGGCAAAGCGCACGCCGGCCGGCAGACGCTTGGCAGCGCGGGCCACCTGGGTGAGCGGGTTTTTAATGTACTGGGCCTCGTCGAGCACCACGCGGGCAAAGTCCTGCTCGGCGTATTCGTCGATGTCGCGGCGCATGAGGTCATACGACGTCACGATCACGTTGTGCTCGGCAACACCGGCAATTTGCACGCGGCGCTGAGCCTTGGCGCCCACAATGGCACACACATTAAGCGTTGGGGCAAAGCGCTCCAACTCGGCAGTCCAGTTGTACACAAGCGACGCGGGGCATACCACGAACGTGGGTTTGGCATCCCCCGCCTCCACGCGCGCCAGAATATGCGCGATCATCTGCAGCGTTTTGCCCAGGCCCATGTCATCGGCCAAGATGCCGCCAAGGCCCAAGTGCTCGAGCGAGCCGAGCCACTGATACCCGTCGACCTGGTAGCCACGCAGCGTAGCCTTGAGCGAGGCGGGTGCCGTAAAGTCCATCTTGCCGAGCGTGTCCAGACGCTCAACGGTGCGACGAAATGCTGCGTCGCGATCGGCCTCGAGCGCGGGTGTGCGCGCAAGCATGCTATCGACAAACAGGGTACTCGATGCGGGAAGCGACACACCGTCGAGCAGGTCGACGGCATCGACACCCAAGTCCTCGGCAAGGCCAAACGCGGCGCGCGCTCCCTCATCCAGGCGCACGATGTCGCCGGACGTAAGGCGCACAAACGTCTGGTGGCGCTTATACGAGTCGAGATAGATGGCAAGGTCGGCTGCCGAAAGCCCGCTCGCGCCCAACTCGACATCGAGCAGGTTGCTCTTGACGGCCGCACGCACCGAAAGTTTGGGCGCAGGGCGGACCGAGATCTGGCGCAGGCGGTCGCTGAGCATGACCTCGCCAAGCTCGGACAGCGCAGACAGGCCCTCGGTCAGCAGGCAGAACAGGCTGGCGTCGTCGCGCTCCTCAAACGCCAGGCCGCCCTCGCGAAAATCGAAATACAGGGCCGCCGTGTCCATGACGCGAAACTCCGCCACCGCGTCGCGGGGCGGAACGCCGGGGCGTTGCTCTTCGAAGGGGCTGCCCGGGGCACCAAGGCTAAAGAGATTTGCCGACCAATCGCCGTAAAACACCGTGATCTTGCAGGTCACAAGGCCATCGTCGGCGCCAATCTCAAAATGAAAGCTCGCCTCGGGCGCCACGGCATCGAGTGCGGCGGGGGCGGTCAGGTCGGTATAGTCGCGCAAAATGGGCAGCGCCATACGGCAGAACTCACCCACCTGCTCGGCGGCAATATGGGCGGGCGTGCGGCACGGCAGCAAGCGCGACAAAAAAGGTGCGGCATGCTGAGCAAATGCAGCGTCGGTACGGCGCGCGCGGCGCGTGTCAACCAAGTAGGCGACATCGCCCGACGCAAAGCAGTACATATCGGCGGGCAGGCGCAGGTCATAGCTACCACCAGCCGCCGGCGCGATTTTGGCGGCAAGAAGTGGTGGGCGCTTAGCGGGCGCCTCGTCCTCCCCTTGCGGA
This sequence comes from Collinsella sp. AM09-41, assembly GCF_003473245.1. Taxonomy (NCBI): domain Bacteria; kingdom Bacillati; phylum Actinomycetota; class Coriobacteriia; order Coriobacteriales; family Coriobacteriaceae; genus Collinsella; species Collinsella sp. AM09-41. Next base: position 164,777 of record NZ_QRMJ01000001.1, read on the forward strand.
GACAGCTCAACCGCCACGTCGTAGGTGCGACGCGTCGTCGTCCCCCGCGACCAGGCGGGCTCAAAGGAGATGGTCTGGCCGCGCAGCAGGTCCAGCACATATACGATGCTATGCTCGGACAGCGGCAACTGACGCTCGGCAACAAAACCGCTGCGGGCAAAGTCGTACGACGCCGAACGCGAGCTTGTGATGTCATCGAGATAGGCAACTGTCGTCACAACAAGGTTGAGCAGCTTTGTCGATGTTTCGTCAAAGGCCTCAGGTGAATGGACAAACGTGAGCTTCTTGCCATAGGAGAACGTGCCGCCGCGCACGTAGGCATCGGCCATGCCGTCGATGTCCTTGACCACGTAGGAGACCGATCCACAGCGAATGCGGAACTCGAGCGCCCAGCTAAAGCGGTCAGCGAACAGCGGATTGTAGTACGGCGCCAACGAGGGCTCCAACACCGCCTTGGGGACATCGGGATCCACACTGCTGGCGAGCTTGCGGCGCATGCTCGCCAGCTCATCCATGCGCGCGTCCGAAAGATCGGAGAGTGCCGCCATGAGGCTGGGGCTCGTGGGGATGGGCGCCGGAAAGGGAAAATTGGGGTTGACGGCCGGCGCGGCGGACGCGGCGCGCGCGGGCTGTTTCGGCTGCGCCGTAAACGTGCGAACCGGCGTGCGCAAACCTTCGACGGGCTCGGCGCCGCTGGCATCCAAATACGCCAGCGCCGTGGCAATAGCGTGCTTACACATACCGGGATAGCGGTATGCGGCGGGGCAGTCGCAGTCGTAGTCGATAACCTCGTGCTCGTCCATGTCGAGCGCCACGTGCGTCTTGTACAGGTCACCGCGCGAGCCGCGCACCGTGCCCTCGACCGTCACGTTTTTGGAGAAGCGCGAGCCGCTGTCCTCGATCGACAGCACGGCACCGTTGAGCATGAGCGAACGCCCCTTCATAAAGGTGCCGCTCAACGCCGCCTCTTTGCGAAGCGCCTGCACAAACGTCCCCTGCGCCATCACTTCCTCCAATCTCACCCGGGGTAGCTTAGATCACCGTCACGCGACCCTGGTTACCCACAATGGCCTTGGCCTCGGCCAGCAGCGGAATCGAACGCGCGTTGACCTTGGCAGGTACCTCGGCACGCAGCACGCGCCCGTCCACCTGCTCGATAAAGATCTCCACGCGGTCGCCGCCCGGGTTAGCGGCGAGCACCGTGGCCAGGCGCGCCATATTGCCCTGGCTAAAGCGGCTGTTAGGCACCATGACCTCAAACACCTTGGGCTTGTTGTTCTCCTCGTTGAGCTCGAGCGGCACGATCTCCTGCGCGATGATCTGGTCGCCGCGGTCCGAGCGCTCGAGCTTGCCCTTAATGCGCACAAAGGCATCGGACAGCTGCGCGCCGGTCTCGGGATCGACCTCGCCGTACAGGTACCCCTCGGCCTCTTTATAGGTCTTGGGGAACACGACGACGGTGGCCTCGCCTTCCATGTCCTCGAGCTGCACGATGCCCATGGGGTCACCGTTTTTGGTCACGCGCTTGGACACGCTCGAGACCATGCCGGCCCACCACAGCGCCTTGCCCTCGGGAATCTCCTGGTTGATGGTGCCGCCCGTAGGATTCTGAACTTCGTAGCCGGTATCGATCTGCGAGAACGAGAAGTCGCGCGCCTTGGCTAGTGCATACTCAAACGGGCGCAGCGGGTGGTCCGAGACATAGATGCCCAGAACCTCCTTCTCCTGGCTCAGCTTAAGGTGGCGGTCCCACTCCTGGCCGTCCGGATCGGGCACGCTCACCTCAAAGCCCGAGCCCTCAACGTCGCCAAACATGTCGAAGAACGAGGTCTGGCCGCTCGCGCGGTCCTTCTGGCGCTTTATCGCGGCGTCGATGATGTTCTCGGGGTTGTTCTTGTCCACAAAGTGCATCATCTGACGACGCGGATACCCCGTGGAGTCGAAGGCGCCTGCCTTGATCAGCGATTCGATTACGCGACGGTTGGCCTGGCTCGAGTCCACGCGCTCGACAAAGTCGTGCAGTGTCTTAAACGGACCGCCCGCCTCGCGCTCGGCGATAATCGCCTGCGCCACGCCGGTGCCCACGCCGCGGATGCCGGCCAGACCAAAGCGCACGCCCTCCTTGGTAGCCGTGAACTCGGTGCCGGACTCGTTGACATCTGGCGACAGCACGGGGATGCCGTCGTGACGGCACGCCGAGACGTAGTGCACGATCTTGTCGGTCTTGCCCGTATAGGACGTCAGAACGGCCGCCATGTACTCGTGCGGATAGTGCGCCTTGAGCCACGCCGTCTGCATAACCAGGATGGCGTAGCCGGCGGAGTGCGACTTGTTGAAGGCGTAGGATGCGAACTCGAGAACATCGTCCCAAATCTTCTGGGCGACCTCGCGCGTGTAGTTGTTCTTGATAGCGCCGTTCATCCAGTGGTCGTAGGTGGTCTCGTCCGAGCCATCCTCCCAGTGCAGCACCGTCGACGTGAGCAGCTTGATCTTCTTCTTAGCCACGGGCTTACGGATACGCGAGTCCGATTCGCCCTTGGAGAAGCCGCACATCTCGACGGAGATGAGCATAACCTGTTCCTGGTAGACCATGGTGCCGTAGGTTTCGCCCAGGATGTCGTCCAGGCGGTCGTCGTAGGAGACGGCCGGCTCCTTGCCGTTCATACGGTTGATGTAGGACGAAACCATGCCGGCGCCCAGCGGGCCCGGGCGGTACAGGGCGATCAATGCCACGACGTGCTTGTACTCGGTGGGCTTCATGTTCTTGATCGTGGCCGTCATGCCGGCGGACTCGACCTGGAAGACGCCGGCGGTATGGCCGGAGCCCATGAGCTTAAAGATCTCGGGGTCGTCAAAGGGGATCTCTTCCTCTTTGATGTCGATGCCGAAGTTCTTTTTGATGTTTGCCTTGGCCTTGGAGATAACCGTCAGCGTGCGCAGGCCCAAGAAGTCCATCTTGAGCAGGCCCATGTCGGCAACGGTATGACCTTCGTACTGGGTAATCTCGACGCCGCCCTTGGTGTCGAGCTTGGTGGGCACGTGCTCGTTGACGGGGTCGCGGCAGATCAGAACGGCGCACGCGTGCACACCCTCGCCACGGGTAAGGCCCTCGATCGAGAGCGCCGTGTCGATGATGCGGCGGGCGTCGTCGTCCTTTTTATAGGCCTCGGCAAAATCGGGGTTAAACAGATCCTCTTTGCCGGGTTGCTTTTCGAGCACCTGCTTGAGCTTGACCTTGGGGTCGCTCGAGACCATCTTGGACAGACGCTGGCCCATGTAGACCGGGTAGTCCAGGACGCGCGCAGCGTCGTTGATGGCCTGCTTGGCCTTAATGGTCGAGTAGGTGATGACGTGGGTGACCTTCTCGGGGCCGTAGAGCTGGCGAACGTGCTCCACGACCTCGAGGCGCCGCTCATCGTCGAAGTCCATATCGATATCGGGCATCTCGGTACGCTGCGGGGACAGGAACCTCTCGAACATCAGACCGTTCTCGAGCGGGTCGAACGCGGTGATGTTCATGGCGTAGGCGACGATAGCGCCGGCGGCCGAGCCACGGCCGGGGCCGACGCCGATGCCGTTGTCCTTGGCCCATTGCACGTACTCGGCAACGATCAAGAAGTAGGCGGCAAAGCCCTTGTCGCAGATGACTTTGTATTCGTACTCAAAGCGCTCTTTGATGTTGACGCCACCAATCTCGCGCGTGGCCCAGTCGTCGCCGTAGTGCTGGCGCAGGCCCTTCTCGCACTCGCGGCGGAACTGGCTCTCGTGCGTCTCGCCGGGATCGAGCAGCGGGAAGCGCGGCAGGATGATGGAGTCCCAGTCCAGCTCAACGTAGCACTTGTCGGCGATCTCGAGCGTGTTGTCGCAGGCCTCGGGGCAATACGGGAACATCGCCCGCATCTCCTCCTCGGTCTTCATGTAAAACTCCGAGCCAGTCATGCGCATGCGGTTAGGGTCGTCGACCTTGGCGTTCATACCGATGCACATGATGACGTCCTGCACGGGCGCGTCCTCGCGGCGCAGGTAGTGGAAGTCGTTGGTGGCGATGACCTTGACGCCCACCTGCTTGGCGATATCGATGAGCGTACGGTCCATCTGCTCGTCGGTCAGACCATTGTCGGTAGTGATGCCGTGTTCCTGGATCTCGATGTAAAAGTCGCCGGGTTCGAAGGTATCGCGGAAGGTCTCGGCCCACTTGATGGCGCCCTCCATGTCACCGCGGTCGATGTATTTGGGGATGATGCCCGCGATGCAGGCGCTCGTGCAGATCATGCCCTTGGCGTGGCGGCGCAGGTTGTCGAGCGTCACGCGCGGCTTATAGTAAAAGCCCTGCACGGCGGCCTCGGAGACCGTCTGCATCAGGTTGACGTATCCCTCCTGGTCCTTGGCCAGAAGGATCATGTGGTAGAGCTCGGGCTTATGGTCGCGGGCAAGCGTCTCGTCCGGCGTAAAGTAGACCTCGCAGCCAAAGATGGGCTTGATGACCAGAGGCGGCTTGAGCTCGTCGATGTTGCCCTTCTCGTCCCACATGGCCATGTCCTTCACATACTGGGCATGCTCGCGCGGGCTGGACTCGGGATCGGGCTCCACCAGCTCGTCGCGGCGGTCCTTTTCCAAGAAGGCCTTGTCGTGGCTCCAGGTTTTGTACTCGGGCGTGTTGTGGTTGACGGCGTCGCAGGCCAGCGCCAGGTCGGGTACGCCATACATGTAGCCGTGGTCGGTAATGGCCACGGCGGGCATGCCCAGCTCAACGGCACGATTGACCATATCCTGGATACGGGTTGCGCCGTCGAGCATGGAGAAAACAGTGTGATTGTGCAGATGGACGAATGCCATGTGATGAGCTCCGATGCGGGTTCGTGTTCTGACTGAACGATTTTACCCCACGGCGCGGACAGCGCCCGAACCTAGCCAAACCCACACGGGCAGTCTTTTTGGGACGTGTCTTTTTTAGCTGCTTTGACCTGATTGCTTCATTCGTCGCAAAGGGGCCGGACCGCGACCCCATGTCGCGGTCCGGCCCCTGAGGAAAGCTCAGCTCAGGTCCTCGCCGTTTGAGGCAATTACCTTGCGATACCACTCGAACGATCTTTTCTTGCTGCGCCGACGTGTGCCGTGTCCTTCGTCATCGAGGTCGACATAAATGAAACCGTAGCGCTTGCGCATCTGGCCCGTTGCGACCGAAACCAGATCGATCGGTCCCCAGCACGTGTAGCCCAGGAGGTCCACCCCGTCGATTTCGACGGCGTCCTTCATAGCCTGGATGTGCTCGCGCAGGTAATCGATACGGTATCCATCATCCACAAAGCCGTTCTGATCCGGCTCATCCGGGGCTCCGAGACCGTTCTCCACGATAAAGAGCGGCTTTTCGTACCGGTCGTATATGTCGTTCATGGTGATGCGCAGCCCTGCGGGATCGATGAATCTGCCCCATGGCTCCATCTTGAGGTAAGGGTTGGGGGCACTCTTGAGTAGATTGGAGTCGAACTGCCCCTCGGTGTTTGCCTGCGCCACGCGCGTCGAGTAGTAAGAGAAGCCCACGAAGTCCACCGGATTCTGCGCAAGGACCTCCTCATCGCCCTCCGCCCAAGGAATCGCGAACCCTTGACGCTCATACTCCGTGAGCATGTAGCACGGATAGTGGCCGCGCACCTGCACGTCGGTGAACATGTAGTGCTTGCGATTCTCGTCCTGAGCCGTTTTAACGTCGGCAGGGTTGCAGGTAGCAGGATAGAAAATACCCGCATTGAGCATGCAGCCGATTTGCGCACCAGGGATGATCTCATGGCAGGCGCGCACCGCGCAAGCACTCGCCACGAGCACGTGATGCACCGCGTTATGAACGGAGACGTAGCGGTCCTCCCCCTCATCAAACACGATGCCTGCCGCCATGAAGCACGCAGAGGTCATGATGTTGATCTCGTTGAACGTGAGCCAAGAGCGCACTTGATTGCGGTAACGTGCGAACACAGTGCGAGCGAAGCGCTCAAACATGCCCACGAGAGCGCGGTTGCGCCAACCGCCGTATGCCGTAACAAGATGCATGGGCACGTCATAGTGGTTGAGCGTCACCACCGGCTCGATGCCCTGTTCGAGGCAGGTGCGAAACACATCCTCATAGAACGCGAGGCCCTGCTCGTTGGGTTCGGAGTCATCCCCGTTGGGGAATATACGGCTCCATGCGATGGAGAGGCGCAGAGCCTTGAAGCCCATCTCGCCGAAGAGCGCGATGTCCTCGCGGTAATGATGATAGAAATCGATGGCCTGTTGGGCCGGGTAGTAATGGTCGGACAGCGGCTCGAGCGGAACGTCGTCACCCCTGATGACGGCGAGACGGTCCCGCCCGTACGGCAGAAGATCCGCGTTGGCGAGCCCCCGCCCGCCCTCGTCCCAGGCACCCTCACACTGGTTGGCGGAAAGCGCGCCGCCCCAGAGGAAATCAGAACGCAATGGCATGGGAGTCCTCCTTATCTTGCTTTTAGTGCGAACGGGCACCACCATGCAGCGGTGCCCGTCCGGGTTCATGGGGCCCCAGTTCCGAGAAGAGACTCGTTGCGCTAAGGCACCCTTCTAGATGCAGCGCTTAAGCCTCAAGGGCCTCCTCGGCTTCCTTCTCGCCCGATTCGCGATTGTCGAAGCCAAAGACCATGCAGAGGGCGAATGTCACCGCAAAGCCAATCGCGCAGCTGATGGCGCCCGGAATGATGTCCTGGCTGAACTTGATGACGTTCATCCACGGGAAGCCGACTCCCGAGAAGACGAAGATGCGCGCGTTGAGCAGACCGCATGCAAGGCCGCCGGCCGCGCCGCCGATCATCGACCAAGCGAGCGCCTTCTTATCGCGCAAGAGGATGCCGTAAATGATGGGCTCGGATACGCGGCCGAGCGCATAGGTAGCGAAGGTAGTCCAACCGAGCTGACGGTTAGCCTTGCCCTTTGCACGGATGCCGTAGGCGAGCGCGACCGCAAGCGTCACGTAAACAACCACCGTCGTACCCGGAGTGCACACGGCGTCATAGCCCACCTCAAGCCAGCCGGGCATCATAGCGGTGAGAATCGGCACATGCATGCCGGTAGCGATCACGAGGTTCCACGTCGCACCGACCACCAGACCGCACAGCGGACCGGCGTTCGCGCCGAGCCAGATGATGATATCGGCGATGATGCCCATAATGAAGGAGACGGCGGGGCCGAAGACGCAGAGTGCAAGCGGCAGCATGATGAGCATGGTCCCCACTGGAATCACGAGGATGCGCAGCATGTCAGGGCAATGCTTCTTGATAAGCCCCTCTACGTAGGACTGAATCCACACGATAAGGATGATGGGAAGCACCGACTGTGTGTAATTCACCAGCGTCATGGGGATGCCGTAGACGTCGAACGGAGCGCCCTCCTCGACGATAGCGAGCATGCTCGGATGAATCATAATAGCAGCCGTCATGAGCGCGAGCACAGGACTCGTCTGGAACTTCTTGGCCGCCGCATAGGCACCGAAGATCGGCAGGAAGTAATATGCCGCGTCTCCCACCAAGGTGAAGAGCCGGTACATGCTGCCCTCCGCGGCTAGAAGGCCCGCGCCTTCCGGACCAAGCAAAATGGTGAACATGCGGAAGATACCCGCGATGCAGAACACGGGCAGAATGGGAGCGATAGAGCCGCTCACCGCATCGAGAATCAGATTGCCGATGCGCTTCGGAGCGAACCGCTCCTTCCAGGGAAGCCTCTCTGCTGCGTCCAGATCTTCATCAATCGCCGTCTGGACTTCAAAGCCGCCTTCCCTGCATACCGCGCCGTAGACCTTGTCGACGGTCGGCCCGATTACGAGCTGCACCTGGCCGCCAGCGTGCACCACGCTAATCACTTCGGGAATCGCATTGAGCTTGGCGTCATCTGCAAGCCCCTCGTCCTTAAGAACGAGGCGCAGACGCGTCATGCAATGCGTCGCGCTTGAAACATTCGCCTTGCCGCCCACCTCTTCGATGATTCTTTGGGCGAGTTTTTGATAGTTAGTCATCATTCCTCCTTTTACGCCACGAATCGTCGTGGCACGAGATGGTTCTCGTACTTTCGGAGGTCATGCCCTGCCCTAACACAGGTTACAATCCTTCTGGCCTGGGTTGTCAGCGTCCGGCTGTGCCGGATTCCGCCTTCGTACAGATACGGTTGACATGGAGCATGAAGTAAAGCTTCTCCTCGTCGGTGAGCTCCGTATGCCATTCCCGCTTCATATAGGTACAGATGTGGTCGATGCATTGCGCAAGCTCGGGAAACTCCTCGCGCGAATTCGCATAAAGCGGCAAATTGGCGCTGCTGAGGCTATCGTTACCCTTGATACGCTTGAACAGATACTGCACGTGTGTCGCAAACCGTGAGAACTCAAAAGACTCCCGATCGATGATGGTACGGAAATCGTACTCGACGATATCAGTGACATCGTTGAGCAGGCGCTCAAACGATTGGGCGCGATCGCTTGCCACAGTAACCTCTGCCCCAGTCTTTGCATTGACCAGATTCATGGCGATGCTTGCCACCTCTTCGCGCGGCAGCTCGACGCCCAACTCCTGCCGCACGCGCGCGGTAATGTAGCGGCCGATTTTGTATTCCAGCGGATAAAGCTGCTGCACATCATAGGTAAGGGGCATATCAAAACGAATGCCCTTCCTCTGCCGCGCAATCGCAAAGGCGATATGGTCGGCCATGATGAGCACGGCGTTGGGACTGAGTTCGTAAGGCAGCTCGTTCTCTACAATATCCATGATCTTTGCCGTAAACAGCACCACATCGGCAGGAAGATCCTGCATGATACGCTGCCCCTCGGCATCGATGCTATAGAACGTGCGCTCGATATGGTCCATCGCGAGCTCCCGGGGGAAGTCACCACCGAAGCCGACACCCTTGCCGAGCGCCACGACCTCGCGACCGCGACTATCTCGACAAATCACGGCGTTATTGTTGAGCTTTCTGATCGCCAGCATATCGATGCACCTCCTCTCTTGATGATAGGGCACTCATTCGGAGCTGAACAAAAAGGGCATGACCTCGGCAGAAAGCAGCACCCTACTTGCCTACGGTCATGCCCTAAAGTGACACCCGAATATATGTGCAATTGAATAACGAACGGAATCCGGATGGCCATGCTCCCCAAAGGGATAACAACCCATCACATGTATTTATAGGCCCACCCGAGATGAACGTCAAGTGTAAATTTGCGTAATCCGCACCCTTGATTGGCAACTTCATCCGCGTAATCCGCACCCCCGACTGATTCTGAGTTGCGGTGAAATAGTTCCTGCTGGAGCCAGCTGGGCCGTAAAACAGGAACTATTTCACCGCAAGTTATGGGGAGACTGGGCGTGCGGACGGCCCTGGTGAGCTAGAGGTTGTAGGTGACCACCTGGGACTCGGCGGGGTTGGAGGGATCGGACTGCTCCACGCGGACGAACTTGACCGTCACCGTCTTAAAGCCCGCCTTGTGCAGAACATCCGAATAGACGCGCGCCTGCATTTAAAGAAACAACGGCGGTAATTGCTATCGCGATTGCGCCAATAACACCGAGCGCTATCTGAATGGGATATAACCCCAACACATATCCAAATATGGAGAAAAACATTGCAGAAAAGAGAGCCCTTACCAGAGACGCGACGGAAAGGATCGTCGCGCGGAGATCGTCCGCTATCGCGTCTTGGATTAAGTTTTCCGAAGTGATGTACACCACTTCTGGGAGAAAACAAAGCACCATGCTAAGGCCAAACAAACACAGCGGATTTGAAGCGAACCACGGAAGAATCATGAAAAGACCGGCCTCGATTAGCATCGAGCCGAGCATGGTATTTCTTTTCCCGAAACGCGATGAGAAGAAATCTGCTGCAATGTAGGCCGTCGCATTTACTGCATAGGATGCACCGAAAAAGATTCCTATTATGGAGACGGGAGCATCAAATGCGTCGAATACCAACTGATTCAAGTTGTAATAACTCCCATAGAATCCATCGAGCATGCTTGTGCCGATTAGAAGAAGCAACACCGCAAAAGCGGATTCTCCAATGCTCCAGGTTTCGCGTCTGAAGATCTTGGCTACGTCAAACCTTTCCTCCCCAGAGTTTTTGGAATGGGTCGTTTCCATCCTCTCAATGGGATACAGAAGGAAAAGCTGCAGGAGATAGAAAACGGAAACGCATACGTAGAGGGCACTCCAAGATACTTGGGCAATGAATGATCCAAGTACGATTGCCACTCCCGTCGCGATTGATTGCGCGGCAAGCAGCCGAGCGTTGATGGTGAGGAAGCGCTCTCCTTGACCGGCATTTCGGGCAATTTCATATAAAAGTGCTTGTTCGGATCCCGATTGAAGGGAGTAGGCGAGTGCCTCGACAAGGGAAAGCGCGACGAGAAAGGGGCCTGAGAGCAACAGCATGCCAGCCGTATGGAAGAAAAGAAGCAGAACGCCCACTTGAATCGAGAACTTCTTTCCAAAGAAATCGCCTACCAGCCCTGTTGGCAGCTCGAGGACGACCGTTGCAATGTTGTACAGGGCTTGATAAAGCGCGATTTCCGTGACAGACATTCCTTTATCCGCAAGGAAAAGTAGAAACACTCCCCGATTTAAAACAAATCCCGCGAGAACGAAAAAGGCGGAATAGATGTGCAGTTGCGTAGCGGCATTCTTATTCATTTGGCACTTCCAACAACATTTTTTGTCGGGCTGTTCGCTACTGACTCAAAACCCGAAGCGTTCACGGTTTCCGATGAAGAGTCACCTTACCTTTTGCGGTATGGGCGCTTCTCGTACTTATAGCCGTTGAGCTTGTTGCGGCTGGGACACTTGCCCGTGGCGTTCTCGATATCCTGCATGATGGACCCCGCCAGAGCGTCAAAAAGCTCCTCCGGCGTCACCTCAAGCGTTTTGGTGAGCTGCATGATAGCTCCTTATTCGTTTGAACCGTTCGGGCTATTGTACCGTCCCAGACTCTCCCATGCGTTGTGGTGCTATTTGGACGATTGAGGGCTTTATTCCGGGGCGGCCGTGTGGGTTTGCCCAAAGTAGCTAAAAGAGCCCCGTCCAAAAAGACTGCGGTGGAATCGATAGGGATTCCACCGCAGGTTGTTGAGGGTTAGAGGTTGTAGGTGACCACCTGGGGCTCGCAGGGGTTGGCGGGATCGGCCTGCTCCACGCGGACGAACTTGACGGTCACGGCCTCAAAGCCCGCCTTGTGCAGAACATCAGCGTAAACGCGCGCCTGCAGGGCGTGCTTCTCCTGCAGCTGTTCCGGCGTCTCGTCCGGTGTGCCGCCCGTCTTGTAGTCGATGACCAGCGCGCGTGACGAATCCGCCGGGTTCGTCGTCAAAGCGTCGATGGCGCCCTCGGCATATGCACCGTAGCGAGCGATGTCCTCGTCCTCGCAGCCCAGCGAAAAGAACGGCACCTCGGCGCGAACGCACGGCCAGGCAAGCAGCTCGGCACGGACCGCCGACTTGAGCCAGCGGTCCAGGGCAACGTCGAAGCGCTCGCGCTGCTCCGGCGTCAGGCGCCACAGACGCGCCAGCGCATCGGCACGCGCGGCGGGCAGCTCATCGGCACCCATCTCGATCAGCCACTGGCAGGCGGCATGGAACGCCGAGCCCAGCGCCATGGGGTTGCCGGCGGGCTCAACGGCGGCCGCGCCTGCATCGGCCATCTCCGAGCCATCCGACTCCGCATCATCGCCGGCCTCGTCCATGGGCACGTGTGCCTCGGCGGCACGGTCCTCGGACTCGGCATGCAGCGCCGCGGCAATTGACGAGTAGCTGTACGAATCGCGCGCCGGATACGGACAGGTGCCCATGCGCACGCCCACCGCCTGGGGATACACGAGCTCAAACGCATCGGGCTCGGGGTCGGCAGGACCGGGAACAGCGGCGCGGGCATCCGCACCGGCACCCTCCGGCTCCGCATCGCCGCGGACAAGCCTGCCCTCGACATCCAGCGAAGCGTTGGCCTCAAACGCCTGCTCGCCAAACGTAAAGTCCGCCAGCGAGATGAGCTCGTAGTCGCCCGGCTTGGAGTTGTCGAACACCAAACGGTCGCTATCGAGCTGCGGCATGTCCAGGCTGTCGGTCGGCAGGATGCGGCGCAGCACGTCGTAGGTCAGATCCGTCTCGACATCGAAGGTCGGCGCGCACACCTTGCCGCGGCTCACGCCGACATCCATCGCCAGAATGACCAGCTCGCGCGCTCGCGTCATGGCGACATAGAGCAAGCGAGCCCGCTCCTCGAGCGAAAGCTGCAGGTCGTGGTTGCGCAGGCGAACGAATGCCTCGGCGGGAGAACCCGTCGCGCAGACATCCTCCATGAGCTCCGGCGGCAACCATAGCGACGTGCCCTTACCCTTAAACGCATGCTCAAACTGCTTTTTGACGTCATCGCCCTTTACGAACGTGCCGTCCGCGAGTTTAACGCCGTCGAAGCGCGCCGGCAGCGCCACGACCTGCGCTCCGCCCTCGACACGCCCCATCTGAGCCGCACCCGAGGACTTACGCACGCCAAAGCACTCCGCAACCGCTACGACCGGATACTCCAGACCCTTGGACGCATGCACGGTCATGATGCGCACCGCGCCGTCGCCCTCCTCGTTGAGCGCGCCCGGGGCCTCCTTGCCCGCCAAGAAGCGGTCGAAGGCGAGCGCGATGGAGCGCGGAGAATTGCCGAGCTCGACCTCTGCCTCGGCCACGGCGTCGAGCGCCTTGAGCACGTTGGCGGCGATGGCCTTGCCCTCGGGACCACGCTGCGCCAGACGCACGAACCAGCCGGAGGCATTGACCACGTCGCGCGCGATGGCGGCGAACGAATCGCGTCCCACGCGACGAAGCGCGTAGCGCAGCACCTCGCGGGCACGCGTCACGAGCGGCAAGTCTTGCAAACCCGGCACGTCGAAATCACTCATGATGCCCACGTCGATATTCCGGCGCGAGGTCTCCCCCGTCTCGCTATCGAGCTTGGTCGCCAGCGCCAGGAACTCCTGGGCGCCGAGCGCAAACATCGGCGAGGCGAGCAGTGGCATAAGGCCCTGCGCCGTATCGGCCGGATTGGCGAGTGCGCAGACCAGGGCACGCACCGTCTGCACCTCGGCTGCCTGGGCAAAGACCGAGCCGCCTGCGATCACGCAGTCGAGCCCCTGGTCGCGGAAGGCCTGCGCATAGACATCGGCGTTGGTCATGCGGCCCAGCAGCAGGACCATGCTGCCCTGGGGCTGGCCCGCTTTAACGAGTGCTTGGAATCGCTCCGCAATCGCGCGAGCTTTCGCCTGCGTTCGCTCCTGCGTACTGCCACCGGCAACGAGCAGCGCCTGGCGGCGCGATGCCTTCGCCTTGAGCTTGTCCTCGCGTTCGTCGCTCGGTTCAAGATCCAAGAACCCCTGCATCAAACCACCGGTGTCGCCGTCAAAGACGCGCGCCACATAGCGCAGCACCTCATCGTGGCTGCGGAAGTTGCGTACAAGCTTGACGAGCTCGCCGGCGGGGGCATCGGACGTGGCGACCGTCTCGGACGCCGTCGTCGAGCCCACCTTGAGCTCCTGGCGACGGAACACCTCGACCTCGGCACCACGGAAGCGGTAGATCGACTGCTGCGCATCGCCTACGGTGCACAGTGCGCGCTCCCCCACACCCGTCAGGTAACGGATCAAATCGACCTGCATCTGGTCGGTATCCTGGAACTCATCGATCATGACCATCTTAAAGCGACCCTCATAGGCCGCTCGGATGGCGGGATAATCGCGCAGCGCCTCGTACGCCATGCGCAGCAGGTCGTTGTTATCAAGCGCGGACTGGTCAGCCTTGAGCGCGCGGTATTCCGCCTCCACAGCACGAGCAAGCCCCACCAGCGCATCGAGCGCCGGACCGCCGCAGGCAAGCACGATATTGATAAATGCATCGGCGGCCTCGGCCTTGAGCAGCTCCACCTGCTCCTTAGGAAACGCCTTGCTCGCCCGAGGCATGCTGCACGACATCATGAGTCGCGCCGCATCCTCCATGGTTTTGCCGCTCGCCTCAAACGCGTCGATGGCATCGAGTGCCACCTGCGCTTTCTCGGTCGCGGCCTTGCTCGCACCCAACGCCGCGCGATAGGCGTCGGCAAGCGCAGAGGTGTCGGCCTGGCCGCGCGCCACGCACACATCGTCCATGCCGCCCGGCAGCTGGCTCGATAGCTCCAGCAGGTCGCGCACCAGACCTTTGATGGTGGTACCGGCGCCAAACGGCCCGCCCTCGCCCGCCATGGGATACCAAGCGTAGAGGGCCTTAAGCGAGGCGGCGAGCTCAGGCGCGGCATCGGGCGCCGTCGCGCGCCCCAGCACATGCTCGACAGCCTGATCCATAAGCTCATCGGTATCGGTAAGCACCGTGAACTCGGGATCGATGCCCAGCTCCAACGCATGCGCGCGCAGGATGCGCGAACACATACCGTGAATGGTCGAGATCCAAGCGTCGTCGACGGTCAGGGCCTCCTCGTCCATACCCTCTTCGATAAGCGCGCGACGCACGCGGTCGCGAATCTCGGCCGCGGCATCTTTGGTAAAGGTAATGGCGAGCACCTGGTCCAGATGCTCGACAAACGGACCGGATTCGGGCGAGAGCGCGTAGACGATGCGGCGCGTAAGGGTAAAGGTCTTGCCCGAACCGGCACCCGCCGAGACAAACAGCGGACGGTCGAGCGTTTTGACGATCTGCAGCTGTTGCGGCATCAAAGTCGAAAGATCCATGGTCTACACGTCCCTCCTTACAAACGTTCCTTCGTGGTTATACGAGCAGCGCGCATGCGCGGCCTGAGCCGACGTCGGGTCGACGGCGGCAACGTCGCCTGCCTCGAGTTCGTGCAGGCGCTCGGCGATGCCGGCCTCCACGCGATCGAGCAGGGCGTCGAAGTCCATGCTGCCACCCTCGCCGGGAAAGCCCTTCTTAAGCCCCGGGATGCGGCCGTCACCACGCTCCTCCTCGAGCAGCTCGGCACTCGCGGCGCCGCGCAGCGCCGGTTTGCCGCCCTTGGTCGAAAAATAGAGCGCCGCACGGGCATCCAGATCCAGCGCCCGGCGCATGGCCTGCGCATAGATAAGCGTCTGGGTATGGGGCGGCAGCCACCGCGGGTCGTCGATGGCGGCCTCGCCCGATTCCTCGTCGCGCGCCGTGGGGTCGGCGAGTTTAAACTCCTCAACGCCCGTGCGATGCTTGTAGTCGATTACCACGGCGCGATTCTCGGCATCCACATCCACGCGGTCGATGCGCCCGCCGAGCGGCCAGCCGGCATACTCGACCTGGAGCTCGTTGAACGCAAACTCCAGGTAGCGCGGCGCGAAGGGCGCGAGCGCCTCGGACTCGTAGGCAAGAACGCCCTCCAGCTGCGGCAAAATCTCGGCCACCTGGCGCTCCTCCACCGGGGAGAGCGGCACGAGCGGGCCCTCGGTACCGCGCTTGCCCGCATGCTCGGCCAAGGTCTCGTCAAAGACCTCGCGCAGCAGCTCCTTCGCGCGTGGCAGATTCATGGGTGTCACGCGCTCCATGCCCTCCTGGGGCAGACGGGCATGCAAGTGTTCCAGCACGTCGTGGACAAAGTTGCCCTTCTCCATATTGCCAAAGCCAGCGTCGATCGACTGGGGCTTCACGCGGTACGAGACGAACCAGCATAGCGGGCAGGTCGAATAGGCCTCGATCTGCGAGGCAGACGTCAGGCGCGGCACGAGCGGCGCATCCTCGCCCTCGCCATCGCGACGACGCAGGACCAGATACGGAATGGCTTCATCGCTCAGATGCTGAGGAGCTTCGCAGGTCACGCGCTCGCGCCTAAGACCTTCGCCTGCCGCGGGATCGAAGTCCCTTACGATATCGCCCTCACCCACACACTTCGCCTTGTCGGCGCCAACGGCCTTAGCGTCGTCAGCGGCCTCGGCATGCGCCCGCAACTCGGTCCACACGGCCGCCGGATAGCACTCGCGCGCCTGACGATCGTGGGTCACACGGGCGAGCGTAACCGGACCACGCGACGCTTGTATCGCGCGGCCAAAGCGTGCGCGCAGCAAGGCCGCAGGCTCAAGCGTCACGTCCTCGCGACCGAGGCTCGCCGTCAGCGTGGTCAGCGGCCCCTCTTCGTGTGAGAGCGGATAGCTGTCCAGATCGACATCGGCAAACAGCACGGCATCGTAGCTGCCGGGGCGCAGAGCCGCCGCATCGGCAAGCGAAGCAAAGCGAACCTGGGCGCGTGGCGCACGGTCAACCTCGTAGGTCTCGTAATCGTAGGCGGCGCTACGCTTGTCCACCTTGGTGCGAATGCCATCGAGCACGGGCACGGTCGCAGCCTGCGACACGTCGAGCGTACGAGCATCGTTCATAAGGATGTCGATGGCATGGCGCAGCAGAGCCGTCTCTGCCTGGCGACGGGCCTGACCGTCAAGGCCGCCTAGTGCGCGATCGGGCAGTGCCTCGGCAACGGCAAGCATGGCCTTGAGCGCCGTCACGGGTTTGTCGCGCCACAGCGCCTGGAACACGTCCGAGATCACGCACGGCACGCTCTTAAACCAGTTCTCGTCGCTCGCCGCTTTACGCGCGCCCCTCACCTGGCCCTGCACGCTCTGCAGCAGGCTCTTGACGCCCGCAGTGGTCTTGCTGCGCGACAGTCGCATATTCTTGTCGAACGTGCGCGCGCTGGCGGCGTCGGCACCCGAAAGCGGGCTGTAAATCCAGTCGGTAAGCTCCGGAGCGGGCCACCACTCAGTCTTAGAAGCTGCCCCTTCGTCGGCGGCCTTCATGCGCTCGATCAGGTTGGCGAGCGCCGTGAACTGCCTGCCCGCAATGGATTGGGAAAACGCCGTGAACTCGGCCGTCTCGGCAGCAACGTGGCGCGCCGCCAAACGAGCGGCAAGCTCGCCGAACAGCTGGGGTGCCCGGGCGGACACCACGAGTACGCGCACGGGATCGACGGGTGCGGAGGCGGCATCGTTGACCTTGGACTCCTTGCGCGCTTTCACCATCTTATCGATGACGTCCGCATAGACACGGGCACGGGCATGGGGCCCGGCGACTTCCACAAAGGCAGGACGTACGACGGACTTTGGAGCAATCGCGGGAGCGCCGGCATCCTCGTCCAGCGGCGCGATCTCAAACAGCACACCGCGGACATCAAATGCCGCGGCAAGCTCCTCGCGCATCGCCGCTTGCTCGCGGGCAAGCAGCACGACAACCTCTCCCCCGTTGTTTGCCACGGCGGACAGCAGCTCGAGCAGGCTATACGTAAATGACGTGACGCCGCGCACGCAAACGGCGCGGGCGCACCCCGGCAGGTTGTCGGCCAAAGCGCCGGCCATAATGTCAGCCGCCTCGCAGGGCTCGACCATATCTCGACGGTCCAAACCGCGCGCATAGGCGCACAAAAGTTCAAACACGCGAGCCTCGGCGTCGCTTCTGGGCTTGGGCTTGCAAACGTTGTCGCAGCAACGCTCGGCACCTGTCCCTGCCACACCCGGCAGCACATCGCGAGCCATACGCGCGAGCATACGCACCGTGCCCTGGCTGCGCGAAAGCGGCTGCAGGTCGGCGTCGTCGAGACGCGCTACCATGTCCGAAAACAGCATCTGGCGCTGCAGGTTGTCGACGAAACCGCGCCCGTCGCCCAAAAGCTCCCAAAGCGAGCGAAGCCACGATGTAGGCGTCTTGTAGTCAATACCCAGCGAAACGCCGGCTTCCGCCGCATCATGACGGCACAGGTCGAGCTCGGCAAACGTTGGCGCCAGCAGCACGGCACGCCCGTGGCGGGCAATAAGGTCGGCAAGCAGCGCCGCCTCGGCATCGCTCAAATCCGCGCCGGCGTTGGTGGTATAGATTCGAACAGGCATGGTCCTCCACTCAAACCGTTCGCAATATTCAATGCTTCCATCCTACCCGCCCACGCGGAC
The DNA here is from genome assembly GCF_003473245.1 of Collinsella sp. AM09-41. Classification (NCBI taxonomy): domain Bacteria; kingdom Bacillati; phylum Actinomycetota; class Coriobacteriia; order Coriobacteriales; family Coriobacteriaceae; genus Collinsella; species Collinsella sp. AM09-41. The sequence continues at coordinate 182,693 of NZ_QRMJ01000001.1, forward strand.
AGATTGCTACCTCAGCTCCATGTTTTGGTGCAAAGCAACCTGACCCCAACGCACCAGCCGATTGCGGGCATATAAAAACCGCCCCCGAAGGGACGGTTCTGCACAATTCGTTTGTTGTCGCTGGCCTACTCGCCATCCTCCAGCTTGATGAGGATCTTGCGATAGCCGCCGTACTCGCCGTTCAGCGCCTTTGAAACGCGGCTCACCGTAGTGGACGAAGCGCCGGTGCGGGCCTGAACCTCAACATAAGGCTCGCCCTCATCCAGATAGCGCGCAACCTGCAGACGTTGCGAAAGATCGCAGATCTCGCGCGGCGTGCAGATATCGGTCAAAAACGCTTGGATATCCTTCTCGTCATCCAAAAGACTAAATGCGTGGACCAGCTGCTTGACATCAGGCTTGTCAAACATGTTCTCGATATTCATCGATCACCGCCAAACCCGCCATAAGGCATCGAAGTTGATACTGACATCGGGCATCGTTCGCCCGTTCTATGCAATAGGGCAACGCCTGTGGCTTTTGCCCGTAGCAGTTTAGCACACCACCAAACTAAAGCGACAAAACTCTCTGCCAGCGGCGCGTTTTCTAGGACGAACGCCGTTTTGAAACCGAATGCGCACGCAAGCTCCACGAATATCTGAGACAATGGGCGCCCAAACAGAGCCGTGCCCGAGCATCTGTCCGAGTTGCAAAGGCATGTGCCTCTCACGCTCCCTCACCACGCCATGCGCAAGAAAGGATTCACACCATGCGCTTTATGCTCAACTGGCTTTTGACCTCAATCGCCATCGCGATCGCAACGTTTCTCGTCCCCGGCATTCAGCCCTTCGGCATGGCCGACGCCTGGGTCTGCTTTGCCTTCGTGGGACTGTTCCTCAACATCGTCGACTCGCTCGTTAAGCCGTTCCTGACGGTCATCTCGCTGCCACTCACTATTATCACGCTTGGTATTTTTCAGCTTGTGGTCAACAGCTTTATGCTCGAGCTGGCCAGCTACCTGTCGGTCAATCTGCTGGGCGCGGGTATCTCCATCGCCAGCTTTGGATCGGCGTTTATGGGCAGCATCCTGGTATCCATCATGCGCAGCATTCTCGACAGCATCGCCCGGAACTAAAGCGACCGGATACGGACCGCCACAACACGCCAAAACGAAGGCCGTCCATCGCAACGATGGGCGGCCTTGCCATTTGTCGAGCCTCAGAGGGCAGGAAAATCTACCATTTCTACCCCGTCCCCCAATAGCAGGTGGGGCTAGATGACGTAGTCGTAGCCCTCGCTGGGGGCGACGAGCGTATCGAGCGTCACGCCGTCGAGGTAATCGTTGATGAGCTTGTCCAGGTTCTTCCACACGTCGAGCGTGGGGCACTCATCAGATCGCGAGCAGCCCTTGCAGTCGCCATCCAGGCAGGCAACCGGCGCCAGACTACCCTCGGTCAGGCGCAGGATCTCGCCCACCGTGTACTGCTCGGGCGGGCGCGTGAGCACATAGCCACCGCCCTTGCCGCGCATGCCCGAGAGCATATTGGCGCGCACGAGCGTAGCCAAGATGTTCTCGAGATATTTCTCGGAAATCCCCTGTCGCGCCGCGATCTCTTTGAGCGGGATGCGACCGGCCGCCTGGTGCTCGGCCAGATCGACCATAACGCGCAGGGCATATCTGCCCTTAGTAGAAACCAACATGTATAGTGCTGCCTTTCGGTCATTTAGTCCGTAGAAATTCTAGCCGAAAAATAGTTTTGAAAATACCCGTTCCGGTCAAGATGGTTAATCGACTCGCAATAATCTTCTATTTCCTATTGCATTACTAGGCTTTAGTGTCTAGTATGCTTCCCAACAGCTAAACGAACAACCTATAAGGTTTATGGGTTTAGCTGCCACACGCGCCGTGAAGCCACACGGCAACCAGCAACTTGAACACTTTGGAGGTTCACCATGAGCAAGGTTTACACGTCCATCGATCAGCTTATCGGCCACACCCCGCTTCTGGAGCTCACTCACTTTGAGGCCGACGAGGACCTCAAGGCTCGCGTGCTCGTCAAACTGGAATACTTCAACCCCGCCGGATCCGTCAAAGACCGCGTCGCCAAGAACATGATTGACGAGGCCGAGAAGGCAGGCAAGCTCGTGCGCGGCGGCGACTACACCATCATCGAGCCCACGAGCGGCAACACCGGCGTCGGTATCGCCTCGGTGGCGGCGGCTCGTGGCTACAAGGTGATCATCACCATGCCCGAGACCATGTCCGTCGAGCGCCGCAAGCTTATGCAGGCATATGGCGCAAAGCTCGTGCTCACCGATGGCTCCAAGGGCATGAAGGGTGCCATCGCCAAGGCCGAGGAGCTGCAGAAGGAGACCCCCAACAGCATCATCGCCGGCCAGTTTGTGAATCCCGCCAACCCCGCCATCCACAAGGCCACGACCGGCCCCGAGATCTGGGACGACACCGACGGCAAGGTTGACATCTTCGTCGCCGGCATCGGCACCGGCGGCACCGTGACCGGCGTGGGCGAGTTCCTCAAGGAGCAGAACCCCGAGATTAAGGTCGTCGCCGTCGAGCCCGCCACTTCCCCGGTGCTCTCCAAGGGCCAGGCCGGCCCGCACAAGATCCAAGGCATCGGTGCCGGCTTTGTGCCCGACGTCCTCGACACCCAGGTCTATGACGAGATCATCCCCGTCGAGAACGACGACGCCTTTGCCACCGGCCGCGCCGTGGGCCACAAGGAGGGCGTGCTCGTGGGCATTTCGTCCGGCGCCGCCGTGTGGGCCGCACTGCAGCTGGCCAAGCGCCCCGAGAACGAGGGCAAGACCATCGTGGCGCTGCTCGCCGACACCGGCGAGCGCTACCTGTCTACGGCGCTCTTCCAGGACTAGAGCTTCTCGTTCTTAGAACGAGTCCAAGGCACGCCGGTCTCCCCTCTCTTCTGGCAGCCTGAGCCCATCTCGTTAGGATGTCCCACGAGACGTCCGAACTTGCTACAATGTCTGCGGCGCGGAACCAGCCTCCCGCGCCGCTTTTCTTTTTTGGCCATATGCCACCAAGGAGAACCTCCCCATGCACAACAAGCGCGTGCTCGTCGCCATGAGCGGCGGCGTCGATTCCAGCGTGACTGCCTATCTGCTAAAAAGTCAGGGCTACGAATGTGTCGGCGCTACCATGCGCCTCACCTGCCCCGCACCCGACCCCACCACGGGCATGAGTAAGGTCGACCGCGACATCGCCGATGCAAAGGCCGTCGCCGAGCGCCTGGGGATCCCCCATCACGTGCTCGACCTGCAGCAGACGTTCGACCACAGCGTTATCGAGCGCTTTGTGAACGCCTACCAGGAGGGGCTGACGCCCAATCCGTGCATTATCTGCAACCGCCACATTAAGTTTGGCGCGCTGCTCGATACGGCGCTGGACATGGGCTGCGACTACATCGCAACGGGACATTACGCCAAAACAAGCCAGGCGGCAGACGGCACCTGGCAGCTGCATCGCGGCGAGGACCCCAAAAAGGACCAGAGCTACTTTTTGTATTCGCTTACGCAGGAGCGCCTGGCACACACGATCTTTCCGCTGGCAGGCCTAGACAAAGAGCGCGACGTGCGCCGCATAGCCGCCGAGCAGGGCTTTACCAACGCCAAGAAGGCCGAAAGCGAGGATATCTGCTTTATTCCTGACGGCGACTACGCGGGCTATATCGAGCGTCTGTGCGGACATCCCGCTGCACCGGGCGATATCGTGTGGCGCGACGGCAGCGTGGTCGGACGCCACAACGGCGCGCTGCGCTATACCATCGGTCAGCGCAAGGGCTTGGGCGTCGCGATGGCGCATCCCGTGTATGTGACTGGTGTCGACGCCGCCAACAACACCGTGCATCTGGGCGAGGCCGAGGACCTGACCGCCGCTGCCCTCACGGCCGATGAGTGGATCTGGAGTGCGCCGGACTCCCGCATGGAGGCGGAGCTCGACGCCGGCGGCATTCGCGTAGGCGCCAAGTACCGCTACCGTCAGAAAGACCAGGCAGCGACCCTTACGCACGGCGAAGACGGGCAAATGCTGCTGACCTTTGACGAGCCGCAGCGAGCCATCGCCCCCGGCCAGGCAGTCGTAGTCTACCGCGGCGACATCGTCCTGGGCGGCGGCACCGTTACGGCAGCCATCAGGTAGCCACGGGATTATCGCCGCACGTGTCGAAGCACTTCAACAGCAGCATTCACCTCGATAACGCGACGCTTCAGGCCGCGGCGGATGGCCTCGAGTCGACCCTCCGCCGTGGCCCATTCGCTCTGCGAAAGAATCTCGATCGCCTCATCAACAAATCCGTTGAGCCGCGATGAATCGAACCAATCGAGCGAATCCGCAAGCGCCAGCTGGACGGAAGGGTCGGGCCCAAACGGCTTAGCGGAAAACCCAAACTCCCCAGCTGCGAGCACGGCAGTTGGTACGTTGTACCACAGACAGTTGCCGCTATCGAACAGCGGAGCAGGTTTTATCTCCAGGGTGTCGACATTACGGATGATGCCGAAGTTTCGCCAATGGCGGTCGCTGTTGGCCAAAAGGGCATCGCAGACAATCATCTGCGACATAGACCTTCTCACAGCGGCCTCATCGGCACCATGCTTGCCAAGGCAGCGACAGTATCGATCGTATGTCGAGTTTCCCCGCTGGCTACCAAATGCGCCCTTAACGTAAACAGCCGGAACGTATTCCTCGCGGCCGTCAAGAAAGTCGTCGCACAGACACACAGGGCCATCGAACATCCGCTCAACCGTATAAGGAACAAACTCGCCCTTGGGAAGCAAACGACGATGTAGAGCCGTTGCAACCGCCTCGTTAATGGGACGCTGATCGTCCATCCCGCACCCTTTAGCCAAAACGCGAATGCCGTTTCGGATCATCCACGATTTAGGGAGCTCGCCCTCGGACGTGTTATCCGGATTTTTAAGACCGATGCCCTCCAGCCAACCCGAACGCCCCTCGGGCGCCGATCGCTCAAAATCATTCTCGAAGTAATTGAGGTTTCGCCATTCGAGCCCGTCGCATTCTGCCGGCCGCAGCCAATAGCAATCCGAAAGCGATAGGCCCAGGCACTGAACCGGCGCCTCAACGCCGTTGACAATTCCCAGCTCGCGGTAGCGCGAGATAAGCCCGGGGCGAACATCGGGCACCGACCGATGCCCCCACCACGCGTTGAGCTCCCGCTTATTCACCGCAGGAGAAGAGCTCGAGCATGTGCCAAACGGCATTCGTTGCGCATCGAGGACCTCGGCGATTTCGAAGGGAAACTCGCGCGTCGGATCAAATGAGACATGAGCGACCTCATGGTCGGCCGACATCAGCGTAAACTTGCGTCCAACATCGGCCGCAGGACGGCGTCCTCGCTTGCGGACCTTTTGGTAGGCAATCGCAGAATTGTACTCGACCATCTTCCGGCCGCCCACAATATCGCACACAAGCGTCCCCGATGCGGCAAGTTGCGATATGCGGGCTTTCGTAACGCCCAACAGGCGGGCGGCATCACCCATAGATAAGTACTCAGATGTATTCATATGCTGCATCACCTCGTTAAGTAATTTACGCGTTTAGTTAACATATTACATACATCATAATACTAAACGACCTAAGGCGAAAAAAGGCCCGAGAAATCGGGCCTTAGCGATTGGTCAGCCGAGTCGCAAACTACTTCCCTAGCGCTGGACGTAGGCGCGGACGAGCTCGTAGGTGTTGCGCACACCGTCGATGTGGCTGCGCTCGTAGTTGTGGCTCGCGTACACGCCGGGGCCGATCAGGCCATGGCGAATGTCGTAGCCGGCCGAGAGCGTGGCCTCGACGTCGGAGCCGTAGTGCGGATACACGTCGATGGCGTAATCGAGCTCCAGCTCGCGCGCGATGTTGGACAGCGTGGTCACCAGGTCGTAGTTGTACGGACCGCCCGAATCCTTGGCGCAAATCGAAACCATGCGCTCGGTGCAACCCAGGTCGTCGCCCACGCAGCCCATGTCCACGCTGATCATCTCGCGCGTGTCGTCCGGCACAAAGGCACCGCCGTGGCCGACCTCCTCGTACACCGTAAAGAGCAGCGATACCTTGCGCGAAAGCGTCACCTCGCCGCCAGCAACGGCGCGGGCCAGGCCCAGCAGAATCGACGCCGACAGCTTGTCATCCAGGAAGCGGCTCTTGATGTAGCCGCTCTCCGTCACCGTGGTACGCGGATCCATAGCGATGATGTCGCCGGTCTGAATACCCAGCTCGAGCACATCGTCCTTGCTGTCAACGTTCTCGTCGAGCAGGATTTCCATGTTCTTCTCGATGGTCTTGACCGGCTCATCGGCCACATGCGCCGAAGGCTCGGTGTTGAGAACCACACCCGTGTAGACATTGCCATCGCGCGTGTAAACGGTGCAGTTCTCGCCATCGGCCGTAGACCACTGATGCCCGCCGAGCGTCGTGGGACGCAAGCGACCATTGTCCTTGATGGAGCGCACCATGGCGCCCAGGGTATCGACATGGCTCGCCAATACGAGCGGCTCGCCCTCGCCACCAAGCTCAACAAGCACATTGCCCTTATTGGAGCGCTCGGGGCCAAAGCCCATATCGCGCAGGGTCTCCATCAGATAATCAGTCGCCGCACGGGTATAGCCCGTAGGCGAAGCAATCGAGGTAAGCGCCTTCAACTGGTCAGTAATATAGGAGAGCGTAGAATCCATCTTGGACACCAAAGTCACCCTTTCATATCGAATTAAACCCACAGCAACGATACCACCGCGAACCATCTTTTTACCTAGCGAGATGGCCCATCGAGCTCTTCAGAACTGCGCCCGCCACGATAAGCAGATACAAGGCGCCATCCAACAATGCGCCCCTCACATCCCGCCTTTCCGGCACCCCGGCATCTGAGAAAAGAACGCAGGCGATCCCGGGCTTCCCTCCGGGCGCATTCCGCACTGATATTTTCTGTATTGAAGACGTCGATGATGCACCCGTATACCATTGACGTCGACACCATCAGATGCGGACCGCGCGGTGACCCCACATTCCGCTGGCGCCCACAGGGCTGCCCTCGTTTCCTGACATGTCCCGCGCGGGCCGCGGCGAGCCGAGACCGCCGCATGACCTAATAGGAGCATGGAGCGATACCGCGGACCCGAACAACCGCATTCTATCGCGCCCCGTCAGTGTGCCGTCTGCCCGGTCCAGGCGAGCACGGAAAGAACGGAGCGAGACATGAGAACCGAATCGACACCCGGCGCCCGCGGGCCGGTCTTCTGCGGGGTCGACACCCACGCCGACTCGCACTGGCTGTGCGTCCTCGACTGGAGGGGCCGCAAGGTCCTGTCCCGCCAGTTCCCCGCCGACGCGGCGGGCTACGAGGCGCTCGCCGGGGCGATCGCGGCGGCCGGGGAGCCGGCCTGCGTCGCGATGGAGGGGACGTCGTCCTACGGGGCGGGCCTCACCAGGCACCTCGCGTCGCTGGGGATGCCCGTGCGCGAGGCGCTCTCCCCGGCGAGGATGCAGAGGAGGCGCCCGGGGCAGGGAAAGTGCGACGAGGCGGACGCGGAGAGGGCCGCCCGCGCGGCGATGTCCGGCTCGAAACTCGGGACCCCCAAGAGCCAGGACGGGTGGGTCGACGGGGTGCGCTGCATGCTCGCGGCGCGCTCCGGGGCGGTGAAGGCGCGGACCTCGGCGATAAACACCGCGAGGTCGCTGCTCACCACCGCGCCGGAGGGGCTCAGGTCGAGGTTCCGCGGCATGGGAGGGCCTAGGCTGATGGAGGAGCTCCCCTCCGTGCGCGCCGAGGGCGCGCTGGGCGCCGCGCTCGGCGCGCTGGCGGACCTGTGGGCGGCGGCGCGCGACACGGCGCTCGACATGGAGCGCGCGATCGAGGCGTCCCTGGAGGAGAACTGCCCCGCGCTGCTGGCGATGTACGGGTGCGGGCCCGTGAGCGCGGCCAAGCTCGCGGTCGCGGCCGGGGACAACCCGGGCAGGCTGCGCTCCGAGGCGTCGTTCGCGGCGATATGTGGGGCCTGTCCCATCCCCGCCTCGAGCGGCAAGACCGTGAGGCACAGGCTCAACAGGGGCGGCGACCGGCAGGCGAACAGCGCGCTGCACGAGATCGCGAGGCAGAGGGTCATGCGCGACCCCGAGACCGCCGAGTACGCCGAGAGGGCCAGAGGGCGGGGGAAGAGCGACAGGGAGGTCATGAGGTGCCTCAAGCGCTACGTGGCCAGGGAGGCGTACCGGGCGCTGATGCACCCGCACGAGATCAGGAGGCCCGAGGACGCCTCGGAGCTCGTGGCGGCCAGGCGCGCGGCGAAGGTCAGCCAGGTGAGGGCGGCGTCCATATTGGGAACCAGCGAGAAGTACATCTCGATGCTGGAGAGGGGCCAAAGGGAGCTCAAGCCCATAAGGAGGGCCTACGAGGCATGGGTCGAGGCCGGACTTCCGCTCGATTGGGACAGGCGGGCCTTCGAGGCCGAGCGCAAAATGGATTTTAAAAAACACCTTGCCAAATAGGAGCGTCAGGACGTAAAAGGCCCCGCCGCGCAACGCGCGCAGCGGGGCCTTTTACATGTCCGAGGACGCGCCCGGAGGGAAGCCCGGGACCGCCGACGGGAGTAATTTACTCAGCCGGGCAAATCTTCTTGAAGAGCTCGATGACGTCGTCGAGCGTCGCCTCGCGCGGGTTACCCGGGAAGCAGGCGTCAGCCATGGCGTCCTTGGCCAGGACCTCGATCTCGTCAGCCTTCATGGCCTCGCAGACGTGCGGGATGTTCACGTCGGCAGAGAGCTGCTTGACGGCGGCGATGGCGGCGTCGGCGGCCTCGTCGGTGCTCATGCCCGTGGTGTCAACGCCCATGGCGACGGCAACCTTGGCCAGACGCTCGGCGCAAACCGGCTTGTTGAACTCCATGGCGATCGGCAGCAGCATGGCGCAAGCGACGCCGTGCGGGGTGTCGTAGTGAGCGGACAGGGTGTGAGCCATGGCGTGGTCGATGCCCAGGCCGACATTGGAGAAGCCCATGCCGGCGACATACTGGCCAAGAGCCATGCCCTCGCGGCCGGAGCCGGGCTGGCCGGACTTGGCCTCGGCGACGGAGTCGCGCAGGTTCTCGCTGATCAGCTTAATAGCCTCAAAGTGGAACATGTCGGAGAGCTCCCAAGCGCCCTTGGTGGTGTAGCCCTCGATGGCGTGGGTTAGAGCGTCCATGCCGGTGGAGGCGGTCAGGCCGGCGGGCATGGAAGCCATCATGTCGGGGTCGACGACGGCGACCTCGGGGGCGTCGTTGGTGTCGACGCACACGAACTTGCGGACCTTCTCGGGGTCGGTGATGACGTAGTTGATGGTCACCTCGGCAGCGGTGCCGGCGGTCGTCGGCACAGCGATGGTAAACACGGCGTGGTTCTTAGTGGGAGCAACGCCCTCGAGGCTGCGGACATCGGCAAACTCGGGGTTGTTGATGATGATGCCGATAGCCTTGGCGGTGTCCATGGAGGAGCCACCACCGATGGTCACGATAGCGTCAGCCTCGGCGGCCTTAAAGGCCTCGACGCCGTCCTTGACGTTCTGGATGGTGGGGTTGGGCTTAATCTCGGAGTAGAGGCTCCAAGCAATACCGGCGGCGTCGAGCTCGTCGGTTACCTTGGCGGTAACGCCAAACTTGACCAGGTCGGGGTCGGAGCAGACGAAGATCTTCTTGTAGCCACGACGCTGGAGCTCGCCGGGGATCTCCTTGATGGCGCCAGAACCATGATAAGAAATGGTGTTGAGAACGAAACGATTAGCCATTGATAGCCTCCCATCGTGTGCGGGGCGCCCATTACGCCCCACGCTATGTGTCCCATCCTAACGCTTTTGAAACAAAAAATGCATGAGAACGTCAAAAGTGTTAAAGCGTTTCAACATAATAACGGAACCCCAGTCCTTCCCTCCCGACAGCAGCGAAGGCTAGATTATAGGAGCAATCGCCCAAAGAATACGACCAACTCAGCCTATAAATTGTTTCTGTTTTAGCAATATATGTTTGACAATACGTTTATAAAAGGATACTTTATAGTAAACATCTTAGTTCACTAAATAACATTAGTGAAATGAAAGAGGCGGTAGAGATGTTAGTTCTACCCATAAAGACCCTCTTGGGCCACTACATTTATGATGCCAATCGAAACGAGATACTTGCAGTAAGCGAAGATCTATTCAATTACATCTCAGAAGTCCAAGCAGGAAAAGTTTGCCACGCTTCCTATAAATCAGACCAAGAATTCCAGTTACTACAATCATGTGGCTACTGCTGCGATTCGCCATTGCAGGATATCGCTTATCCATCAATTGACCTTTTGAAAGTTAAGCTGGAAAGAAATATACGGATGCTAACCCTTCAGCTGACTCAATCTTGTAACTTCCGATGTGATTACTGTATCTATTCCGGAAACTCCTCATACAACAGAGCCCACAGTCATAACTCCATGTCCATTTCGACGGCAAAACATGCAATCGAATTCTTTAAGATGCACTCGATCGACAACTCAAACCCGGTCGTAGCATTTTATGGAGGAGAACCTCTCCTTCGATTTAATGAAATTAAGCTAATTACTCAATATGCAGAGCAGGTATTTGAAGGAAAACACATCTCATTTCGAATTACAACTAATTGCTCTCTTTTATCTGAAGAAATGGTTAAATTCTTCTTCGATTCTGGGCATGAATTCTATTTGTTAATCAGTCTTGACGGGCCGCAGCAAATCCATGATAAGTCTAGGCATTACGCTAATGGCAAGTCCTCATACCAAACAGTTATAGACAATGTTCATATGGTTTTAGACAGCCATCCTGAACGCAACAAATATGTTCATTTTAATGCCGTAGTCGACACGAACAACATCTATAAAACAGTCTCTTCCTTTATAAATGATAAAGATATCGAAGATTGCGATGTTCAATTCAACTACCTGGAACGCAACGGACGTATCGCCCCCTACAATGACGAGTTCTCAAGTCAGCTAAATTACGCCTTATTTAAAGCAAGAATTATGGATGAGCGCGAAATCGAAAAAGGAAACCGCAACGATAGGCTCGCTTCATATACGCTTGCAAACATCAACCAAAACATAAAGCGATTTGCACCTTCGAACATCCCAGCAAAAGCTATACCCGGTGGCCCATGCGAACCAGGGGTTACGCGTCTATTTGTGACAACAGCAGGAGCGCTTCTTCCTTGCGAAAGGGTCAGCGAAACAACGAAGGAAATGTATATCGGCACATTGGATTCAGGATTTGATTTAGGTCAAATTGAAAAGATAATCAATGTTTCAAAGCTGACCAGCGATTCATGTAAAAAATGTTGGGCATTTCAGCTGTGCACCCAATGCATAAAAAGCGCAGATTGCGAAGGAGTAATAAGCCCTGATTACAAGCGAACAGCATGCGACAATTCAAAACGAATTGCCTTTGACCGACTTAATCAGAAAATACTTCGCTTTGAGCTTCATAGACATGAAGTGTCCATTGCAACAGCTCTAAAAAGGAACAAGCGATAAAAATCATGAAGACAATCGGACTTATATCTTTCACAAGAGCTGACTATCCTCTTCTGATTGGATTGCTAGGAAATGGCTACAATATCCGGGTATCAACGCCATGCGGCATTCTACCGGACGGCCTAGATGTCGCCAACCTTGTTAATTGCAAAGAAATTGGCATAAGAAATCGAATTAACTATGTAACGACAATCGATGAATCAGACCTGGTTGTCGTTTTATCGACGAAAGAAAGCGCCGCAGGACTCGTAGAATTTAGTAAACACGCTGAAACCTACGCTCATTCTGTAAATAAGACGGTTGTCAGCCAACTCGCCGCTGAACAAATCGAGTCTAGCAAAAGCGACATGCAGGAATTAGCCCTGATACCAAAAATTGTTGTCGGGAATCTATATACACCCGCCAATTCAACAATAACGTTCAGTAGCATCGTTAGTGAGATGAGAAAGCACCATCCCAATCTATGCGCGTTGAGCTTCAATCCTTTAAATGAAATCTGGGGCTGCAACTCCCTTAGTTTTGATGGTGGCCAATCTGCCGTCATCAAAATGAATGAGCAGATCAACCTCATCATTGAGAATGATAAATCCGACCTAGCTCTATTAGAGACGCCCAATGTGCTTATGAAATACAACGACCACATTTTCGGAGATTACGGATTGGGGTCGATTGCTGCATGTCGAGCTTTCTGCCCTGACTTAGCCATTATCAATATCCCATACACGATAGCCGACTACGACATAATGCTAGGGCTCATGCCCGTAATTGAAACGCTTACGCAAGCAGAGAAAGTTCAATTTGAAATTACAAACGAAGTACTTGACGCCACAGAGGGGTTGGAGACGCATGAATTTCAAATAAGCTATTCATCTAGCGATAAAGCTATTCAAGCAGCAAGAGAACTTCGACTAAGAGGAATACCCAGTTTCTCAGCCAGCTTAGATCCAGAAGAATCATTACTATGCTGCAAGACAATCGAGGACGAGTTGTTTGATTTCGATCTTGGGGTACTGAAATGACAGCATATTGTAAAGATGAAACCATCTACGCAGAAATCGAAAAAGCAATAAGCAATATTAGAGATTTGGATTTGACTCAATTTGATCAAGATTTAAGAAATCAACGATTGACCAATTCCCCATTCAGCTTGTCCTCATCGGATCTAGTTCGACTGCTAATTTTTCTTGAAAGCAGGTTTTCTGTTTACGTTGAGTACTCGTCGATTGAAAACATAGGGTTCAACAGTGTTGAGGAGGTGAAGAAGGTAATAGAACAGTCAGAAACAATCGAACAATGGGAGGCAAATCATGAGAAGTATTCGACCATTTAACATGCATGCAGTAAATAGCGTCATTCATTTTATTAGAAATTGCCCATGCGGTTATTGCAGCTGCATGTACTGCAACGTACTGCGTAATTCTCCGCACGAAGCAGAAGTCGGTTCCAATGCGATTGAGGCGATGACGCGTGGTGGCTACTGGTCCTAAATCGAGCAAGACAGCTACAAACGAATATCGAATCTCAATTGAAGGTAACCCTTATCCGCATGCTCTAGCTCTCACCAACCCAGTGGGAGACAACCTCAACATCAAAAGACATGGGTTCACGGGTCCACTAGGACAGCTATTGAGTCTTAAATACACCGTTTATGACGATACAAATGAAAAGCTCTTTACTGTCGTCGACGGTGGCTTTAGTAACATGCCCAGGGTTGCGCTCGTCATCGAACATAAGGAAGTTGCGGTGTTCGATTATGGCCTAAACAGACTTGAGATGAAGTGCATAACGAACATACCGAATTACTCAATAAAAGGTAACTTCCTTTTTGGAGATTACGATATATTCAGCCAACGGGAAGTGAGGGTATCTTCAGTTACCGTTCTTCAATGTGATAAACAATCGTGCTTTAGCATACAGGTTTTGGATAAAGCCGAATTAGCTGCCGCAATTGGCATACCCACAGCCATTGCCCTTCTTAGAGCTCGCATTGAAGAGCATCTCGAATAACTCGCAAATAGCAGTTGGTAGCAACGTTCAGGAGCTAGATAGTTTTTTCTGGCTCCTGAAACTGTATTACATAGTCTGCAAATTGTTCAAAACCATGTCCATGATCCGCAATGATGACGATACGCTCTTTCATCTCCTGTGCAACCACCGCCTTCAAAAAGGATATTGAAGCATTATCTAAATTGTTGCAAGGCTCATCCAAAATAATAATAGAATAGCTGCTCAGAAAGGCCCTACAAAGTAATAGAGAAGCCAGTTCTCCGCCAGACAAATTGTGTCCCCTAGTTCCAATGATGGGATTGGCTTCAAATAATTTATCGAGGCCAAAACCCTTCAAAAGATAGATGAGTTTTTCAGAGTCAATATCTACAAGACCATAGTAAAGAGCCTTCCTGAAAGTTCCCCCCATTATCAAATGTCTTTGCGGCATAGTTGCGCAGGGTAGCTGGATTAAAGTCAAGCCATCGAAAATGACAGTAGACTCATTAACACACAGTCTGCCGGCAACTGGCGACAATAATCCATTCAATACTTCCAGAAATGAAGATTTGCCACATGCATTAGGGCCGCTTACTAAAACCAGGCAAGGTGCCTGTATCGTGCAATCTGGAATTGTTATCCTCTCATTAGTTTCGCTCGACGAAAACGAGAGACTGATTCCTTTCCAACTAATTCGATCAGCGTGATCGAAGCATATCAAATTAGGTTTTCCAGCTTCCAAAAGACGACGTAATTCCAAGACACGGCGCAACGACCTAAACGACGGCTGAAGCTGAGCCCAACAATTCAGAACAAGAGGAAAAGGAGAATAGCATAGAAGCACAAGTTGATAACTCTGCACCGCAATCCCGACCGTCAGCCCGCGCTTTAACACAAGGAAAATAAGCAGCAGAACTGAAAGCAAGCCAGTAATGATGTTGCCAGCGTTAACTATTTCAGTTGCCAATCTCGCAAAGACACTCTCCTCAACTCGAGAGTTCCTGCAGGCTTTAAGCATCTTTTTATAGCGAAGTAATTCCAAGTTAATTGAACGAGAAATTCGAATGTAAAGTCGACAATTTATTAGTTGGGCTAAATAAGCAGAACCCCTCGCCTGGGCCTCCAATGCCTTTTCGCTCTTAGTCGATAGCTTACTAAGAGCGAACGGATATAGAAGCGAAATAAACAATGCCGAAACACAAACAGGGATCAAAAGCAACAAAGAGATATTAGATAGCGCCACAAACGATGCCAAACCCGTCACTAGGCACGGAAGAAACGCAGTTGTAAATATTCCAATCATCGGCTGTAGGTTCCCAGCCTCTTCAATGCGCGATAACAGGTAGTCACTGTCTTTTGCTAAAACTAAGGGCCGCTCTAAAGCACGGCGGGCAAGCAATCTATAGAAGCAGTTAGCGCCATCGGAAGCCAATTGCTCCGCATATTTTGATCTGAACAGGTTTGTCACCAGCTCAACTGAGAGCAATACTAGCAGGCCTAACCCAATGTATAAAACGTTACGATAATTAGAGCGAAGCAGGCCATAGTCTATAATCAACGATTCAGCTTTAACAACAGACAGCTCCACCAGGGCAGATAAAATGCAGAGCACCATCAACTTGATTACTGTCGTCTTATTTTGAATAAAAAGCTCTGGCATATGTCCATCCCCTCAACTAATAATTATAGCTAGAAAGATGGCATTTTTATTCTATAGCCTCAAGCAGCACGCTTTGCTGACGTCAAATCTTGTCATTACAAACATGCACCTTAGCGCTTAAGACTCGTGGTCTGCCAGTCAGCTATGATGCGGGCCCATTTCCTGTGCAGGTCGCGTTCGCGATCGATAAACATGATGGTAAACGCGATAAACAGCAGCACGCTCGCCACCGCAATGGCGTGCAGGCCCATGCGCTCGATACACCAGTTGCCCAGCACGGCGCCAAACACAAAGGTAAAGATCACGCCAAAGTACAGCACGCCGTTTTCCAAAAAGCCGCGCTTGTGGGTGATGATGTAGTCGTCCACGTTTTGCAGCGCATTGCGCAGGTTACCGATGCACATGGTCGTGGCGATGCCGTGACCATGTATCTTGCGGAAGCTCTCGACCTGCATGCCACAGGCAAACGAGGTGAGGCAGTTGGCGAGCAGGTTGTAACCGCCACCGGGGATAAAGCTCACGCCCAGCAAGATGACGGCTTCAAAGAACACCGTCACCTGACGCCAGTGGATCACGCTGCCAAAACGCTCATGTACCAGGTCGGCAAGCATAATGCCCACGGCAAACGACACCACGGGGAAGAAATAGCGCCCCGCAAGTGCCCAATTGCCCTCCGAGATGCTCACGCCCACCAGCAGGATATTGCCCGTCTGCGCGTTGGCGAAAACATGATCGCGCCCAATGTACGAATACACATCCATAAAGCCACCGGCGAGCGCCAAGATGATGCCCAGCTCAATGGACTCCGATATCTGTTTGGCACGCTGCATCGTCGTGCATCCTCCTTGTTGACGACTCTCTCGTGCGTTGGCGGAAACATAGCCGCCGTTCATACTGTAACCCATTGACAACATGGCGTGCGCGCGAGACGACCCCTTCGACACGGGGATACACAGTCTGGAAACAAACGGCACCCGCATCGACACGCCGATTCGCCAGCCCATGTACTCCACCAGTCTTTTTAGCCCCGTCCCAAAAAGACTGGTTACAATTACGTGCAGCATACAAACACCGGGAGGGATCGTGGCAAAAAAGCCTCAGCACGCTCAGAATAACCAGCGCAGTCAGCAGGGCAAACAGGGCCAGCAGCAAAAGCGCGGCGGTAAGGCGCAGGGTGGGCACACCACTCATACCCCGGCAGCGCCCGCCCGTCCCTGGCGCCCGGGCCGCGATAAGTTCCTCCCCGTCAGCCGCGCCGACATGGATGCGCGCGGCTGGGGCCAGTGCGACTTTGTCTACATTTGCGGCGACGCCTACGTGGACCACCCTAGCTTTGGTATGGCCATCGTCAGCCGCGTACTCGACGCGCACGGCTACAAAGTGGGCATCATCTGCCAGCCCGACTGGACCGACCCCGCCAGCATCACGGTGCTCGGCGAGCCGCGCCTGGGCTTTTTGGTCAGTGCCGGCAACATGGACTCCATGGTCAACCACTATTCGGTGACCAAGCACCGCCGCCACACCGACGCCTATACCCCCGGTGGCAAGGAGGGGCACCGCCCCAATCGTGCCGTCACGGTCTACGGCAACCTCATCCGCCAGACGTTCAAGGACGCCCCCATCATCATCGGCGGCATCGAGGCGAGTCTGCGCCGCCTGGCCCACTACGACTACTGGCAGGATAAGCTCAAGCGCTCGGTGCTGCTCGATTCGGGCGCCGACATCCTCATCTACGGCATGGGCGAGCACGCGATCGTCGAGATCGCCGATGCGCTCGACGCGGGCCTGCCCATCGATCAGATCACCTATATCAACGGCACCGTCTACCGCACCAGCTCGCTCGACGAGGTCTACGACTACGACCTGCTGCCCAGCTGGGACGACCTTGCCGCCGACAAGCTCAACTACGCGCGCAGCTTTAACGTGCAGCAGCAGAACATGGACCCCATCACCGGGCATCGCCTGGTAGAACCCTACCCCAACAGCGTCTATGTGGTGCAGAACCCGCCGTCCGCGACGCTTACCACCGACGAGATGGACGAGGTGGCCGAACTCCCCTACGCACGCGATTGGCATCCCGATTACGACGCAGCGGGCGGCGTGCCGGCTTTTGCCGAGATCAAGTTTTCAATCAGCTCCAACCGCGGGTGCTTTGGTGAGTGCTCGTTTTGCGCGCTGACCTTCCACCAGGGCCGCGTGCTGCAGATGCGCAGCCACGACTCGATCATGCGCGAGGCCGAGCTGCTCACGCGCGATCCCGAGTTTAAGGGCTACATCAACGATGTGGGCGGACCGACGGCCAACTTTAGCCGCCCGGCCTGCGACAAGCAGCTCAAACATGGCGTGTGCAAGAACAAGCGCTGCCTATGGCCGAGCGTGTGCAAGAACATGGTGGTCGACGAGAGCGGCTACACGCAGCTGCTGCGCGACCTGCGCCAGCTGCCGGGCGTCAAGAAGGTCTTCGTCCGCAGCGGCATCCGTTTTGACTACACCATGGCCGATGCCTCGGACGAGTTTTTGCGCGAGCTGCTGGAGCACCATGTCTCGGGCCAGCTACGCGTGGCGCCCGAGCATGTGAGCGACGCGGTGCTCTCCGTGATGGGCAAGCCGAGCCGCGCCGTCTACGATGCGTTCTGTCGCAAATTTGAGCGCTTGAACCGCGAATACGGACTCAAGCAGTACGTGGTGCCGTATCTGATCTCGAGCCACCCCGGATCGACGATGAAGGAAGCCGTGGACCTTGCCGAGGCCGTACGCGACATGGGCTACATGCCCGAGCAGGTGCAGGACTTCTACCCCACCCCGTCCACGATGAGCACTTGCATGTACTACACCGGCGTGGACCCGCGCACCATGGAGCCGATCTACGTGGCCCGCGACCCACACGAAAAGGCCATGCAGCGCGCGCTGATTCAGTACCGCAAACCCGAGAACTACAAGCTCGTGCGCGAGGCATTGGAGAAGGCAGGCCGCCGCGACCTGATTGGCTACACCAAGCATTGTCTGATTCGCCCCGTGCCGCCACGCCCGGGCGAGGCATCGGCCAGCGGCGGACACGGCACTGGCAAGAAGGGCGGCAAGGCCCACGGTGGCGCTGGCGGCAAGGGGCCCAAGGGCAGCAAGGGGCACAGCGGCATGTCGCGCGCGCAAAACACTGCCGGGCGCAACCGTGCAGCTCAGGGGCGTCAGGGTGCCAACGGAGGCGGGCGTCGCAACTAGGGCAGCGGCGCGCTCGCTGCGTCCATCCCACACGCGTGGCGCAGTGAGCGCATTGCTTCAACGAGGATGACGCCAGCGATAGCGACCGTAATTGCCACATCGAACGGCGTGTTCACAAACCAAAGCAACGTCATGAGATACGACCCGGCATTAAAGGCAAAGTGCAGCAGGATCGTGTAGCGGAGCTTTCCGGTCGTCACGAGCACCCAGCCAAAGATGAGGCCGGCGGCACCCGCGTAGCAACCCTGCACCCAATTCATGTGCATAAAACCGAAGATTGCCGCCTGCAGCACAATCGCCGCGGCGATACCCCACGTACTTGGGGCCGCCCAGGGCACCATGGCGCCGTTCTGCGCGCTCGCACGACGCGGGCGCTTCCAAAGTAGGCGGCACTGCGGATTAAACGCTCGGAGCGAAAACTCAATAATAATGCCGCGCACCAGCAGCTCTTCACAAAATGGGGCGCCGAGCACCGTAGTCAGGACGGCGAGATAGCTGGTGTCGCCCATACCTGTTTCCTCGACAAGCTCGCTGTAGTCGGCCGCGGCGTCGGGCAACAGCGACAGCACGGCGTCGGTCACGTAGCCAACGACCACTTGCAGGGCCAGGCCAATCACGATAACGCAGGCGATGCGCTTCCACGCCCCACGCGCTCCCCCGCCGAGCGGATGCGCGCTTTGCCGGCGTGCCATAAACGAACGCGGCCACAGATAACGCCACCACAGCAGCGCCATTAAAAACGATGCCGTCTGCACGACGGCCTGAAGCAATTGAATGTCGAGATCATCGATCGAAAAACCCATGAACACCGATGCGACGCCAAGAGCGGAGAACAAAACGACGCTCAGGGCAATATCGGCAGCGACGACGCCAAAACAGGCAAGCGCCCAAATCATCGCATTGAGCATGCCAACCTCCTCAAAACCGTTCCCTAGTTCTACCACAACTTGGCAGAGAGCTGATCCCATGGGGACGGAGGAAAACGGATCACTTATTGATGAGAATCGGGCGAAATGCCAAAAGCCCCGTTGGGCGAGATGTCGAACGGGAAGGTGCCGCAGCGATTGAACGCGGCGATAAACATGCGGATGGCGTTGGACGGCGTGGTGCCCACGAGCTGGGTTGCCGCCGCGAAGGCTGCCTTCTCCTCGGGCAAGACCTTCGCGACTACGGGGGTCATGTGTTCTGCCATGGCGCTTCCTTTTTGAAACGACGGTAGTGCGGATAGATGCGGGCCACGCGGCTGGGCGACGGGCTGTGAAGGCAACCCGATTGGCCCGCATCCGGAGTTTGTTTCTGCGGCGTTGGTATTACTTGGTATTCCTAAGTATTACCCCGCAGATAGAATACCATACCCGACCCCATGGGGACGGAGAAAAAACGGATCATTTTGTTGCTGAGTAAGTATTTAGAGCGTGATGATATCCGAGATATTGAGGGCCTTAGCGTCAGCGGCATCGTGCGTGGCAAGCAACAGCATGCGACCGTCGAGCAAGTCGAGCACGACCTCGGCGCATGCGTCGCGCGCAGCGGTATCTAAACCGGTAAAGGGCTCGTCAAGAATCACCGCGCCGCCCGGGCACAGCAGGGCTCGAGCGATCTCGACGCGACGGCGCTGCCCGCCCGAAAGCTCGGCCACGCGAGCATGTACATCGACCCCCGGCACCAGCAGGCGCAACAGGGCCGCAGCACTCGAGGCGTCCACGCGTGCATCGGCGCACACTAGCACGTTATCCAGCGCCGCGGCGGACTCGACCAAGCGTGCATCCTGAAACACCATCGAGCACGGCGCGCACTCCCCCGCTGCCAACGAAAGCAGCGTCGACTTGCCCATGCCCGAAGCGCCCATCACACAGATACGCCCACCCGCGGGCAAGTTGAGCACCAGACCATCCAGCGCCGGCGCCCAGGGCGCGCGATCGCCCACGGCAAGCGCAAGCTCCGCTGAAGTGCCATCGCTCGCAGCCCCCGCACGCCCACGCAATCCATGCCCATGCGCCCGCACGGCCGCGCGCCACGCCACGGGCCCCGAAACCCGCAGCAGCCACACTAGCACGCGCTCACATGCCCACGATGCCGCCACGACCAACACGGTCCACGCCAGCAGATCTGCCGTCTCAATCAAAAGCTTTGCCTGATAGATGCGCTCACCCACGGTGCCCGTCGCCATGCCGATGAGCTCCGCCGCTACACCGGCCTTCCAGCTCATGCCGATGACCGCCTTCGCGCACGAAAGCACAAACGGCAGCACCTCACGCCAGGTGTGGGCGCAAAACAGTCGCCAGCCCCGCACGCCATGCAGGCGGAGCATCTGCTCCAGCGGCTTATCAACCTGCGCCAAGCCCTCGACCAGTGAGAAATATACGCCCGGCAGCGCCATCAAAAAAACCGCCGCGATGCTCACGCGCGCCGATCCCAGCCAGATAAGCAACAGGACCACCACGCAGGCGACCGGCGTCGCCTTTACAAACGACAGCGCCGGTGCCACCAGGCGGGCAAACGTCCGCGACCGCACCGAGGCTCCCGCCAGCACGCCGCCGCACACCGCGGCAAGCGCCAGCCCGCCCAGTATCCGCGCGCCCGAGCCCACCAAAATCGCCCAGGTACCGCCATCGCACGCCAGGCGCAACAGCGATACCACGACAGCGCCCGGCCCCGGCAAAATCAGCGGCTGTGCCACAAGACCCGCCACCAGCACCCACACGGCAAGCCAAAAGGCGGCAACGGCACCTGCTGCCGCCACCGCCTTCATGCGCTCTGTCATTTGTCGAGCAAACACACGCACGGGCTACTCCATGTAGCAGAAATCGTCAGCCGGGAGCTTGCCGCCCACGGCACTCGCGTCCGCATCGGCCAACACCTGCAGATACCCACCGAGCGCCGCCTTCATATCCTTCCCCGTCTGGCACACGAGCATGCACCCGGGAATCGCCTTTTCGGCAATCGCGGCGTTATCCACGATGCCCGCATCGACCACGGCCTGGGCCCAGTCCACCGGCGACGCGTTCACGGCCTCAACGCTCGCCGCGTGGCAGCTCAGGAATTCCGCCACGACCTCGGGATGTTCCTCGGCAAACGCGCGGCGCACCACGGTCACACCCGTCAGCAAGCGCGAGCCCGTGTCTCCTGCCAGCTCGTCCCACGCATCGGTCAGGCTCACCGGTGCCGACAGCTTGCCCTCGCTCTTGGCGACGGCCGCCGTCTTAAACGGCTCGGGCAGCACACCCACGGCAGACGGATCGGCAAGCAGGGCCGACAGCACCTCGGTGGGCTCGCTCTTAAACTCGAGCGCCACCTGGCCGGTCAGGCCCGCGCGCTCCAGCAGGTAGTTCATGACGTACTCCGGCGTGGTGCCCTTGCCCGTCATATAGACGGCATGGCCCGCCAGATCGCCAAACGAGGTCACACTCGCGTCGCCCGTCACCACGCTTAGCACGCCGAGCGTGTTGATGTCGATGACCTGCACCGCGCCCTCGGTCTTGTTGTAGAGAACGCTCGCCGCGTTGGCGGGCACCAGGGCGATATCGACATCGCCCTGAATGACCTTGGGCACGATCTCGTCGGCCGCGGCGCTGATCGCAAAATCGAACTCGTTATCCGTCTCGCCACTCGCCGCCTGGTCCATAAACTGCACCAGGCCAATCGAGGTCGGCCCCTTGAGCGAGGCGACGCGCACCTCGACCGGCCCTGCAGCAGCACCGGCGCCGTCCGTGGCAGCCGAGCCCGCAGCAGACCCAGCCTCCGCGGCCCCGCCGCCACATCCAACCAGTGCAAGCGACAGCGCGCCGGCGGCAAGCGCCGAGGCAAACCCCCGGCGCGTCATCTCAACAGTAAACGCGCGCATCGTTAGCACGTCCCTTCGTTAGGCATCGTCCATGCGTGATGGTCGGTATGCAGCAGCTCCTCGGCCAGCGGCGAGAGCGGCTCGCCCAAAAACTCGCGGTAGCATGCCTGGACATCGGGGTTCTCGTGCGAGAAGCGAATGTCCGCCTTCGCATCCAGGCCCCACAGCACCTGGCCGCGCTCAGCTGCCAGCTCGCAGCCGTCGTGGATGGGCTGACCGCCGCCACCGACGCAGCCGCCCGGGCACGCCATGACCTCAACGAAGTCATAGCTCACGCGACCGTCGCGAATCGCGTCGAGCAGACGGGCGGCGTTGCCCAGCCCGTGCGCCACGGCGACGCGCACCTTGGTGCCATCGATATCGGCCACGGCTTCCTTCCAGCCGTCCAGGCCGCGCACGTCGGTAAAGAAGTCGGCGTCGGGGTTCTTGCCCGTCACCAGGTAATAGGCCGAGCGCACGGCGGCCTCCATCACGCCGCCCGTGGCGCCAAAGATCACACCCGCGCCCGTGCCAAAGCCCAGCGGCGTATCGAGCGGCTCCTCAACCAGCGTGTCCACGCTCACGTGGCTCGCGCGGATCATGCGCACCATCTCGCGCACCGTCAGCGCAACGTCCACATCGGGCGCGCCGCCCTCGCCCATCATGCTCGGCAGCGCGCACTCGGCCTTCTTGGCCGTGCACGGCATAACGGACACCACGAACAGACGCTCGGGCTCCACGCCCAGCACCTTGGCGTAGTAGGTCTTGGCGATGGCGCCGAACATCTGCTGCGGCGACTTGGACGTGGACAGGCTGTCGACAAACTCCGGATAACGCGCCTTCACAAAGCGAACCCAACCCGGGCAGCAGCTCGTAAACATGGGCCAGCCGCGGCTGTCACCTTCGCCCTTGGCGGCGGCGCCCAGGCGCCCGAGCAGCTCGGAGCCCTCCTCCATAATGGTGAGGTCGGCCGAGAAATCGGTATCGAACACGTATTCAAAGCCCACGCGACGCAGCACGCACGCCAGGCGCTCGACGGTAGCCTCCTCGCGCGGAATGCCGAGTTCCTCGCCCCAAGCGCTACGCACGGCCGGCGCGATCTGCACCACCACGATCTTGTCGGGATCGGCGAGCGCGTCAAACACGGTCTCGGTATCGTCGCGCTCGCGCAGTGCGCCCGTCGGGCAATGCGTAATGCACTGGCCGCACGCGACGCAATCGGTCTTGCCGATCGGCGCGCGCCCACGGGTACCCACGGCGGTATGCGTGGCGCGGTTGGTCAGGTCCCAAATCCCCAGGCCCTGCACGCTCTCGCACACCTTGATGCAGCGCATGCATTTAATGCACTTGTCGTTTTCGCGGATGATGGGGAAATCGAAATCCCAGCCCTCGCCCGCCAAATGTCTTTGATACGGCAGATAGAAAATGCCCAGGTCGTTGGCGATGGTCTGTAGGTTGCAGTTGCCGCTGCGCACGCAGCTCGTGCACTGCGAATCGTGCTGGGACAGCAGCAGCTGCACGTTGGTGCGACGGGCCTCGCGGGCCTTGGGGCTGTTGGTGTGGACCATCATGCCGTCGAGCACGTAGTTGTTGCAGGCGGCAACCAGCTGGTCGCAGCCCTCGACCTCGACTAAGCACACGCGGCAGCCGCCGATTTCGTTTAAATCGCGCAGGTAGCACAGGGTGGGAATCTGAATGCCGGCGGACTTGGCCGCATCTAGGATCGTGGTGTGCTCGGGCACCACGACCTCGCAGTTATCGATAATGATCTTGACCATGTTGTGCGCTCCGTTTTCGCTGTTGTCGCCGACGGTGGTTTTGTTGAGCTCTACCATTCCAGGTTCCTCCCTCCGCGGAACGCGCCAAAGCCAAAGTGGTCGCAACGCAGGCAACGACTCGCCTCTTGGCGTGCCTCCTCCTCAGTAAGGCCCTGTTCGACCAGATTCCAATCGTGAATACGTTCGCCGGCCTCGCGCTCGCCCAGCTCGCAGCGGCCGCACTCGTGCTTGCCCTTAAACTGGACGGTCGGCAGCTCGACCTCGAGCTTGATCTTGTGGTCGAAGCCCAGGTAGCGGTCGATATTTGCCGAAGCCACGCGGCCGGCGTTGATGGCGCGGATAACGGTGGCGGGGCCGGTCTGGCAGTCGCCGCCGCTAAAGAGGCCGTCGAAGTTGGGCACGGCGCCATCCGAATCGGTGACCACGCAGCCCCACTTGCAGGCAATGCCTATCTCCCCAAACGGCTTGGAATCGATGTCCTGGCCAATGGCCACAAAAACGCGCTCGCAGGGAATGACGCGCTCGGGCGTGGCGGCGGCACGCGGGGCCGGACGCCCACGACGGGGCTCGCCGATAATCTGCGGCTGCACGCGCAGGCCGCTCACGCGACCGTCTTCGCCCGTCTCGATGGCGAGCGGAGCCGTCAGCTCCAGCACCTCGCAGCCCTCGGCCTGGGCACCGGCGATCTCGGCGTCCTGGGCTGTCATATCGCAGATGCGCCGGCGGTAGACGATGCTCACCTTTTCGGCACCGCAGCGCACGGCGGAGCGCGCCACGTCCATGGCCACGTTACCGCCGCCGATGACGCACACGCGCTGGCCGCTCAGGTCGGGCAGCTCGTCATCGCCGATGGCGCGCAGCATCTTGACGGCCGACTCCACGCCGGGAGCTTCTTCGCCCGGAAGGCCGAGCTTCTTATCGCTGTGGGCGCCAATGGCCAGGTAGACGGCATCGAACTCGTCGCGCAGGCGGGCAAGCTCCTCGCCGTTGACGGAGTGGTCGAGCTCCACGTCGATGCCGGCGCTCAAGATCCAGTCGATCTCGGCCTGCAGGCGCTCGCGCGGCAGACGATAGCTGGGGATGCCATAGCGCAGCATGCCGCCCAGGTGGTGGCGCTGCTCAAAGATGGTCACCTTATGACCCATCACGGCCAGGTAGTAGGCACAGGAAAGGCCGGCCGGGCCGCCGCCGATCACGGCGACGCGCTTACCGGTGTCGTCCACTACATGCGGCTTGTGGTCGTTGAGGTCGCTGTGCTCAACGGCAAAACGCTTGAGGGCGAGAATGTTCATGGGGTCGTCGACCATGCCACGGCGGCAATGCATCTCGCAGGGATGCTCGCACACCAAGCCGCAGACGAGCGGCAGTGGGTTGTTCTTGCGGATGACCTTGACGGCGTCGGCATACCGGCCGGCCTCGACCAGCGAAATGTACCCGGGAATGTCGACGTGCGCCGGGCAGCCCGAAACGCACGGGACGCGGGCCTCGCGGTCAAAGCCGCAGGAGTGCTCGCGGATGTGATGCTCAAAATCGTCGCGGAAGCCGCGAATGGCCGTGAGTGCCATGGCGCCAGCTTCGTAGCCGATGGCGCAGTCGCTCGAAAGGTAGATGGTGCGGGCCGTGCGCTCAATCAGGTTGAGCGTGGACTCATCGGCGCGCCCTTCGAGCACATCGGCGAGCAGGTCGCTCAGCGCGCTCAGGCCCACACGGCAGGGTGTGCACTTGCCGCAGCTCTGGGTGGAGCACAGGTTAACGAGCGCTGCCGTAAACTCAACGGGACACGGGGCGAGCGAACTCACCGCCAGACGGCGTCCGAGCGCATCGTGCAGATCGTCCATGACGGCCTGAGCGTGGCTGCGTTCCATTACGTGCAGTCGAGCCATAAGATCCCCTCTCACATGGCAGCCCGGAGGCGAGACCGGGCGAAGTTGCTACACGCACAACACTGACCTATAAAATTGTTTGGCAGCGACACGCTTCGGCAGGCGGTATGAAACGTCGTCCTTAGCGGTGAAAACGAACATTTCCGCAGATAAATGCCATATTTGATAAAACGCGTTACCAAATGACAATGCCCCGTCCACGCAATCACGTGGACGGGGCATTGCTCTAGGTATGCGGCCAGCGACCCTGTTGCTTTTACTTAAGCTCGGGCCAGTAACCCTTGTTGGCCTCGATCATGTCGTCGAGAACTTCCTTGGCGACTTTCATCGACGGTACGGTCTTGTTGAGCGTGAAGGCCTTGAGCGCCTTCTCGTAAGAACCCTCGATCGTAGCCTCGACCACGAGCTTCTCGGAGTTCAGCTGCTGCATCATGAGGCCCTGCTGGAACAGCGGAATGTTGTCGCGGCTGATGACCTCGGGGCCGTTCTTGCCAATGTAGGCAGGCAGCTCGACCATAGCGTCGTAGGGCATGTTGGGGATAGCGCCCTTGTTCTCGCAAATGACCAGGAAGCGCTGCTTGGTATCGTTCTTCAGAGCGATAGCCAGGTCGGCAATCCAGTCGCCGTGGCTGCCCGCATAGAACGTGCTCTCGTCGATCTCGCCCGTCTTCTCGTAGTGGTCGATGCCGTCGAAGAGGTTCTTCTCACGCGTCTCCTCAACCTCGTTAGCACGGGTGCGCTCGGGGTTGGAATGCTCGACGAACTCCTTCTGCTGCAGGTAGTAGTTCAGATACGTGTTGGGCAGGTACTCCGGGAAGCACTCCATGATCTCGTACTCGCCCTTCCAGACGTAGTACCAGCTGCCCTTGGTGTGGCGGTTCTGCTCGGGGTGCTCGTCAGTGGCCTCCTCGGGCTTCTTTGCCATGAGCGAGCCCATGCCCTTGAGGTAGGAGTCGGGCAGCAGAATCTCATGCTCCTTGATGTACTCGCGCAGCTGCGGGAGCACCTCCTCGCCCTTGTGGCGGATCGAGGTGAACCAACCAAAGTGGTTGAGGCCAAAGTAATCGTACTCGACATCCTTCTTGTCGATATCGAGTGCGGCGCAAACCACGTCGATGATCGCGATCGGCATGTCGCAGATGTTGATGATGCGAGCGTTGGGACGCAGCACGCGGCAGCCCTCGGACACGATGGCAGCAGGGTTGGAGTAGTTGAGAATCCAGTAGTCCTTCTTAGCGTACTTCTCAACGTCATCGATCAGCTCGACCATGGGGAAGATGGTGCGCATGCCGTAGGCAAGGCCGCCGCAACCGCAGGTCTCCTGGCCCACGCAGCCGTGACGCAGCGGAATCTTCTCGTCCTGCTCGCGCATGGCATAGCCGCCCACGCGCATCTGGGCAAACACGAAGCTCGCGTCCGTAAAGGCAGTCTCCTTGTCAGTGGTCACCGTGAGCTTGATGTCCAGGCCAAGGTCCTCGTGCAAAATCCAGTCCACGAGCACGCCGATCTTGCACTGGCGCTCCTCGTTGATGTCGTACAGACGAATCTCGTCAACGTCGAGCTCGTCCTTGCGCAGAGCGATGGACTTGACGATGCCGGGGGTAAAGGTGGATCCGCCACCACACAGAGTAATGATCATTGTTTACTGCTCCTTCTCAATTGCGTTTTCGACCTTGTCGCGCATCTCGGCGACCTTCATGCCAAAGATGATCTGGATATTATTGCCGTTGCGGTTGATGCCGCTGTTGGGCACGTGGTTGATGAGGTCCTCATTGATGAGGTCCGGGTTCTTAACGTTCACGCGGAGACGCGTAAAGCAGTTCTCGAGCTCCTCGATGTTGTCCTTGCCACCAAGACCTGCGACCAGGTCGGCAATACCTGCATCGACGCCCTCTGCGGGGGCCGCGGCAACAGCGCCCTGCTTCACCGCGACAGACGCGGCGGCCTCGCCCTCGGCAACGGACTCAGCAAGCTCGGACTCTTCCTCGCGACCAGGCGTGTGGAGGTTGAGCTTCTTGATAAGGAAGGTGAAGAGGAAGAAGTACAGAGCGGCGTTGACGACTCCGAGCACCAGCATGACCGGCCAGTTGGTCTTATCGACACCGAGGACCAGGTTGGAAACCACGATGTTGATGATGCCGCCTGCAGTCGAAGCGGGCACGGAGAGGACCTTGAGCAGGACCAGGAAGATGCCGGAAAGAACCGAGTGAACGACAAAGAGCACGGGAGCGGCAAAGACAAAGAGGAAGTCCATGGGCTCGGTCACGCAGGAAAGCACGGCGGTGATGATCAGCGGTATGATGACAGCCTTGGTCTTGTCCTTGTTCTGCTTGTAGGCGGTGAAGATAAAGGCGAGACCGATACCGATGTAGGGCCACAGGTTGTTGAAGGTGTAGCTGTTGAAGTAGGTGCTATCGGAGAAGGGCTGGCCCGTCATTGCCATCTCGGCGACACGGATGGGATAGGCGCCGGCGATAACCTGATCACCCAGCGTAAGGGTGCCGCCCACATCGGAGAACTGGAACGGGGTGTAGATGAGGTGGTGCAGACCGGTGGGAACGAGCAGCTTGTTGAGCATGCCGTAGATGAACAGACCGATGTTGCCCGACTCCTTAATGATGCCGGCAACGGAGGAGATGGCACCCTGAACCGGAGGCCAAACGATGCAGAAGCCAGCGCCCATGATCCAGGAGATGATGATCATGATCAGGAACGGGAAGCGAACGCCCGAGAACATCGAAAGGGCAATGGGGAACTGCTTGTTCGAGTACTTGTTGAACACGGCACCGGTGATGCAACCAAGAATGATGCCGCCAAACACGCCGGTATCGAGCACCTGAATGCCCATAACGGTGCTCTGGCCGGTTCCGGTAAGACCGAGCATGCCGCTCGCTTCGGCAAGAGAGCCGGTGGCGTTGAGCACGATGTTGTTAGCCTGCAGGAACAGGAAGAACGACATCAGGGCAATCAGCGAAGCATGGCCCTTGTTCTTCTTTGCCATGGCGCCGGCGATGCCCACGCAGAACAGAATCGAGAGGTTGTTGATGATAAACATCAGCGACTGATAGACAACGGCGCCCACAAGCTGGAACGGACCGGAACCCAGCACGGGGATCACGGCGCAGATGGTCTTGTTGGTCAGAATAATGCCCACGATGAGCAGAATGCCGGCAACCGAGAGATACATCATCGGCTGAACGATTGACTTCGCGAACACCTCCAACGGCGCTTTGAAATTGAACTTCTTTTTTGCGGTCATAGCGGTACTCCCCTTCCTTTTCCGCAAATTAAGACAGATGTGCCCTGGACAAGACCGTGAGCCTTGCCTTATATCAATCGATGTGTGGGCACGTTATGCCTAGAGACCAGGTTCTCCAAGCAGGTTAACAATGTGATATGCGAGATAACTCTTCTCGGCATCGGTAACGACAACGTTATAGGTAGACGCTAAGTGGTCGGCAATTGACTCCGCACACGAGAACGCCCTCGGATACGCCGTTTCATCGATACGGAACAGCGCGTCGCCATTGACCTGCCCCGCCGCGGGATCGAGCGCCCGCTGCGCAAAAAACTGCAGATGGCGAACGAAACGCTCGTACGGCAACGAGGTGACGTCAAGGGTCGTGGCATAGTGCTCGGAAACAATCGCGAGCACGTCGCGAACAAGCTGGACCGAAACAATCAGACGGTCAGAGCGCTGCGGCATGGTGGCGTTGACGATATGCAGCGTAATAAAACCCTGCTCTTCTTCGCTCATCTGGATGCCCATATACTCCTTGATAATCTGCAGCGCACGGCCCGCAAGCGCATACTCCTTGCGATAGAACTGCTGGATCTCGAGCAGCAACGGATTCTCGCAGGGGACGCCCTTACGCTCGCGCTCCAAAGCAAGACTGATATGGTCTGCGAGAGCAATGAGAATCTTGTCGTTGATATCAACATTGAGCTCTCGACGGAGCATCTGAACAATGTCCTCGGAAATCACGAGGTTGACGGTGGGAATGGACTCCAAAAGATGTGCCAAGCGGTCAATCGTGCGCGAATCCTGAGAAGTGCCCTCCTGCAGCGCATAGGTCTTTTCGACCGATGCCTCGTCGATAGCGTCGCCGGCATGGCGGCCAAAGCAGAGGCCTCGGCCGATGACGATGAGCTCGGAGCCATCGTCCGAAGTGACCATTGCGACGTTATTGTTGAAAACTCGCTTGATAACCACGGTACCCACCACAAGAATTTACTCGGAAAGCCAGACGACAGGCTCTTTAACAGCAACAGGGCCGGAAGCATGCTCACGAAGAGTCGAGTTCTCCGAGCGCTCGCACACGATAACGAAGACCGTGGGGTCGAAGCCAGCGGCGCGAACCGCGTCGAAATCGACCTCGACGAGGGGCTGGCCCGCGTCGACATGGTCACCCTGAGCAACAAGTGCATGGAAGCCCTTGCCCTCAAGTTTAACAGTGTCGATTCCGATATGCAGCATCACCTGAGCAGAGCTGTCGTCGGACATGATGCCCAGCGCGTGCTCAGTCGGAAACAACGCCGCGACGGTGCCGGAAACAGGAGCGCACACCGTTCCCTCTTGGGGAACCACGGCAACGCCATCGCCCACGGCACGGCTGCTAAAAGCGGGGTCATTGGTATTTTCTAGATGAACAAGCTCGCCGGAAACGGGAGCGAGGATTTCGAACTCGGAAGCTGCAGTCTTCTGCTCATCCGAACCGCCCATCAGGCGAGAAAAGAAACCCATGGTGGCATGTCCCTTCATAAATATAGCCCAACCAAAATCAAGCGAATGCATCCATAGAGACACACCCGTTCAAAGACTTTGGTTAGGCCCACGTCCGAGGGACTCGGTAACCTTCCGCATTTCTTTTTACGGGAGTTATTGTAGACAAGCCCAAAGCCAGAACAATCATTATGACCGGTGAACGGTATTTATTCTCCGATAAACGGTTTTTAGGCGATATTTGGATGTCTCTATAGTTTTGTAACCCTCGTGGCTATTCCCGGTGGGGCACCCGACCCCGTATCGCGGCGCATGTCGCCCCCAATCTGGGTATCCGGTGCATGGTGCCCTATTGTCTTGCATAATTTCGCTTACGTCATGCATAAAAAGACGGGGGCACCCCTTCCCGTCCCAACGTACCCCTGCTTGGACCGTGCAAAAACCGGAGTATTCAGCATCGCGGTCCCCGTCGGCGACGCCGCGAATCGGGGAAGCCGCGCAATCGGCGTCATTTTGGGGCCCGGCGCGACGCGAAACGTGTGATATCGCCGCGCCGGACCCCGTCCGCCAACCCAAATAGTCTGTCGAAGGATCTCGCTGGCCCAAAAAGACGCTTCCGGTGCGTATGCAGCCGCCCCGGCCTGCTGAATACTCCCAAAAATGCACGGTGCACCCGAGGGGACCCGTGCATGCCGTGAAAAAACACACTCACATCCAAAAGAATGCGAGCGTGAAAGCCAAATGGCAGCAGGGGTGCCAGACGGCGAGCGGAATCCCTGGCGTATCCGCCCGGGCACCGCAGCCGCCGCGTGTCAGTGGGGAGTTTCACGTTCTCCGTCGATGCCAGAACCCCGCATACGCGAATCTCCAACTAAGCCGATAGCCCACATCTCTTGCCGCGACCGTCTCCGTGCATTTTCGTTAGGGAGCCGGCCCACCTCAAACTGCGCCCACTAAAAAGGACCCCGAGCATAGTCTGCTCGGGGCCCAAATTCATCTCGCCTTACCGCGCGACACGTGTGTTACTTGCGCTTGCCGCCGCCGTCGCCGGGACGACGGGAGCTGCCGCCGCGCTTGCCGCCACGATTGTTACCATAGCTGCCACGGTTATCGCGACCGCCGGCACGACCGCCGCGGGAGCCGGCCTGGTTGCCGCCGCGCCCGCCGCGATAGCCGCCACGGCGCTCCTCGCGGGTGTCATCGTAGTTGCGCCAATCATCGCGACGATCGCGGCTGGCACGCGGGTCGCGACGATCACGCGACTCATTCGAACGACCGGAGCCGCTGCGGCCACCGTTGCCACGAGTGCCCTCGCGACGCTCGCCGCCACGGCCGCCCTCGCGACCTCCGCGCTCGTCAAAGCGCTTGCCGCCGCGGGACTCGCCGCCGCGGGTACCACGCTCGTCACGCGAACCACGGCCTTCGCCGCCACGGCGCTCATCGCGCCCGCCGCGCTCGCCATCGCGACCGGAGCGACAACGGTCACCCGAGCCGCGCTTGCCACCGCGCGAGCCACGATCCTCGTCCTCGCGCTCAACACGACGACGACCGCCACGGTCCTCGTCTTCACGACGACGGCGGTGCGCCTCGCCCTGGAACTGCTTGGCACGACGCTCGGCACGGTTGCCGCGCGGGCCCTGCTCAGCAGCACCCCCGCGCTCCTCGGCGGCCACCTCGCGGGCCACGCTCTCCACAGCCTCGTCCACGCGAGCCTGAACGCCCTCGCGCACGCGGGTCTTGCCGCCGCGCTTGGGACGGCTCGGACGCTCGCCGTCGCCGCGACGCTCATCGCGACCGCGGTTGGAACGACCGGCAACATCGCCGTAATCGTCGCCGTTGCGCTTGCCGTCGCGACGCGCCTGCTCAAGTTTCTTCTTGCTCTTGGACTTGCCGCGCTTGGTCTTCTTCTTCACCTTAAAGGCGGCAGGGTCGCGCTCGGGGTCAACCGCGGGCGGGTTGGGGCCCACATGCAGGTCGCCGGCCTCGTAGATGTCGGCGGTCTTGTCCATGAGCTTCTCGATCTCGTAGAACTCATCGACGTCCTGCTCGGTCACAAACGTAATGGCCCAGCCCAGCTCGCCGGCGCGGCCCGTGCGGCCGATGCGGTGAATGTAGTCGGTCGGCTCGGCCGGCACGTCAAAGTTCACGACGTAGCGCACGTCGCTAATGTCGATGCCGCGGGCAAGCACATCGGTTGCCACCAGCACGTCAACGGTGCCGTCGCGGAAGGCCGAGAGCGCGCGCTCGCGCTGGGCCTGGCTGCGGTTGCCGTGGATCGCGGCGGCCTTGATGCCCTTGCGCTCCAGACGACGGCAGCAGCTGTCGGCGCGGTGCTTGGTGCGCATAAAGACGATCGTGCGCTCCGGACCCTCCTTTTTTAGGAACTCGGGCAGCAGGTTGTTCTTGGCCTCAATGGACACCGGGAACACAAACTGGTCGACGGTGTCGGCGGTCGACGTGGCAGGCGCGATCTCCACGCGGGCCGGATCGCTCACCAGGTCGGTGATCTCGCCCACGGCCTCCTCGTCGAGGGTCGCCGAGAACAGCAGCGTCTGGCGCTCGGCCGGCGTCTCGCGCACAATGCGACGGACGGCAGGCAAAAAGCCCATGTCGAGCATGCGGTCGGCCTCGTCGAGTACCAGCACCTTGACCTCGTTCAGGTGGCAAGCGCCCTGCTCAATCAGATCGACCAGACGGCCCGGCGTGGCGACCAGGATGTCGCAGCCGTACTTGAGCGCCGCGGTCTGGGGCTTGTAGCTCACGCCGCCCACGACGGTCACGGCAACATGGCCGGTGACGTCGGCAATCTTGCTGGCGACCTCGTCGATCTGCTGTGCGAGCTCGCGCGTGGGGGTAATGACGAGCATCACGGGGCCGCGACCGTTGCCCTCGGGCTTCTTGGCGCCGCGACGGCGGTTGCGGCCGCCGCGCTCGCGCACGGGCTTGGGCGGAGCAATGTGCTCCAGATTGTTCATGGTCGGCAGCAAGAAGGCGGCCGTCTTGCCGGTGCCGGTCTGAGCGGCGGCAAGCAGGTCGCGGCCCTCGAGCACCACGGGGATCGAGCCGGCCTGCACGGGCGTGGGCGCCGTGTAGCCCAGGTTCTCGATGGCACGAAGCATCTCGTCCGAAAGTCCCAGCTCGTCAAAGGCGGGCAGGTTCTCGGTCGCGGACTCGACGGCCTGGGCAGCATTGGCCTCGTCGGCAGCATCGAAGGCAGCCTGGGTCATGGCCTCGCGGGTCTCGTCCAGAATCTCGGCGTCCGTGACGTCAGATACAGAATTACGCATATGTTGTTGTTCCTTATCTGCACGCGTTATGGGCACGGCATGCAGCCGCGCGGGGCGTGCTTGGTAGTGCGCTAATACATACAAAACAGGTGCGCACAGAGAGGACGTTGCTCAGCACGCTGGCGATCGCTTTGGCAGCCCTATCACGCGCCGTCCAGACGCAGCGGCCCTAAGCGATGGAGCAGATTCGCCGCCGGTTAGTATACCCGCGCTTCGCATGCCCCCACGTAAACCACAGATGACGAGGCGGGTCTGGGCCGATTGTCTCAATCTGTAACAGTTACGAGACAAAACCGGGTCTACACGTTACAGATTGAGACGAACTCAAACATCGCAAAACATAATCTCGATCTGTAACAGTTAGAGGTCATTTTCCCCGCTAGATGTTACAGATCGAGATGTTTGACATGAGCTGCCAACGATTGAGCAGCCACCCTCATCTGTAACGAAATGTCATACATTTCTTTCTATACTGGACACCCCCAGGGGGTATGGGTGTATAGTATCAGCAGGTTAACAATTCAAACACTACGCCGCAGAAAGGAGAAGCCATGGCTCAAGATAAGTTCGACGTGGGCGGCATG
Organism: Collinsella sp. AM09-41; assembly: GCF_003473245.1. Classification (NCBI taxonomy): domain Bacteria; kingdom Bacillati; phylum Actinomycetota; class Coriobacteriia; order Coriobacteriales; family Coriobacteriaceae; genus Collinsella; species Collinsella sp. AM09-41. The sequence continues at coordinate 217,157 of NZ_QRMJ01000001.1, forward strand.
ACATGCGCCGCCTGCCAGGCGCATGTGGACCGCGCCGTGAGCAAGCTCGACGGCGTCCAAAGCGTCGCGGTCAACCTACTCGCTGGTTCCATGATGGTCGACTATGACCCCGCGCAGGTCACCTCCGACGATATCTGCACCGCCGTCGACCGTGCGGGCTACTCGGCCTCACCCGTCGATGCGGGCACCGGCGCCGCTGGCTCAAACGGCAGCGTGCAAGCCAGGTCCGGCGCCGCCCATATGGAGTCGCCGACCAAAAAGCTGGAGGCCGCCGCCTCTGCCATGCGCACCCGCCTCATCGTCTCGATTGCCTTCCTCATTCCGCTGTTCTACATAGGCATGGGACACATGCTCGGCTGGCCGCTGCCCGGCATCTTCACGGACCACATCCACAGCATGACGCTCGCCCTCACCGAGCTCGTCCTGCTCATCCCCATCGTCTATGTCAACGATGCGTACTTTATCAACGGTTTCAAGTCGCTCGCGCACGGCGCTCCTACCATGGACGCCCTTATTGCCGTGGGCGCCACCGCTTCCGTCGCCTGGTCGCTCTATGCCATGTTCATCATGGCCGACCAGCTGGCCACAGGTCAGGTGCACGAGGCCATGATGACGGGCATGAGCAACCTGTACTTTGAGAGTGCCGGTACGATTCTGTCGCTCGTCACCGTGGGCAAATACCTCGAGACGCGCAGCAAGTCCAAGACCGGCGGCGCCATCGAGGCGCTCATCGACTTGGCACCCAAGACCGCGACCGTCGTGGCAGAGGACGGCAGCGAGACCACCGTCGACGTCGACGCCATCCTTCCCGGCCAGGTCCTGCGCGTGCGCCCCGGCGAGTCTATCCCTGTCGACGGCGTGGTACTCAAGGGAGCGTCGGCCGTGGACGAGAGCGCGCTCACCGGCGAGTCCATCCCCGTGGAAAAGGTCGCCGGCGACACCGTCAACGCCGCCACGGTCAATCGCACCGGCTCGTTTACCTTCCGCGCCACACGCGTGGGCGCCGACACGTCGCTTGCCAAGATCATCCAACTCGTCGAGGACGCCAACGCCACCAAGGCGCCCATCGCCCGCATGGCCGATAAGGTCGCCGGCGTGTTTGTGCCCGTGGTGTTCGTGATTTCGGCCGTGACCTTTGCGGCGTGGATGGCACTGACCGGCAGCATCAACGAGGCGCTCACCTCCGCCGTGGCCGTGCTGGTGATCAGCTGTCCGTGCGCACTGGGCCTGGCCACGCCCGTCGCCATTATGGTGGGCACCGGCAAGGGCGCCGAGATGGGCATTCTGTTTAAGAGCGCCGAGGCGCTGGAGAACCTGCGCAGCGTGGGCACCGTGGTGCTCGATAAGACGGGCACGGTCACCCGCGGCAAGCCTGCCGTGACCGATATCGTGGTAACCACGCGCGCTGACGGCTCGCCCGCCATGAGCGAAAAGGCGCTGCTCAAGCTTGCCGCCACGTTGGAGCGCTCAAGCGAGCACCCGCTGGCCGAGGCGATTATGACCGAGTGCGAGTCGCGCGGAATCGTCGCGCGCATGGTCGAGGACTTTGCCGCCGTACCTGGACGAGGCGTTACGGCGCGCGAGGGACAAAACGTCATCGCTGCCGGCAACGTTCGTCTGATGAGCGAGCTGGGTATCACCGTGCCCGCAGGACTTGCGGAGCGATTTGCCGCCGAGGGCAAAACGCCGCTGTTCTTTGCCAAGAACGACGAGCTTGTCGGCACCATCGCCGTGGCTGACGAGGTCAAAGAAACGAGTGCCGAGGCAATCGCCGCGCTCCGCAAGCTCGGCGTCGATGTGCGCATGCTCACTGGCGACAACCGCGTGACGGCCGAGGCCATCGCCCGCCGCGTGGGACTGAGCAGCGAACAGGTTATCGCCGACGTCCTGCCCGCCGACAAGGAGCGCCACGTGCGCGAGCTGCAGGATGCGGGCAGCAAGGTCGCCATGGTGGGCGACGGCATCAACGACTCCCCCGCCCTGGCGCGCGCCGACGTGGGCCTTGCTATCGGCACCGGCGCCGACATCGCCAAGGAGGGAGCCGACGTAGTACTCATGCGCAGCGACCTCATGGACGTCGCCCGCGCCATCGAGCTTTCGCGCGCCACGATCCGCAACATCAAGCAGGACCTGTTCTGGGCGCTGTTCTACAACGGCATCGGCATTCCGCTGGCGGCGGGCGTGTTCTTCCCGCTCGCCGGATGGCAGCTCTCGCCGATGTTTGGCGCCGCGGCCATGAGCCTGTCGAGCGTCTGCGTCGTAAGCAATGCTCTGCGCCTACGAACCTTTAAGCCCAAGACGGCGCACTGATGCACCCGACCTTGCCCCTCAAACCGTCGCTCGCGTACCCAAGTACGCTTCGCTCCTCTTTCGGGGCAATCTCGGGCACCTCAGCGCACCTTTAAGATGACGCTGTTCACGACTAAACTGTCAGGTAATCTCAATCGATAAGGAGTACACCCATGCGATACACAATCAAGACTTCCGGCCTCATGTGCGGCCACTGCGACGCCACCGTCGAGACGGCGTTGCTCAACGTGGCCGGCGTGACCGACGCCGACGCCGATCACGAAACCCAGACCGTCCAGGTGGAGTGCGCCGACACCGTGACCGCCGAGCAGCTCGCCGCCGCCGTCGAGGGCGCCGGCGAGAAGTTCCACGCCCTGTCCGTAACCGCCGCGTAACGACCCACGCGCACCCCGACCAGAAACGAAGACCCGCCATGATGGCAGACCATAAATCGGTGACCCGCATGCTCAAGACGGCACGCGGTCAGATCGACGGCATCCTGCGGATGGTCGAGGAGGACCGCTACTGCGTCGATATTTCCACGCAGCTCATGGCAACGCAGGCGCTCATTGCGCGCATCAACGCCGACGTGCTCAAGGCGCATATCGAGGGTTGCGTGACCTCGGCAATCGAATCGGGCGACGAAGACCTCAAGGCCGCCAAGCTCGCCGAGATCGAACGCGTCGTCGACAAGCTCTCCAAGTGATTGGGGCATTGGGGACGGACTGCTTTGCACCATCTTGGTGTATCGGGGACAGGCACGTTTACACCACATTGGTGCAGAATAACCTGTCCCCCTTGCTCTAAATCGGGTATAAAGGCGTGCGGCATATCGAATGAAAGGCAATTTGCATGAATGACTTTATGAAGGGTCGCAATGGTGCCGATGAACTCACCATCGTGATGGGTTTTGCCGGCATTGTCATCGCGATGATCGGATCGATAGCCCGCATCCAGTGGCTCAGCTGGATCGCCATCGCCGTCATCGTGATCGGCGTGCTGCGCGGCCTGTCCAAAAACATCGACGCACGTCGCAAGGAGAACGAGGCCTTTGTCGCCGCGACCGCGAACGTCCCCGGCTTGGGCAAGTTCGTCGCCAGCTTGGGCGGTGGAACTGCAGCGGCCAGCACCTCACGCGCAGCCGGCACCAGTAAGGAAGACTTTGAGCGTGCCAAGCGCACGGCCAAGAAGATGTGGAAGGGTCGCAAGACCACGGCATACCTCAAGTGCCCCAACTGCGGCCAGATGCTCTCCGTCCCCAAGGGCAAGGGCAAGATCCGCGTCACCTGTCCCAAGTGCCACGCCAAGATGGAAACCCGCTCCTAGCGCCCGCACGCGGGACAAATTAATCAGGTTTGTTTGTCCCAAATCTTAAGTATTTGTTCGATAAAAAAGCCGAGGCCTCGTGTTGAGACCTCGGCTTTTGCATGCGGCAACGGAGCTGCCCCTTTGTCACATCTACGCCACACCGTCGCGGGCCAGCTCCTCAGCCAGCGCTTCGGCAGGCATGTCCATAATCGCGTCGAGCTCGGCGTCCACCTCGGGAATACGCTTCACCATGAGCTTGCGTACCAGATCACCGCGACACATCACATGCGTCGGCTCACGCAGAGCGCACAGGTCATCGAGCGGATTCTTGCGCGTCACCAGGATATCGGCGGCCTTGCCGCACTCGATCGTACCGGTCTCGCCGCCCAGCCCCAGCAGCTCGGCGTTGACTTGCGTAGCCGTATGCAGCGCGAAGGCGTTGCTCACACCGACATACTTGGCAAAATAGGCAACCTCACGCCACATGTCGTACTGCGTCACGAACGGGCAGCTTGAGTCCGTGCCCAGGCCCACCTTAATGCCAGCTTCCAGTGCGGCACGGGCGCTCTCGATGATGCCCGAGCACACGATGTCGCCGTTCTTCTTTTGTGTATCGGTCGAATGGGTCTTTTCCGGGTCGAGCAATACAAACGGCAGCGCCGGGCTGATCGTGCAGGTCACGCTCGGCGCGCGTCCCTCGAGCTGTGTGCCCGCGGCGCCGCGATACAGCTCCAGGATCTCGGGCGTCATCGGGGCACCGTGCTCGATCGTGTCGACCCCGGCCTCAAGCGCGGCCTTCACGCCCTCGGTGCTCTCGACATGAGCCATAACCGGCAGACCCACCTCGTGCGCCGCCTTGCACGCCGCCGCGGCAACCTCCACCGGCATACGCAGCACGCCCGGCTCGCCCACCTCGGTCGCATCGAACACACCGCCCGTTACGAACAGCTTAATGACGTCGGCGCCGCGCGCATACAGGTCTCGCACCTGCTCGGCTACCTCGACGGGGCTGTTGGCCACCTGGGCGAACAAGCCCGCGCCATGGCCGCCCGGCACCGTGACGCCCGTTCCCGGCGCTACCAGGCGCGGACCCTGATACTTGCCGGCGTCGATAGCGTCGCGCACGGCAATGTCGGCAAACAGCGGGTCGCCCGCGCCGCGCACTGTGGTCACGCCGCTTGCCAGCTGCTGCTGGGCACTGCCTTTGAGGATGTGGCGAACGATGGCGCGGCCCACGGGATTGTCGAGCTTCTTCATCAGCGCGCCCGCATCACCCGCCGAGACCGGCTTGCCCGAACCGCACAGATGCACGTGCATATTGATGAGGCCCGGCATGAGATACGCCCCTGCCAGGTCGATGACCTCGGCCCCTGCTGGAGCTTGGGCCACAGCGCTCGGTCCCATCCAGGTGATGATGCCACGCTCAACAGTCACGGCCATATCGGGTTGCGGCTCCATATGCTCCGAACCATCCAGAATGGTCGCATTGATAAACAACGTGGAACGATCGGCAGATGCCATATCGAGCTCCTCCCTCACGATTAACTTGAACATTTGTCCATTATCACCTAGTCCCGCTGGATTGCTGCAGACGCATCGGTTAACGGAAGGAAGAGGGGATGTGGGGAGACGGAACACGTTGCAGTCCCACCCCAGCGACACCAGGGAAATGTCTCGATCTGTAACAGGTACAGGGTTATTGGGCCCCTTGATGTTACAGATCGAGACATTCGGTCGACGTTTCACCGGCTTGTCTCGATCTGTAACAATTACGAGCTCAAACAACCTCTAAACGTTACAGATCGAGACAAAACCTCTCAGCGCCCATACCACTGGCATCTCCACTCCTCAGCCAATTCAACCTGCCGAGGAATACCCGCCAGCCTCATTTTCTCGACCAGCTTCCCCGGGTCTTTGAGTTCGCTAAACGTAAACCGAAGCACCTTATGCCCGAGCATTGTCAGATGAGATTCCCGCTGACGCTCTGCCACGAATGGGTCAACCGACTCCCGACCCTCGCCGCTCTGCAAGGTGTACTTCCCCTTTCCGTCGAGCTCGCCGATGACACACGTCCCGTCCTCGAGCCGCCAAAAATAGTCGACGCGAAACACCTGGCTCGGATCGAGCGGGTCGCGAAACTCCACCTGCAGCTCCGGAACCGGAAAGCCGTACGCAATAAAGAATGCTCGGAACCGAGACTCGCCGCCGTTTTCAGACAGCCCGTCCGCATACGACGCAATCACCTGTGCCCTGCGATACCCTCGCCTGCCCTCGCAATCGGCGCGGAGGCGCTCGCACAAATCCCCACGTGATACGCCTTTCGCCCGCAGTGCAGAATCGGCAATCGCCAACCCGTAGGAGAACGGCGCACGCAGTAGGCAATCCTCCACCGTGCGCCAAAACGACGTCACCCGCACGCCATCAACATGCTCGAGTGCGCCCGCCATCTGCGGACGCAACAACCTGCACCCGCCGCTCAACGTCACCGAACAACCCGTCTTAACAAGAAAACGCGACCCAAGCAGATCATTCGGCACCTCCAGACCCCACAAAAGCGCCGCGTCATAGCCCCAAAACGCCCAATCGGGATGAAACTCTGCAAGCCCTTTGATGGTACGCAGCGTTCGCTCCGCCGGCGTCAGCGCATCCCAATCATGTTGAAAACAGAACAAATACGGCTCGGGCTCCGCGATATCGTCGGTTCCAACATGACGCCGCAGCCACATGAGCTCGGCATTGTCATGCGTTGCGAGCAGCGCACCTTGCTCGGTCGCCTCCGTGAGTCGCGCGAGCATCCTATTCCGCGCCAACGTGTTGCGAGTCGTATGCTTGTGCTTGAAAACGGTATTAGACACTTCCATCACCACCACATCGGACAAATGGACCATCGTCACCGTTGCCTCCGCCGACAAATGTCTTGATCTGTAACAGGAAGACCGATTTTTGGACTGTAGATGTTACAGATTGAGACATTCCCCCCAGCCAGGTGCCAAACGTCTCGATCTGTAACAGTTAGACGTTCTCCAGGCCCCTAAACGTTACAGATTTAGACATAAAGACAGAGGGCAAGGCAGGCGACAACCGCCCATCCTCTACCCCCACTCCTGCTCGTAGATGTTGAGCGACTTTACGTACCGCCCCTGGGCGCCCATGATGTCGCGGACCAGACGCAAGAAGAAGCTGATGCACGAGGTGTCAAAGCCGTCCTGCAGGTCCTCCGGATGCACCGCACCCGGCCCATCGACCGCCGTATCGCTCAGCCGCGCGATGTCATACAGGTAGAGCTGTCCCGCCGTAAGCCAGACATCGTCGACGCAGGCGAGGCGCACCGCAATCGCGCCGTCACTCCAGTGCTCCTTCTGCACGATATGCGGATCGTAGACATCAAAGCGATGATCGGTGCGCGTGTCCTTCAGCACGACCATGCCGGACGCAGGATTCTTGTCCAAAATGCCAAAGCGCGAGAAATACTGCGTGTCGCGTACCTGCTCGAGCCGCTTGAGCGAGGCAGGCGAAAGCGATGCCGGCGGCTCGTCAACATACAGCTCGAGCAGCGTTTTGCCATGGCGATAGGGGCGCTCAAACAGCAGCCAATCGGTAAACGCCATGTTGTAGGCCATGATTTCGTTTTGCGAAGGCTCAGTGCAATAGCTGAGCCACGGGTCGACAATGATCTCGAACTGTTCGCGCGCCGGCTCCAGGAATTGAAACTTCCGCAGCATCCAAAAGTGAGCCATGTCGGCAATATCGTTGCCGACGGCTTCGGCTAGCTCTGCTCGGTCAAAAGCGTGGTCAGTCATGGCATCCTCCTCAAACTGATGGACCTCAATTTGAGCTTACGAGGAAGGTGGGCAGCCACGACCAGCGCGGGCAAAATAGGCCTCCGACTGCAAACCAGATACTGACCAAACACTTGACGAAAAGCTTGATCGAAAATGCGCACCGCAACAAAACCGCAGGTAGACATAGACGGCCAACCCGCCCTTTTGAGCCAGATGCCCGCAGCCACCACAGAAACAACAGGTGACCACAGCCCGAGAAGTCGACAAATGAACATCCGTACGTCGACAAACGAGCAAACTGCTCGCAAATCCGCAAGGAGTGTCCCCGAGTGCCGACAGAAAAGGAACGTCCCTAACTGCCGGCACTTAGGGACGTTCCTTTTGTGCCGGCAGTTAGGGACAGCCCTTTCCGATTCGATTGTTGAGTATCTCCGTGACTACTTTACAGTTCCAGCGCGTCGGCGACTTCGGCTGCGCAGGCCAGGGCATCGGCCATGGCGTTCACCACGAGCGAGCTGCCGTTGCGGGCATCACCCGCCACATACACCGGCACGGCATCCGCAGCAACACCATCCACGCGGGCCGCAAGGTGCGAGCCCTCGGAAGCCATCACGGGCAGCGGGCGGCCCGCCGTGGCAACGGGCACGCCGACAGCTTCGAACACGCTGTGTTCCGGACCCGTAAAGCCACAGGCGATGAGCACCAGCTGCGCCGGCACCTCGTGCTCGGAGCCCGCAATGCGTTCGGGCTTGCCGGCCGACCAATCCAGATCGACCACGCGCAGACCCGCAGCCGCGCCCTTCTTGTCCAGCAGCACCTCGAGCGTGTCCACGCCCCAAGCGCGCATCTCGCCGCCCATGGCAGCGATAGCCTCCTGCTGGCCGTAGTCGGTCTTCTTCACGTTGGGCCACTGCGGCCAGGGGTTGCCTGCCGCGCGCTTATCGGGCGCAGCCGGCAAGAACTCAAACTGGCGCACGCTGCGCGCGCCCTGACGCACGGCGGTACCCACGCAGTCGTTTCCAGTATCGCCACCGCCAATGACCACGACGTCCAGGCCGCGCGCGTTCACCGCGGGCTTGCCGCCATCGAGCACCGAGACGGTCGAAGCCGTCAGGTAGTCCACGGCATACACCACGCCCGGGGCATCAATGTTCGCAGCCGAAAGTCCACGCGGAGCACGGGCGCCGGCAGCCACCACGGCGGCGTCAAAGTCGTCGAGCCTGGCGGTAACCTTGGGATCGCTCACGTCGGCGCCCAGCTCGAACACAATACCCAGCTCGCGCATGAGCGCCACACGACGCTCGACCACAGACTTCTCGAGCTTCATGTTGGGAATGCCGTACATGAGCAGGCCGCCCGGTCGGTCGTCGCGCTCAAACACCGTCACGCGGGCACCGCGACGTGCAAGCTCCCATGCGGCCACCAGGCCAGCCGGTCCAGAACCAACCACGGCGACCGTGGGCGCATCCTCCCCCGCCGGCTCAAAGCGGCGCGGACCGCCGCTGGCCCACTCATGGTCGCTGATCGCACGTTCGTTGTCATGGATCGTCGTGGGCTGGCCATCGACCGAACCCAGGTTGCACGCGGCCTCGCACAGCGCCGGGCACACGCGACTCGTAAACTCGGGCATGGGCGAGGTGAGCGACAGGCGCTCGGCCGCCTCGTCCCAGCGGCCGCGGTACACCAACTCATTCCACTCGGGAATCAGGTTGTGCAGCGGGCAGCCGCTCGGGCGTGCCTTGCCAAAGCTCGCGCCCATCTGGCAAAACGCCACGCCGCACATCATGCAGCGGCTCGCCTGGGCACGGCGTGCATCGTCGTCAAGCTCCACGTACAGCGGATCGAAATCGCGGCTGCGCTCCTCCACGGGGCGAAGCTCGTGGGTCACGCGATCGATATCAAGAAAAGCACCGGGCTTACCCATAGCACTTACGCCTCCTTCTTGGTCGAAGCAACAGAGCTGGCGGCCACGGACGCAGCACCCGCAGCACCGCCCGCAATATCGAAGCGAGCGACATCCGCGGCGCTCGCGCGACCGGTCACAATGTCAAACGCCAGCTCCTCTGCCTGCGCATGTGTCTTGCCGGCAGCCTCGCTCGCAGCGACAATCGCCAGCACACGCTCGTACTCGGTCGGAATGACCTTCACAAAGTGCTTGCTCATCGTCTCAAAGCTGTAGAGCAGCTTGATGCCGCGCGGGCTCTGCGTCGCGTCCACGTGCTCCTGGATGAGCTCGCGAATCTGCGCCAGCTCGCCGGCAGTCGGGGCCTTGAGCTCAACGCTCTCGTGGTTCACGCGGGCATCGAGCGTGCCGTACTGGTCAAAGACATAAGCCACGCCACCCGTCATGCCGGCAGCGAAGTTCTGCCCGACCTCGCCCAGGATGAGCGCCAGGCCACCCGTCATGTACTCGCAACCGTGGTTGCCGCAACCCTCGACCACCACGGTGGCACCGGAGTTGCGTACGCCAAAGCGCTGGCCCGCCAGACCGTTAATGAAGCCGCGGCCGCTCGTAGCGCCAAAGAACGCAACGTTGCCCACAATGATGTTCTCGTCGAACTTGTAGGTCGCATGCGGGTTGGGGCGCACAGACACCTCGCCGCCCGAAAGGCCCTTGCCAAAGTAGTCGTTGGCGTCACCGCACACGTTGAGCGTAATGCCGCGCGGCAGGAAGGCGCCAAAGCTCTGACCGGCCGAACCATCGCAATCGATGGTGATGGAGCCGGCGGGCAGGCCCTCGGGATGAGCCTTGGTCACCGCGTTGCCCAGGATGGTGCCCACGCAGCGGTTGACGTTGGCGATATCGGCGCGGAAACGAATCGGACGCAGGTGCGCACGGGCATCGGCCGTATAGGGCACAAACAACGTGGAGTCGAGCGTCTTATCGAGCTCGCTGTCCGCAGCCATCTGCGGCAGGAAGTGGCGACCGTCGGCGCCCGGAATATGGGCACCGAACTCGCAGGTCGCGCTCGCCAGCACGGGCGACAGATCGAGCAGGTTTGCTTTGCGGTTGCCCGGGACCTCGATCTGGCGTAAGCACTCGGGATGGCCGACCATCTCGTCGACGGTGCGGAAGCCCAGGCTCGCCATGACCTCGCGCAGTTGCTCGGCAACAAAGAGCATAAAGTGCTCGACGTGCTCTGGCTTGCCGCGGAAGCCGCGACGCAGGCGGCAGTTTTGCGTAGCGATGCCGGCGGGGCAGGTATCCTGCTGGCAGTCGCGCTGCATGAGGCAGCCCATAGAGATGAGCGGCATGGTCGCAAAGCCAAACTCCTCGGCACCCAGCAGGCAGGCGACGGCGACATCGGTGCCGTCCATGAGCTTGCCGTCGGCCTCGAGCACTACGCGCGAGCGCAGGCCGTTTTGCAGCAGCGTCTGCTGGGCCTCGGCAAGACCGAGCTCCAGCGGCAGACCCGCGTGCCAGATCGAATCGCGAGCAGCGGCACCCGAGCCGCCGTTGTGGCCGCTGATCAAGATCTTGTCGGCAGCGCCCTTGGCAACACCAGTGGCGATGGTGCCGACGCCGGCCTCGCTGACCAGCTTGACCGACACGCGCGCGCCGGGGTTGGCGTTCTTAAGGTCAAAGATCAGCTCTGCCAGGTCCTCGATGGAGTAGATGTCGTGGTGCGGCGGAGGCGAGATCAGGCCGATACCGGGCGTGGACTGACGGACCTCGGCAATCCAGGGGTAGACCTTCTTGCCGGGCAGGTGGCCACCCTCGCCGGGCTTGGCGCCCTGGGCCATCTTGATCTGAATCTCGAAGGCGCTGCACAGGTAGCGGCTCGTCACGCCAAAGCGCGCACTTGCCACCTGCTTGATCGCGGAGTTCTTGGAGTCGCCGTTGGCCAGCGGGGTCTCGCGACGCGGATCCTCACCGCCCTCGCCCGAGTTGGAACGGCCGTGTAGGCGGTTCATGGCGATGGCCATGCACTCGTGTGCCTCTTTGCTGATGGAGCCATACGACATGGCGCCGGTGTTAAAGCGGCGGACGATGTTGAGCGCGGGCTCGACCTCGTCGAGTGCCACCGGCGTGCGACCGTTGGCATTAAAGTCGAGCAAGTCGCGCAGGCGCACGGCACGGCCGGTGCGGTGCAGGCGGGCGCTGTACTCCTTAAAGGTGTCGTAGCTGTCCTCGCGGCAGGCGGTCTGCAGCAGGTAGACAGTCTGAGGGTCGATCAGGTGATCCTCGCCGCCGAGCGGGCGCCACTTGGTCAGGCCCAGTGTGGGCAGCTGATCGGGAGCCGGGCTCTTAAGGATGGCGAGTGCGGCGTCGTAGCGCTCATTCTGCTCGCGCTCGACGTCCTCGACACCCATACCGCCCACACGGCTCACCGTGCCGGCAAAGTACGCGTTAACAAACTCCGGGGTAAAGCCCACGGCCTCGAAGATTTGCGCCGAATGGTAGCTCTGCACCGTGGAGATGCCCATCTTGGACATAATGGAGACGATGCCAGCGGTCGCAGCCCTGTTGTAATTGGCGATGCCCTGCTCGGCCGTCACGTCCAGATCGCCGCGCGCCGCCAGATCGCGGATGCACGCATGCGCGTTATACGGATAGATGCCGCTCGCGGAGTAACCCACCAGTGCCGCAAAGTCGTGCGGGGACACGGCATCGCCGCACTCCACCACGATGTCGGCAAAGGTACGCACGCCGGCGCGGATCAGGTGGTTGTGCACGCAGCCCACGGCAAGCAGCGACGGCACGGGTACCTCGCCCGCTCCGGCACGATCGCTCAACACCACGATGTTCACGCCGTCGCGGACCGCAGCCTCAACGTCCTCTGCAAGCTGCTTGAGCGCAGCCTGCAGCGCGCCCTCGCCGGCATCGCGGCGGTACACGGCACGGAAACGGCGGGTCTTAAAGCCCACGCGGTCGATGGCACAGATACGCTCGAACTCCTCCTCGTTCAGCAGTGGGCGCTCCAAGCGCACCAGCTGGCAGGCCGTACGAGAGTCCTCGAGCAGGTTGCCGTGGTTGCCCAGGTAGAGCGTGGTCGAGGTGACCATATGCTCGCGAAGGGCGTCGATGGGCGGGTTCGTGACCTGAGCGAACAGCTGATAGAAATAGTCGTAGAAGGAGCGCGTCTTCTTGGACAGGCAGGCCAGCGGCGCATCGATGCCCATCGAGGCGAGCGGCGCCTTGCCCTGCTGGGCCATGGGACGCACAACCTCGTCAACATCATCCCAGTGATACCCGAGCTTAGCCATGCGCACGGCGGCGGGCACCTCGGCGTCCTCGGCGGGCGTTGCCGTGGCAGGCCTATCGAGCGCGTCGACGGTCAGCGTCTCCTCGGCAATCCAATCACGGTAGGGCTTTTCCTTGGCGTAACGGGCGCGCAGCTCGTCGTTGTAGATCACGCGGCCGCGGGCAAAATCGACCTCGAGCATCTGGCCCGGCCCCAGACAGCCGCTCGTCAGGATGTTCTCGGGGCTCACCTCGATGGTGCCCACCTCGCTTGCCAGCATAAAGCGACCGTCGCGCGTCACATAGTAGCGGGCGGGGCGCAGGCCGTTACGGTCGAGGGCGGCGCCCAGCGTGCGACCGTCGGTAAAGGCGATGGCTGCCGGGCCATCCCACGGCTCCATGAGCATGGACTGGTAAGCGTCGTAGGCGCGGCGCTCCTCACTCAGGCTGTCGTTGTGGTCCCACGGCTCGGGCAGCAACATGGACGCGGCACGCGTGAGCGGACGACCGTTCATGACCAGGAACTCAAGCACGTTATCCAGAATCGCGGAATCGGATCCCTCGCGGTTGATGATAGGCATCACGCGCTCAAGATCGTGCTGCAGCACGGGGCTGTACAGGTTGGGCTCGCGGGCGCGAATCCAGTTGACGTTGCCCTTGAGGGTGTTGATCTCGCCGTTATGGATGATAAAGCGGTTGGGGTGCGCGCGCTCCCAGCTGGGCGTGGTGTTGGTGGAGTAGCGCGAGTGGACGAGCGCCACGGCCGTCTTGACGGCGGCGTCGTTGAGGTCGATGAAGAAGCGGCGCATCTGCGTGGCGACGAGCATGCCCTTGTACACGATAGTGCGCGAGCTCATGGAGCAGACGTAGAAGATCTTGTCGCGCAGGGCAAACTCGGCATCGGCCTTCTTCTCGATAGTGCGACGGCACACGTACAGGCGACGCTCGAAGGCATCGCCGGCGGGCGTGTCGTCGGGGCGGCCCAGAAAGGCTTGCAGAATGGTGGGCATGCAGGCGCGTGCCGTCTCGCCCAAGTCGTGCGGGTCGACGGGCACCTCGCGCCAAAAGAGCAGCGGCACGCCGGCCTCGGCGCAGCCCTCCTCAAACACGCGACGGGCATCCTCTACGCCCTTGTCGTCCTGCGGGAAGAACAGCATGGCCACGCCATAGTCGCCCTCTGCCGGCAGAATCTGGCCGCACTTTTGAGCCTCTTTGCGGAAAAAGTGATGCGGAACCTGGAACAGGATACCGGCACCGTCGCCGGTGTTCTTCTCGAGTCCCGTACCGCCGCGGTGCTCCAAGTTGACCAGAATGGACAGTGCATCGTCCAGAATCTGGTGATGGCGCTCACCGTTGATATCGGCAAGCGCGCCGATGCCACATGCATCGTGGTCGAATTCGGGGCGATAAAGGCCCTGCTGCTGAGCGGAATCTGCCTGCATCGCGATCCTCCCCTAGATATTTAGACAGTCAGTTGAATAGGCATAGTAGGGGCATCGGGGCGTCGTTGTGTTTCCCGCCCGTTTCGAAACAATCGCGTAACGCACACCTTACGAGTGGGCACCGCCGACCTCAAGGGCGAAAACATAGGCCCCAAGTTCGACCTGCAAACTCACCTCTTCATACATCTCAATCTGTAACAGTAAGACCCAATTTCGACGACTAACTGTTACAGATTGAGATGTTTTCGAGAGACGGTTCCAAATGTCTCAATCTGTAACATGAAGGGCCGGTTTTTGCAGCTAACTGTTACAGATCGAGATTTTCCATAGGACCATTTCTTCCTGTCTCGATCTGTAACACCTAGGCCCAATTTCCATCCCTAGTTGTTACAGATCGAGACATTTCGGCAGCCCCCTTTCACCATCCCATTCAAATACAACAATTTTGTTAGTCTTGGTTAACTTTTAAGGTTAAAACGGGTATCCTTTGCGGCGTCAAGCAAACGGCACGCACACCGTGCCAGATCAAGGAGGCCCCTATGGCGCACCAAGCAGACCAGCAGACGATGCAACTCGTCCTTATCCGTCACGGAGAGTCCGAGTGGAACAAGCTCAACCTGTTCACCGGCTGGACCGATGTTGAGCTCACCGACACGGGCCGCGAAGAAGCCGCAGCAGGCGGTCGAGCCCTCAAAGAAGCCGGTTTCGACTTTGACGTCTGCTGCACTTCGCGCCTCAAGCGCGCAATCCACACCCTCAACATCGTGCTCGGCCAAATGGATCGCGAGTGGCTGCCCGTCATCAAATCCTGGAAGCTCAACGAGCGCCACTACGGAGCGTTGCAGGGTCTCAACAAGGCCGATGCCGCGGCGGAGCACGGCGACGAGCAGGTGCTCATCTGGCGCCGCTCCTTCGATATCTGCCCGCCGGCACTCGAGCCGAACGACGCGCGCGATCCCCACACCCAGGAGCAATACCGTGATGTCGCGCCTGATCAGCTGCCCTATACCGAATGCCTCAAGGACACGATCGCCCGCGCCTGGCCCTATTTCGAAGACGAGATTCGCCCCCAGATGCTCGCCGGCAAGCGCGTACTCATCGCCGCACACGGCAACTCCCTGCGCTCACTCGTCATGAAGCTCGAACACCTCACGCCCGAGGAGATCCTCAAGGTCAACATCCCCACCGGCGTGCCGCTCGTCTACACCTTCGATACCGATTTCAATGTCCTCGACAAGCGCTACATCGGCGACCCGGCGACCATCGCCGCCAAGATCGACGCCGTGGCCAATCAGGGCAAAGCACACAAGTAGCCCCAACCCAAAACCGACGCGTGGCGCCGCACGGCCCAGATGTGACGTCACGCCGCCCATACACAGGAGCGCACCATGCTCAACCATCTCAAACAACACTTTGGTTCCCGGCGCACCGGCGGTCACGGAGGCCTAGACATTGCGCGGCATATCGGCCCCGGGCTGCTCGTGACCGTCGGCTTTATCGACCCGGGCAACTGGGCCTCCAATATGGCCGCGGGCTCGCAGTTTGGCTACGCGCTGCTGTGGATCGTCACGCTGTCCACGATTATGCTCATCGTGCTGCAGCACAACGCGGCGCACTTGGGCATCGCCACGGGCGCCTGCCTTGCCGAGGCCACGACACGTTACCTCCCCCGCTTCGTCGGGCGTACGGTGCTCGCCAGCGCCTATCTCGCGACCATCGCCACCGCCATGGCCGAAGTCCTGGGCGGCGCGATTGCCCTTCAAATGCTCTTTGGGCTGCCCGTGCGCGCGGGCTGCGTCATCGTGGCGGCAGTATCGATGGCGATGCTCATGACGAACTCCTACAAGCATGCCGAACGCTGGATCATCGCCTTCGTAGGCGTGGTAGGACTCTCGTTTTTGGCCGAGCTTGCACTAGTCAAGGTCGACTGGCCGCAAGCCGCCACAAGCTGGATCACGCCCAGTATGCCCACTGGCTCTGCCGCGATTATCGTGAGTGTCCTGGGTGCGGTCGTTATGCCCCACAACCTTTTTCTGCACTCCGAGGTCATCCAATCCATGCACTTCGAAGGCCAAGGCGAGCAGGTTATCGAGGAACGTCTGCGCTATGAGCTCTTCGACACGCTCTTTTCGATGGGCGTGGGCTGGGCAATCAACTCGGCCATGGTCATCCTGGCCGCAACGACCTTCTTTGCGCACGGCATTGTCGTAGACGACCTCGCCGTCGCAGCGGACACACTCTCCCCCATTCTGGGCCCGGCGAGCTCGACCATCTTTGCGGTAGCACTGCTGTTTGCGGGCATATCGAGTAGTGTGACGGCGGGCATGGCGGCGGGCACCATCACCGCGGGCATGTTCGACGAGGAATACGACATCCACGACCGACATTCCTCGATCGGGGTGGCGGCCTGTTTCGTCGGCGCAGTGACGGCGTGCCTGGTCGTCCCAAATCCTTTTGAAGGTCTCATCTGGAGTCAGGCGCTGCTGTCGCTTCAGCTGCCGATTACGGTCTTTGTGCTCATACGGCTCACCAGCTCACGCCGCGTCATGGGCAAATATGCCAATTCGCGCCCGCTCAACGCGCTGCTCGTAGGGATCGGTGCCATCGTGACGATTCTCGATGTCGTGTTGTTGACAGGGATGTAATGGGACGGGGCACCTACCCAGGCAAACGTCTCGATCTGTAACAGGAAGACCCGTTTCGAGCCGTTAGATGTTACAGATCGAGATCATTCCGAGGGACAGCTCCGTTTGTCTCAATCTGTAACAAGTGGACCCAATTTCCACCGTTAGATGTTACAGATTGAGACAAAAGGTCGGCCGGACTCACAACAGACAGGATCGGCCAACAGCAACCGTGATCCCTTGGGGGCGGAGGAAAAGGGTCCCGGCCGGGATATCCGACCGGGACCCTTGGACAGAGCTATGTGTTGCCGTGAGCCGCGTGCCGACGAGCTACTCCTCGACGAGCTCAAACTGATCGGGACCGACGCCGCAGACCGGGCACACGTAGTCCTCGGGCAGCTCGGGCGTGTCGACCTCAACCTCGTAGCCACAAACGATGCACACGAACTTATACGTCTTCTTCTCCTCAGCCATGATGTTCTCCTCTCGAACGCGACTGGTGATGTACTTCATCTATTAGTATAGATTCTCAATAATATGATGCAAGTATTTTTAAAACATTTCTAGCCTTGATACGAGGACGCCTTCGGAGGCGTCTTGCCCTTCAGGACCTTATGGTAGTAATCGTAGGTGAGCGGCGTCTCGTCGCTCAGGCGCTCGGCATCCTCGACCTCGCCGATAAACAGTAGATGCGTGCCCACATCCACAGTGTCGATCAAACGGCAGCTAAACAGGGCCGTCGCGTGCTCGGGCACATAGGGCATGCCCAGAGCCGTCTCGCGGGTCTCGTATTTGGCAAACTTGTCATAATCGCTGCTGGTGCGAAATCCAAAGTTGCCAATGTAGAGCATATCCGCCGTCTGGTCGATCACGGTCAGCGCAAAGGCCTTGGCAGTCTCGATCACGCCAGCGGTCACATTTTCCTTGTTTACGGAAACCGAGATGCGAGGTGGTGCTGCCGTCACCTGCACCGCCGTGTTGATGACGCAGCCGGCGCGCAGCCCGTCTGCCGCGGCGCTCACCACATACAGACCGCTCGGCATGGTAAAGAATGCAGTTTTGTCCATAACAAGTACTCCCCTAACCCGGGATTGAACCTTAAGGCTGTATGTACCCATAAAAAGCGGCGCCCATAACGGACGCCGTTTTTTGGAAATATATGGCAAAACAGCAAGGAAGACGGGGCGGGCGCGGTAGGGCACCTTCCCGTGAACTCGCTCCTAGCGGTTGCGTTCTTTAAGAGCGCGGTCGATCTCGCGCTGGACATCGCGCTTGGCCATATCCTCGCGCTTGTCGTAAAGCTTCTTGCCGCGGCCTAGGCCCAGCAGCAGCTTTACGCGGCCGTCGGTATTAAAGTAGAGCTCCAGCGGCACCAGCGCATAGCCGCGGTTGCGAAGTTTGCCGTCAAGAAAGTCGATCTCCTTGCGGTGCAGCAGCAGACGGCGCCGACGGTCGGGATCGCGATTCCACACGCCACCATGGCTATAAGGGTGGATATGCAGGCCGACGAGCCAGCACTCCCCACCACGAATCAGTGCGAAGGTATCGGTAATCTGGCACGCGCGCTCGCGAATCGACTTGACCTCGGTACCGCTCAGCTCAATACCGCACTCAAACGTCTCATCGATAAAGTACTCGTGATGTGCCGAGCGATTCTTGGAAATGAGCTTGCGCTCGCGCTTACTGGGCATCGCCGGCCTCCTTGGCGCCATCGGCGTTTGAACCCGCAGCCTCGCGCTTTGCCCTGCGCTCGGCATTAAGCTCGGCATCGCTCTCGCGCACCAGCTTGATAATCGCCGCGCATGCCTCCTCGCCCACCAGGTCGCGGGCACGGACCGTCAGACGCGTAGCCTCCTGCTTGTCGCCGTCGCTTGCAGCATCGGTCGCGCACATGATCAGGCAGATGGCGATCTCGGCCGAAGGCGAGGTCGGCACGCCCTGCAGGGCGAGCTCACCCATCACATGGTCGTCACTCTCGTCCGCGGCATCCGGATAGGTGGTATGGATCTTGTTGAGCAGGCGCGTCGTATGCGCATCATTGGGCGCCAGGCGCAGCGCCAGACGCGCGCAGCCCACGGCTGCCGAAATGTTCTCGGTCTCGGGCTCCAAGAAGTACTGACCCAAGTTGGTGTAGGCACGTGCGGCGCACTTACCGTCGCTCGCGCGCTCCAGCACCGAGAACGAGAGCGATGCCCACTCCTGCTTGTCCTCGAGCGCGCGGAACAGCTCGGCCAAGTCCAAGCGATAGTTGCAGTTCATGGGATCCCAACGCACGGCCTGCATCAGGGCATTCCGAGCACTCACATAATCCTGCTGGCGAATGTAGGCAAACGCCATGTCGGAGTACAGGCGGTCAAAGGGAACCTCGACCTGCACCAGCTCGCGCGGATCCTTCTCCACGCGGCGATAGGCCAGGCGCTCAAACTTGCTGTCGAAGCTAAAGTACTGGCGCTTCTCCTCCGTCTTGCACTCAGCGTCGATATACTCCTCGGCGAGCTCCACCAGACGCTCAAGCAGCGGCGTCGCCGTAGCCAGGTCGCCCTGCGCCAGATAGTTCTCGGCATACGTGATGTCTTCCAAGCTGATAGGCAGGTCCATGACAACTCCTCGGTCCGGGCGGCAGACTCAACGCGCGCCTTAAATATCGGTCAATACACAAAACCCGGGTCTCTTACGAGGCCCGGGCGTTCAATTTTGGTAGCCCGTACCAGATTCGAACTGGTGATCTCCGCCTTGAGAGGGCGGCGTCCTAAACCGCTAGACGAACGGGCCATATGTAGCAAATGCAATGGCTGGGATGGAGGGAGTCGAACCCCCATTGACGGAACCAGAATCCGCTGTCCTGCCATTAGACGACATCCCAATGACTGCATCGCTGCGCTCGGCTGTGCCTTTGCGCAAGAAAGAAATATACGGGAAGTCCGGCCGTGACGCAAGCCCCAATTTTGACTTTTTTGAAATTCAGTCAAATACGGCCGACACGTGAAGGACCTGTGAAGCGCCAGCGACACGTACGGCGCCAAAGCCCGTAAAACATCCCGCATCTACCGCTGGTAGATTACAACAATGCAGCACTCACGGCTGATGGCACAATCGAACCGTCATCATTGCACGGATATCGAGGCGCCATGGACGAAGAGCTTGATTACCTATGGGAGACCCTGGGCCTCGAGATCACTGCTGACCTTTGGCCCGAACGGGACAAAATCCATCCCACCCTGCGCCCCGCCATCACGGTGATGCAGGCAAAATACCGCCGTGCATCCTTTTTGATCATGCGGATGTCATGGCACGCGGGACTCCTCGACCTTAAGCGAATCCAGGCAAGCCTCGTCGAGCTGTCCGGTATGCCGACTGTCATATCCGAGGCGCACCTGGAGCAGCGCCAACGCGAGCGACTGCAACAGCAGCGGATTCCCTTTATCTGCCCCGGTGTTCAGGCATATCTGCCCTTTATGGACGAGGAGTACTGGAGCGGCAAGCCCAACAAGCACGTAAAGGTCTACGGTCCGCACGAATGGGCACAGCTCAAGGATTGAGCCGAGCGAGCCCTCCGATGGAAAACACGTCCCACCCCGAGCGCTCAAAACGGGTCGCACTTTCCGCAGCCGCTACAGCAGCGCCTCGGTCCAAGCTGCTTCCCTAAAGCCGGGAATCGCAAAGTCGTCGCCCACCAACAGCGGACGCTTGACCAGCATGCCGTCGGTCGCCAGCAGCTCGTAGCACTCCCGATCCGTCATGCCCGCATCTAGACGCGCCTTCAGGCCCAGCTCTCGATATTTCATGCCCGACGAATTAAAGAAGCGCCGCACCGGCAGTCCCGAACGAGCAATCCAGGTCGCAAGCTCATCAGCCGTGGGATTGTCCAAAACGATATCGCGGTCGATATACTCTACCCCGTGTTCGTCCAGCCATGCCTTGGCCTTCTTGCAGGTCGAGCACTTGGGATATTCAACAAACAGTACGGTCATGGGATTTCCTTTCTTAGAGAAAACAGGTGTCTGGAAAACTGCACATCGACGACCACTCGCGATTGCAGCCGTTATTGTAGTCAATGTCGAAGCGTAGGCAGTCGCGATGTCTCGTCTTAAGGCTAGCGCCTCGCATGGGCGCCGATTGGTCGACTCGCATGGCGCACCAACGCCGCCGCCAGCAATACCAACAGCATCGCGGTGACATAGCCCGCAGCATCGAATCCTAAATCGATAACGTCGAAATGCCTGCCGGGAACAAAGATCTTATGTACCTGATCGCCAACGGAGCAGACGGCGCAAAAGAGCAACACGGGCACGCAACGGGAGCAAACGCTCCACGGACGCCTGGAAAAGCAAACCACGGCCACCGAGGCGAACAATCCGACGAAGAAAAACTCTACGGTATGGGCAACGCGACGGACGTTCGTGCCCACCCACATGCGAATGGAAGCAAGTCGGCCAGACCGGACATTCGAGGCAGCCGAATCGATGCCCCCGGTCATCCCGTTCTCGGTCTGAGCTTCACCCGTGGCATCGGCAGCCTGAACGCCCGTAGCCTGACCCTCCACCACGCGCGCGGTGGACTCGCTCAGCAACGACGTCTCCACCGCATTTTGCTCCGTCAGCACCCAGATGCCCGCCAGCGTTGCAGCGAACAGAATGATCGCGGTCCATCCGATTATTTGTTTTACGCGCGCCAAGGGCCTACCTCCTTTTTTGAATATCAGCGAGTGTAGCCCCAAATGACATCGTCACCGTATCAAAATTTGAATCGCAACAGGAAGCGACAAAGCGACGCAAACCCCTACCCCGCCTCGCGCATCCAGCGATCAAACGTCCCCACGCACACGCCCAGGCACTTTGCTGCCTGGCTGCGGGTAATATCGCCCGCCTCATAGCTATCCCGTACCAGATCAAACTGAGGAGGGCACGGCTTGCGAGGTCGACCGAAACGGACCCCTCGCGCCCGCGCCGCTGCAATTCCCTCCGCTTGGCGCCGATGGATATTCTCGCGCTCCATCTGCGCCACGTAGCTCAGCAGTTGCAGCACAATATCGGCAATCAGGGTGTTGGTCACATCCGGCGCGCCGCTGGCCCTGACGCGCGTGTCAAGCAATGGCATGTCCAACACCACAATGGCAACCCCGAGCTCCTTGGTAATGCGTCGCCATTCCTCAAGAATCTCAGAGTAATTACGGCCAAGTCGGTCGATAGAAAGCACCACCAGCACGTCCCCGTCTCCCAGGACGTGCAGCAGCTCGCGATACCTCGGGCGATCGAAGTCCTTGCCGCTCGCATGGTCGGCATAAATATTCGCCGAGCCCACGCCATAGGCGCCCAGCGCATCCAGCTGCCGATTAAGATTCTGATCGCGCGAACTCACCCGCGCATAACCATACACCGTCGCCATCTCATCCCCGCTTTCTTGTAAACCTGCCAAAAAGGGACAGGTTTATTTTGGTAGGTTTTACCTCTCAAATAGCAGGTAAGCGGGCGGCCGAGCAGACGGCAAGGTAGCCACGATTCAAATGCGAAGGGCGGTCCCGAAAGGCCGCCCTCCGCTCCCCCACTATGAGTCGGGATTTGACTAATGGATAAGCTTAAAGTCCAAGTGCCCACGCGTGGTATTGACGCGCGAGACCTCGATGATCACGCGCTGCCCCGGCTCGTAACGAGTCCCCGTGTCAGCGCCCGTCAGCGTAAGCGCACCCTCGTCGAACTCGAACCACTCGTTGCCCAGGCTCTTGATCGAAACCAAGCCTTCGACCTGCGTTAGGTCCAAGCGCACAAAGAGGCCCATGCTGCTGACCCATGAGACCGTTCCGGCATAGCGCTCGCCCAGGCGATCCTCATAGTACTGGGCAATCTTGATCTTTTGCGTCGCATGGCTAGCGGCATCTGCCGCGCGCTCGGCATCGCTGCATGCGCGGCAGATCTGCGGCAGAATGCGCGGCAGCGACTCGCGCCCCTTGCCGATCAGCCGCGGCGTACGGACCAGGGCGTCCTTGCCGCCGAGCTGCTCATAGGCCAACTGCAGTTTGAGCACGCGGTGCACCACCAGATCGGGGTAGCGACGGATGGGACTCGTAAAGTGACAGTAGCACGGCGCGGCGAGCGCAAAGTGGCCCTCGTTGCGCGGCTTGTACAGTGCGCGCTGCATGCTGCGCAGAAGCAGCGTGTTGACGAGCGGTGCGTTGGCCGTACCGGCGGCAGCATCAACTGCAGCCTGTAGCTCATCGGGACTCCCCAGGGCGATACCGGCAGCACGGCGATCGTCGATGATGCCTAGCTGCGCCAGCGCAACGGCGGCACCGTGCAGGCTATCGGGGCTCGGATCCTCATGCACGCGATAGCAGGCCTCGATATCACGGTCTGCCAGCCACTCTGCAACGCACTCGTTGGCGAGTAGCATGGCTTCCTCGATAAGCGACGTGGCACACGAACGCTCGCGCGCCACAATCTGCACGGGTACTCCGTCCTCATCCAATAGAGCGCGAATCTCGGCCGTGTCAAAATCGACTGAGCCGCGGGCACGACGAATACGACGGCGAAGTTCGGCGAGTTCGTTGGCGGCGACAAGGAAATCGCCGAGGTCGACGTTATAGCCGCGAGCAGTTTCCTCGCACGCAAGACCGCGCTCAAGCGCCTCCTCGCGCGAGGCCTCAGCAGCCGCAACATCCTCAGCGGCGCCTTCCAGCACCGAATACTCAACCGCGCCGGCACGCACCAGCAGCGCCTCGGCGCCGTCATAGTCCATACGCACACGCGAGCGAATCACGCTGGGGTAAGGATCGTAATGCCGCACGCGACCCCGCGCATCGAGCTCAATGTCAACGGTAAACGCAAGACGGTCCTCGTCAGGGCGAAGCGAGCATAGGTCACAGGACAGGCGTTCGGGCAGCATGGGAAGCACGCGATCGGCCAGATACACCGATGTCGTACGATGGCGAGCCTCAAGATCGATATGCCCGTCCCAAGCCACATAGTGAGAAACGTCAGCGATATGCACACCCAGCTTGTAGCCACCCTCGGGCGTGCGCTCAAGCGAAATGGCATCGTCAAAGTCGCGCGCGTCGACCGGGTCGATCGTGATGACAAAGCGGTCGCGCAGATCGCGGCGGAGCGGGTCCTTAAGCGCCGCGGACACATCGAGCGAAAGCCCCTCGGCCTCGTCCAGCGCGGCCTCGGGATAGCTATCGGTATAGCCGTAACGCGCCATCACGTATTGAACGCCCAAATCGGGCGCGTCATCTCCGCCAATGCGGCGTTCGATCGTCACGGTGCCCGATTCCAGGCGCGTCGGGTAGGTCAAAATGCGCGCGACAACGGCATCACCCGGGTGGACGCCCAGACGATCCGCCGAGGTATCCTCGGGCAGAATGAAGAAGTCGGCCTTCAGGCGCGAATCGAGCGGCTCGATCACACCGAGCGGACCAGCGGTCTGGTACGTACCCACCACGCTTATGGCTGCGCGCTCAACCACGCCTTCGATCACGGCGCGCCGCTCACCGTGCGGGCTGTTCTTAATGCTCACGGCAACGGTATCGCCATCCATGATCTCGCGCTTACCGCGGCCCATAACCTTGTAGTCGCCGCTCTCGGTTATGACATAGGCGCCATGCTCATGGAGCTGCACGCGCCCGGTCAGGCTCGGACGGCGTTCGCTGCGCACCGGCCCACGCTTATTGCGAGCACCGCGCTTATGCTTGTTATTGCGCCCCATGGCGCCTCCTTGCTATCGATGACGAACTCCAAAGAGTCTACCCAAATGATTCGCTTTCCTGCCGTCCCCTAGAGATCAAAAAACGGGCCGCCCCATAAGAGACGACCCGTTGGAAGGGATGAATTCCAGGCATGCCTACACGCGCAGGTAGCGGCGCATGGCTATGGCAGAACCAAAGAGACCGATAATCACACCGACCAGAATCAGCGCAGCATAGGTCACCAGGTAGTACTGCATCGGCAGGGCAAACGACATCCAGCCGATGCTCTCCTGCAAACGCGGAATCATCAGATTGCGCAGCAGCTCCAGAACGCCGATGGAAAGCAGCGAGCCCAAAATGGCCTGCAGTACGCCCTCGGTGATAAACGGGCCGCGAATGAAGCCGTTGCTGGCGCCGACCAGACGCATAATCGCAATCTCACGACGACGCGCCGTGATGGACAGGCGAATCGTGTTGTTGATGAAGATGAATGCGATAAAGGTCAGAAGGCCAACGAGCACCACGGCGGCGATGCGGATGTAGTTGGTCACCTGGAACAGGCGGCTCACTTCCTCCTGGCCGTACAGCACGCTCGCGTTGACGTCGCCGTCATCCGCGATCTTCTGGAAGTCGGCGTTCTTCTTGAGCTTCTGGGCCGTGCTTTCGACCTTGGACGGATCGTCCATCTCAATTGCAAACGAAGCCGGCAGCGGGTTCTGGCCATCGAGCGCGCTCATGGTGGCGTCGGCGTTGCCCGACATCTTGCTCGTATACTCGGCCAGCGCGTCGTCCTTGTCCTTATAGGTCACGGACTTGACGTTATTCCACGTCTTAAGCTCGGCCTCAAAAGCCTGGACATCGGCCTGATCGGCGTCATCGCTAATGAACGCGTTGATGACAACCTGATCCTCGACGGTGCCGATCACGGAGTTCAGCATCGCGGAGCCCATGATGAACAGGCCGATGATAAACAGCGAAAGGAAGATCGTGATGACGGCGCCGAGCGAGGTAGTCCAGTTACGGAAGAAGTGACTGATTGCCTCTTTGAAGGAGTAGCCCACGTTAGTTGGTGCCATAGTTGCCGTAACCTCCCCTCTCCTGGTCGCGGATAACGTGGCCGCCCTCGAGGGCGATCACGCGACGGTGCATGCTATCGACCATCTCGCGGTCGTGCGTGGCGACGATCACGGTGGTGCCGGTGCGGTTAATACGCTCGAGCAGCTTCATGATGCCCAGCGAGATCGCCGGGTCGAGGTTACCCGTGGGCTCGTCGCAGATCAGCAGCGGCGGACGGTTGACCATAGCGCGGGCGACGGCGACGCGCTGCTGCTCGCCACCGGAAAGCTGGTCGGGCAGCGAGTCCATCTGATCGGCCAGACCGACCAGACGCAGCACCTCGGGCACCTGGCTGCGAATGACGCCCTTGGGCTTGCCGATGCACTGCAGGGCAAACGCCACGTTTTCGTAGGCGGTCTTTTGCGGCAGAAGCTTAAAGTCCTGGAACACGGCGCCAATCTGGCGGCGCAGGAACGGAACCTTGCGGTTCTTGATCTTCATGAGGTCCTGACCGGCAACCAAGATGCGGCCGCTCGTCGGCTTGACGTCGCGGTTGAGCGTCGACAGCAGCGTGGTCTTACCCGAGCCGGAATGACCGACCAGGAAGACGAACTCGCCCGGATAGATCTCGATGTTGATGTCGTCGAGTGCAGGCTTGTTGGGCTGTGCCGGATAGATCTTGGTGACATGCTCCATAAGGATGACGGGCTCGACACCGGCCTGCTTGGCCATCTTCTTGCGGCTGGCCTGCGGATCGATGGGCGCAAACACCGACGTAAAATCGGGGTTGTTGAGCGCGTTATCGAGGCTTGCGACCTCGGCTGCCTGATCGCTCTCGACCACCGGGGCAGCAGGCTGCGTGGGATCGGGAATAGCGGCAAAGAGGCCGGACTGCGCAGGCTGAGGAGCCGGTGTCGCAGGAGCCATGGGGTCGGGAATGCCGGCCATGCTAGGCTGCGGCGCGGCGGCGCCAGCCTGAGGCTGCTCCACGCGAGCGGTCACAGCCTGAACGGGCTCAAAACCCGCCGTGCCGGAAAGCGCGACATCGCTGGTGGGATTGTAGGCAAAGGGATCGGATGCCGGCTGTGCCTGATCTGCCGGCTGAGCGGGGGCCTGAGCAACAAGCTGGCCCTCTGAATCCGGAGTGGCGAAACGACTGCCCTGGACGCCTGTCTGCGTCTTGGGGGCATCATCGCCCGCACCGGAGGTACGGAAGTGGTTACCCACTGGTGCTCCTTATCGTCGTGCGTTTAAACTACATGAGCGCTTTGTATTTTAGCAGCATTAGCTTTGCTGCACATAAGAAGCATGGCGGGGTTTGGGTCTCACCGGCCGGGCGCAGGGTTACCTCCCAAATCGTCCTCGCGCATGGCCGGCATTTGTCCTGCTCCTGCGGAGCTGCGGACAAACGCCGGCCTGCGCTGCGGAAAGATTTGGGAGGTAACCCTGCGCCCGGCCTGCGGCTACTATGGGGCCGACGCACCAACTTGAGATGCTGCGCATACAAAATTGGAAGGGTCTGAATTGCACTTTGCTGGGATGGGCTCGTTTCCCCATGGGAACTTTGCTTGGCAGGACTCTAATTTAAATTCAGCATAAACAGGGGCGCCCTCTTTGAGGACGCCCCTGTTCTGGCTTGTTTGCGGTTGTCGACGCGATACTTTGCCTCGTCTTGCCTTATGCCAAGAACTCCTTGGTGGTCGCCACGATGTTGGCGGCGTCCAGGCCGTACTTGTGCAGGAGCTCGGCACCCGGGCCAGACTCGCCGAAGGTGTCGTTGACGCCGATCTTCTTGAGCGGCGTCGGGCACTGCTCGCACAGGACGTCGGCAACGGCGCTGCCCAGGCCACCGATCACGGAGTGCTCCTCGACGGTCACGACGTGGCCGGTCTTGGTGGCGCTCTTGACGATCAGATCGGCATCGATGGGCTTGATGGTGTGCATGTTGATGACCTCGGCGTCGATGCCCTCGGCAGCGAGCTGCTCGGCGGCCTCGAGAGCCTCGCCGACCATCAGGCCGCAGGCGATGATGGTCACATCGGCGCCCTCGCGCATGACAATGCCCTTACCCAACTCGAACTTGTAGGTCTCGGGGTCGTTGATAACCGGCGAGGCCAAACGGGCGAAGCGCATGTACACCGGACCGTCGCACTCGTAGGCGGCGCGCGTCACGGCGCGGGCCTCCACGTCGTCGGCGGGAACAATTACGGTCATGCCGGGGATGACGCGCATGAGGGCGATATCCTCGCAGCACTGGTGCGTGGCGCCGTCCTCGCCCACCGAGATGCCGGCGTGCGTGGCACCGATCTTAACGTTGAGGTGCGGGTAGCCGATGGAGTTGCGGACCTGCTCAAAGGCGCGACCGGCAGCGAACATGGCAAAGGTACTCGCGAAGGCAACACGACCAGTGGTCGCGATACCGGCGGCGACGCCCATCAGGTTGCTCTCGGCGATACCCACGTCGAAGAAGCGGTCGGGGCAAGCGGCCTTAAACTTACCGGTCTGCGTGGCGGCGGCCAGGTCGGCGTCGAGGACCACAAAGTCATCGTGCTCGTTGGCGAGCTCGACGAGGGCCTCGCCGTAGCTTACACGCGTGGCGATTTTCTTGACGTCTGCCATCCTAGAGCTCCTCTCCGGCGGCCGTGAGCTCTGCCATGGCCTGCTCAAACTGTTCATCGTTGGGGGCCTTGCCGTGCCAACCAACCTGGTTCTCCATAAAGGACACGCCCTTGCCCTTGGTGGTCTCGGCGATGATGGCGGTCGGCTGACCCTTGGTGGCGCGGGCCTCGGCAAAGGCGGCGCGGATCTGATCGAAATCGTTGCCGTCGGCGAGCTCCACCACGTGGAACTTGAAGGCGCGGAACTTGTCGGCGAGCGGCATGGGGTCGTTGACCTCCTCGACGGGGCCGTCGATCTGCAGGCCGTTGTGGTCGACGATCACGCAGAGGTTGTCAAGCTGCTGGTTGCCGGCAAACATGGCGGCCTCCCAAACCTGGCCCTCCTCGCTCTCGCCGTCGCCCAGCAGGGCGTAGGTGCGATAGTCGTCGCCCCAGTGCTTGGCGGCAACGGCCATGCCCACGGCGGCGGAGATGCCCTGGCCGAGCGAACCGGTGGACATATCGACGCCCGGGGTGTCGTTCATGTTGGGGTGACCCTGCAGGTGGCTGCCGATGTGGCGCAGCGTCTCGAGATCCTCCTTGGGGAAGAATCCGCGCTCGGCGAGCACAGCGTACAGACCAGGCGCGCAATGACCCTTGGAAAGCACGAAGCGATCGCGGTCGGCCTTGCGGGGGTCGGCCGGGTCGACGTTCATTTCCTCAAAGTACAGATAGGTCATGATGTCGGCAGCGCCGAGCGAACCGCCCGGATGGCCGGACTTGGCAGCGTGCACGCCGGTGACGATGCCCTTCCTTACCTCGTTGGCAACCTTTTTGAGCTCTTCGTCGCTCATTGTGCCTTCCTTTCATCCTCTTAAGACAAGATGCGCACGGCACGGAAAGGTAGTCCCAACACAGCCGCGATGCACGTACGTCATTCATTATGCTGGAAACTGGAAGCTTTACCAGAGTATTTATCATTATTTGAACAATTGAGCAGGCAGAACCGCTGATGAAACGGTTTATCAATGTGAACGTCTTTTGGATGGAACGCAGTCGGCCCTACGCGTTAATGTCCTTGAATCCCTCACCGAAGGTTTCCGTAACGTCGGCGACCGTCACAATGGCGTGAGGATCGCGCTCGCGCACGATCGTTTTGAGGGTGTTGAGCTCGCGGCGGCTCACAATGACCATGATCACCGGCTTCTCGGCACCCGAGTACATGCCGGTCGCCCTAAACTTGGTGCAGCCGCGGCCCAGGCCATACATGATGTCGGCCGCGATATCGGGAAACTTGTCCGAGATGATGAGCACCATACGGCGCCTGTTGCCACCGTCGACCACGGCATCGATCACGTAGCCGCTAATGACCATCGAAAGGCCCGCATACAGCGCGTTTTCGACCGAAAAGACCGGGGCCGACAGCGCGCACACGGCAACATCGATCGCCATGACGGTCGAGCCAACCGGCAGCGATGTGTTGCGCGAGATGATCTGGCCGATCGTGTCAGAGCCGCCAGTGTTGGCACCGGCGCGCAACACCATGCCATACCCGATGCCCGTGATAATGCCGCCCCACATAGCGGGCAGCATCAGGTCGGCATGTGCCAGCGGCGCCACAAACGGAGCGAACAGGTCGGTGAAAAAACCCAGCAGCACAAAACCGGTCGCCGTCTGCACCACGTAGAACATGCCACCCTCGCGCATAACAACCAGCAGCAGCAAGGCATTCATCACGATGGTCTGGATACCGACGGGAAGCGATATGCCATGCGAGGCGCCGACCGCCTGAATAATGGTGGCAAGGCCTGTGACGCCGCCGGCGGCAAGGCCGTTGGGGATCAAAAACAAGTCTGTCGCGATAGCTGCCAGGGCGCAGCCAAACATAATCTTGGGCAAGTCATGAAAGAAGTTCATCGAAAGAATGCGCTTGATGTCCAGACGATATGCCATGCTGCCTCCCTCAAAAAAGCGCACCCAAACGAGTGCGCTTTGAACTTCTTGCTGTATTCGATTCTACCGATTCACCGGGCAAATACCACCCCTGCGCAGTGTTTGCATCGACCCGGAGCCAATCATGTGCCTAGGCAGACGATGCTTCCGCATCGGCGTTGCCGGTTGCCCAACGATGGTAGCCGATCACAAACGGATCCAGATCGCCATCGTCGAGAACGGCCTCGACGTTGCTGGTCTCCACGCCCGTGCGCAGGTCCTTGACCATCTGATACGGGTAGAGCACGTAGCTGCGAATCTGGTTGCCAAAACCGATCGTGGTCTTGGGCCCGCGAATCTCATCCAGGGCCTCGGCGCGCTTCTCGAGCTCGATCTCGTACAGACGGGCCTTGAGAATCTGCATGCACGCGGCCTTGTTTTGAATCTGGCTGCGCTCGTTTTGGCAAGTGACAACGATGCCGCTGGGAAAATGCGTCACGCGTACGGCAGAGTCGGTGGTGTTGACGCCCTGGCCGCCCGGACCGCTCGCGTGATACACGTCCACGCGGATATCGTCGGGACTGATCTCGATGTCGATATCGTCAGGCAACACGGGAATGACCTCGACGCCGGCAAACGTGGTCTGGCGGCGCTTCTTATCATCGGTGGGGCTGATGCGTACCAGGCGGTGAACGCCGGCCTCGGCGCGCAGCATGCCAAACGCGTCCTTGCCCTCGACGGTAAAGGTCGCACGGTCGATGCCGATGACCTCAGCCGCGGGGCAGTCGTTAATGGTGACCTTCCAGCCGCGACGCTGGCAGTACTTCATGTACATCTTAAAGAGCATGAAGGTCCAGTCCTGTGCCTCCAGGCCACCCTGTCCGGGCTTGATGGTCACAATCGCGTCGCCGTGATCGAACTCACCGGTAAACCAGCTCGAAAGCTCGAGCTCGTCGATAGCGCGGGCCAGGCGTTCTGCCGTAGCGGCAGCCTCCTCGCGCAATGCGGCGGCATCGGGGTCGTCGCCCATCTCCTCGGCAAGCTCCAGCGCCGCGCGGGCGTCAGATAGCTCGCCGCGCGCGGTATCCACGGCAGCGATATCTTCCTTGGCGCGAGCGATCTCCTCCATGGTGGCGCGAGCGGCGTCGGCGTCATCCCAAAAGCCGGGGGCCACGCTTTTTGCCTCGAGCTCGGTCACGCGCGTGCGCTTCTCGTCCAAATGAAGATACGACTCGACCTCGCCGAGCCGGTCCGCAAACGCGTCCAGCTCGGCGGGCGTTACCTCTAAAGCCTCGGCCATTAACGATTCCTGCCGTGGCAGTACTTGAACTTCTTGCCGCTGCCGCAGGGGCAAAGGTCGTTGCGGCCCACGTTGACATAAGGGTCATCGCTCTCGGACTTGCGGTAGGTGGTCACCTTGCCGCCGTTGTTGACAGCAGCCGGGCCTCCCTGGACGGCCGTACGAGCCTGAACCTGTGCCTGCTTGCGCAGCACCGAGCTGCCGTTGTCGCCATCGACGTCGGCGGGGCCGGAGAAGCGCGCACCCTCGAGCGCGGGGTCCTCCTTGTGCTCCACGGCCTGCGGGGCGGCCTTGATCTCGATGCGCAGAACGGTGCGCAGGTAATCCTCGTACATGGTGTCAACGAGCATCTGGAACGCGCCGTAGGCCTCGGTCTTGTACTCGACCAGCGGGTCGCGCTGGCCAAAGCCGCGCAGGCCGATGCCGGTCTTGAGGTAGTCCATCTCCTGCAGGTAGTTCATCCAGCGGGTATCGATGACGCGCAGCATGACCTGGGTGTTGAGCTCGCGCATCAGGTCCTCGCCCAAGCGCTCGGCTTTCATGTTGTAGCACTTCTCTACGTAAGCCAGGACATCGGCAGCTAGGGCCTCATAATCCTCGTCGGGGAACTTCGGCGTATCGATGTGGCCGGTGAGCTCCACAACCCACTTGCGCAGGCCCTCCAGGTCGCGCTCGCCATCGTGACTGTCCTTGGTGCAGAACTCCTGCACGCAGCGGTACACGGTATCGTGCATGACCTCGGTGATGTGGTCGGTCAGATCCTTGCCGTCCAGAATCTTATTGCGCTCGGCGTAGATGACCTGACGCTGCTTGTTCATGACGTCGTCGTACTCAAGGACGCTCTTGCGCATGGAGAAGTTGATGCTCTCGACCTTGTGCTGGGCGCTCTCGACGGCCTTGGAGATGATCTTGTGCTGGATGGGCATGTCGTCGCCCATGTCGGCCGTGACCATCATCTTGGAGACGCGGTCCATCTTGTCGCCGCCGAACAGGCGCATGAGGTCGTCCTCGAGCGACAGGTAGAACTGAGTCTCGCCCGGATCGCCCTGACGGCCGGAGCGGCCGCGCAGCTGGTTGTCGATACGACGGGACTCGTGGCGCTCGGTGCCGATAACGGTCAGGCCGCCGGCGGCAAGCACGCGCTCGCGCTCGGCCTTGCAGGTCTCCTTGGCCTCGGCGTTAAACTGCTCAAGCTGCTCGGGCGTCACGTCCTCCATGGTCAGGCCCTCGTACTCAAGGCGCTCGCGCACCAGCTCGTCGGGGTTGCCGCCCAACAGGATGTCGGTACCACGACCGGCCATGTTGGTAGCGATGGTCACGGCGCCGTAGCGTCCGGCCTGGGCAACGATATGAGCCTCGCGCTCATGGTGCTTGGCGTTGAGGACCTCGTGCGCGATGCCGCGCTTGGTAAGGGCGGCCGACAGCTTCTCGGAGCTCTCGATGGAGACGGTGCCCACCAGGACCGGCTGGCCCTTAGCGTGACGACGCTCAACGTCGTCGGCAACGGCGTTGTACTTAGCCTGAATGGTGCGGTAGACCAGGTCCTCGTGGTCCACGCGCTGCACGGGCTTGTTGGAGGGGATGACCTCGACGGGCAGCTTGTAGATCTCGCGGAACTCGGCGTCCTCGGTGAGTGCCGTACCGGTCATGCCGGAGAGCTTGTCATACAGGCGGAAGTAGTTCTGCAGGGTGATGGTCGCCAGCGTCTGGTTCTCCTCGCGCACGAGCACGCCCTCTTTGGCCTCGATGGCCTGGTGCAGGCCCTCCGAATAGCGGCGGCCTTCCATGATACGGCCGGTGAACTCATCGACAATCTTGACCTCGCCGTTGGTGACCACGTACTGCTTGTCGCGGTGGAACATGTACTGGGCCTTCAGTGCCTGCTGCAGGTGATTGACCAGCTGGCCGGAGAGATCGGCATAGATATCATCGATGCCCAGGCGGCGCTCGATTTTCTTAAGGCCACGCTCGGTGGCGGCAATGGTGTGCTTGGCCTCGTCCATGACATAGTCGCCCGTGGGCTCCACGTCCTCGGTGGCGGTGAGCATGTCGTGCGACACGTCCTCGCCGCGCTCAAGGCCACGCACGGCACGCGCGAAGTCCTTGTAGGTACTGGCGGACTTGGTGCCAGCGCCCGAGATGATCAGCGGGGTGCGAGCCTCATCGATCAGGATGGAGTCAACCTCGTCGACGATGGCGTAGTTGTGGCCGCGCTGCACGCGCTGCTCGGGACGGGTAACCATGTTGTCGCGCAGGTAATCAAAGCCGAACTCGGAGTTGGTGCCGTAGGTGACGTCGGCCTGGTAGGCCGGGCGCTTGAGCTCGAGCGGCATGTTGTTCTGGAGCAGACCGACGGTCATGCCCAGGTACTTATAGATGCGGCCCATCCACTCGGAGTCGCGCTTGGCAAGGTAATCATTGACAGTAACGACGTGCACGCCCTTGCCGGCAATAGCGTTGAGATAGCCAGCCAACGTGGAGACGAGGGTCTTACCTTCGCCGGTCTTCATCTCGGCGATGTGGCCCTCGTGCAGTGCCATGGCGCCAATGAGCTGCACGTCAAAGTGGCGCATACCCATGGTGCGCTTGGAAGCCTCACGCACGGTGGCAAAGGCCTCGGGGAGCATGTCGTCAAGCGACTCGCCGTTGGCGTAACGCTCGCGGAACTTATCGGTCTGGCCGCGGAGTTCCTCCTCGGTCATCTTCTCAAACTGGGGCTCAAGACCGTTGATCTGGTCGACGATCTTGTAGTAGCGCTTAAGGTCCTTATCGGATCCAAAGGACAGCAGCTTTGACATGAATCCCATGTGGTTTTCCTTTTTGGCCATCGCCCACGCCGTGCAGCTGCGGGCGAGTTAAACACAGATGATTGTACTTTAGCCAAACAAGGCGCGGCCTATACGGTCGACCTCGACCGCCACGTAATAACTATGACCAACCTGCCACAATGGGACAGGTTTATTTTGGCAAGTTTTATCTGAGCAAACGCCGTCTCTCTGCCATTTGGTGCCACGGGGACAGGTTAGCTTGCGCCAATAAAAAGAAAAGGGCCGCGCACCCAAATGGATGCACGGCCCTCATGCCATGAATGCGAGTGATTCCGCGGCGAGCTATTTACTCAGCAGCCTCGGTGGTCTCGGCCTCGGCAGCGGCCTCCTCGACGGGAGCCTCTGCGGGAGCCTCGGCGGCCTGCTTGGCAGCCTCCTCGGCAAACTTAGCGGCACGCTTAGCCTTCTCGGCAGCCTTAGCCTCAGCGGCGGCCTTGCGAGCAGCCTCGGCCTCAGCAGCCTTGGCGGCCTTGGCAGCCTTGGCCTCCTCAGCCTTCTTGAGCTGGGCGGCAGCGGCGCCACCGAACTTGTCGGCGAAGCGCTGGACGCGTCCACCGGTGTCGACGAACTTCTGCTGGCCGGTGTAGAACGGGTGGCACTCGTTGCAAAGCTCGACCTTCATCTCGGACACGGTAGCGTGCGTCTTGAAGGTGTTGCCGCAGGAGCACGTCACCGTGCACTCGACATACTGGGGATGGATACCCTGCTTCATGGTAGGACTCCTTATTGGTCAGGCGCTGGTTACCGATCAGCGCATAAGGCGTCTTGGTTTCCGACCAAGACAACAAACTCGGCTATGGTACCACGGCGCCGCGCGTCCCACAAAAGGTTCACGGTCTTTTCGGAACGACACGAATCTGACCCATCGAAACACATCTCCACCGTTCCTTCAACTGGGAAAATGCCGTCCCCGGGGCCTGAGAAGGGCCCCGGGGACGTTCGACTGACTGCGGGAACGGCCTTTCCGCTCAATGTGTTCGGCTGAGATCGGAAATCAACCAAACTGAACCAGGTTCAGCTGGCATGGTTAAAAACGGGGGCGACGCTTTTGCGTCGCCCCTCGTCCCAGCCGGTTGCTTTAGTTGTACACGCGGTAGTTACACTTGAACTGGGTTATGTGTCCATAGCTGGAGCGGTACCAACCCGACGTATAGCTGATTACTTCTGGGCCTAGATATTCGTATCTCTTGTTGTAGCGAAGCTGACGGTAGGTCGTGTCGTACTCTGCTACGTAAAACGTGTCTCCAGAGAAGGCTTTGTACCGGTCTTTAACCGTCGAAGCCATGTACGCGGGTTCGACATCGCCTTTCTCCCCGTTGAGCGCATAGACGGGTGCCGCGATTCCGCATAAAGCCGTTGCCACGAGGATGGCGTAGACAGCCATGCGCGACGCATTGGACTTCAGCTGTTCAAACAGTTTCATGTCATTCACCTCCCTCGTATGTATCGAGGTATTCCTGCTTGAGCGTCTGCGAGGACGACTTGATCTT
Organism: Collinsella sp. AM09-41; assembly: GCF_003473245.1. Lineage (NCBI taxonomy): Bacteria > Bacillati > Actinomycetota > Coriobacteriia > Coriobacteriales > Coriobacteriaceae > Collinsella > Collinsella sp. AM09-41. Next base: position 252,668 of record NZ_QRMJ01000001.1, read on the forward strand.
TTCCACGAGCGTGCCGGCCTCGATGAAGTAGAACGAGTTGGTAAGGTCTGCCAGGTCGTCGAGTAGATGGCTTGAAATGAGCACGCTGCGTCCCCGCGCCACCTCGCTGCGCATCGCGTCGCAGGAGGTTTTCCGCTTTCCCGGATCGAGGCCGTTCAGCGGTTCATCGAGGATGAGGTACGGGCAATCGGTCGCTATCGCCATGGCAAGCTTTACCTGCTGCTTCATTCCTGTCGAGAGTTTACGGGTCGGCTTGTCGAGATATGGGGAGATTCCGAGGGAGCTGCAGAGCGAGTCGATGTCGGCGGCCGATTTCCACGCCTCCCTAACGAAAGCAAGGTGCTCGATGGCCGATAGCGTGGGGTAGAGATCCGCGCTGCCCGAAGAGCTCAGGTAGACGAGTTCTGCAAATTCGGCTGATCGACGTTGGCTGATTCCGTCTGCCGCCAGGCTTCCCGAGTGGATGCGGGTGGGAAATTGGCCCGACAGCGCTTCTAGAAGGGTGGTTTTCCCCGAGCCGTTGGGAGCAACGAGGCCCGCCGCCGTTCCCGGGCTCAGGAAAAGCGATCCGATTGAAAGTATCGTCGTGCTCCCGTATCCCACGCTCGCGTCCAGAAGCTCGAGCCCATGGTGCTTTTTAGCTGGTCCAGCCTGTTTGGGCGAACGTGCCGCAACGGCGCCGACCGCAAAAAAGACCGCGACGTATATCAGGGCCACGGCAAGCATCGATGCGCTGCCTGAACCGGAGCCAATGAATTCTGTCGGGAAGCATCCTACGTAACCCGTTGCCTCGATAGGCGAGAACACGGCCAGCGGCAGGAGATTGAGCGCGGCGTTATGCTCCAGCGCCGAATCGGACAGCAACGGGAATGCCGGGGCCGCGACAAGCAGCGCGGAGGTAAGGGGGCCTGCGAAGACGCGCCTCGTTGCGGTCGATAGGACGGCGGAGCAAACGGATATCAAGGTTCCGCCCGCAAGCAGCGCGAGAAGCAGGGTCGTGAAGACGTTTCCCGCGGTCGTGGTGGTAAGCGCGCCGTCATGGAAGAAGGCGATCGGGTACCCAATTTGCCCGAAGCCGTTTAGGACCAAGGCGTAAATGCCCCCGGGTGCGAGGCCGGCGAGGAGCATCGCGGTCCCCGCGACGATTATCGAGAACACGGTCTGGATAAGGCGCCGGAATTTGGGCACGGGCGCCTTTGCCGCCAGGGCCCCGGGCCTTGTGGCGCCGAGCACGAGTATCGACGAGAGAAGGAAGGGGATGAAGGGAAGGAAAGACGGCGCCGTGGCAATGGCGTAAGGCAGGAAGGAAAGGAATGGCAGGTCGTTTGCGGAGGCCGGGATATCCGTGATGCCGGAGCTGCTCAGGGCACGGCAATATGCGAGCGCTGCGTCATTGGTCTCTCGGTCTCCCACGATGGACCCGGATTGGAAGCCTTCGCCCATGAGCGCGTAGTAGCTCTCGGCAGAATCGAGAAAGGCGGCGTCGGTTTGAGCGGCAAGGGCGGCGTTCGCGTATCTTGCAAGCTCCGCGTCAGCTTGCTGCTCTGGCGATAGGTCTGTGCCGCTGGCCTGGGGCGCGCGCGTATTGAATGCGTCGACAAAGCCCTGCATGCCCTGCTTCATAAAGAAGGGCCCGTAGATGGGTGAATTGAACGCAATGGGGACGGAAAAGGCTGCAGCGAGAACGAGCGTACAAATCCATGCGGCCCTGTCTCTTAGGATCAGTTTGAGAAGAAGTCGACAGTACATTCAGAAGCACCTACGTTCCTCAAAGAATCGTTAGATTAAAAGTAACAGACCGGATGAAGATACGTGCGACGGGGGCGAGGCGAATGGCTGAGCGGTATCGATATGCGGGTTTAACGGCATATCGACCACATAGATTATTAACTTGCATTTCTACCCGCCCTTTTCGTAGAGTCGCCGATACGTGCTTAGCGCACCCTCGGCGCGTCCGGCAGGCTTTGCGAAATGGGATCCAGGAGACTTCGGCGCAGCATCATCTTGCGGAATGCTTCTAATGAGCCTCCCATCCTTCAAAAACAGAATCTCATCGCACAGCCTATCGACCGAATCCAAGATGTGGGATGACATGATGATGCACGTACCAGAATCGGCCAGCTTCCTGAGAATCTCGGAATGCAAGTCCACCCTGCTGGGGTCGAGCGCGTTCATGGGCTCATCTAATAGAAGGTACCGCGCGCCCGTCGCATACGCAATCGCCAGGGTAAGCTGCTGCTTCATGCCCTGGCTCAGAGTGCGGATCCTCATCTTCGCGAACTCGCCTATCTGCGTTTGTTCCACTATCTCTTCGATATCGCGAGCATGCGGCCACATATCGCAAACCATCTTGAGGTGATCTTCCGCACGCAATCCGGGATACAGCAGCGTCCCCTCACCAGGTGCATAGAAGATCATAGAACGGACCTCTCTCGCACCCGTACCCTGCACCTCATCCAGAACGATGCTCCCGTCCACGCGAGGACCCGGCAAACCTGCCATCGCACGCAGCAACGTCGTCTTTCCATGCCCGTTCGGAGCGACGAGACCGTAGACCGTACCCGGGGCAAACTCAGCGTTCACCGAATCTACGAGCACCTTCTTTCCATAAGAGATCGTCAGCGTTTGAAGGTCAATCATCGAGATCATCCCCTTTCGATCTTTGGAACACTCAGGCGCACCATCAACGGAGATACGGCGCCCAAGACCACCAGCAGAGCGCCCGATGCGCCGACGACCTCTCCAAAAGGCATCGCGTTCGTCCCTCGCCCAAGGAACCCAATCGTCCCCACCTGGGAAGCGGGATCAAACGAGGCGAATGGAGCCAGCAGCGCGACGCCCATGCCCACGCTTTCAACATGAGCGCTCAACGAACCCAACACCAAGAGAACCGCGCAAACCATTCCAGTGACAACGGGGTTGCGGCTAATCGCTGCTGTCAACGCAGCGACGACGGAAATCACGCCGTATGCCATGACCAGCAACGGAATACTGCACAACACCGCCTCCCCCACCATGGACGTTGTCGAAGCTCCCGCCCGAATGAGAGCGACGGGATACTCCGATCCACCCGCACCGTTCTTAATCACGGACACAACGACAGCGGGAACCATCGACACCAAAAGCAGCACCAAGCCAAGCAGGAGAGCCAGCGCAACAGCCGTCAGAAAACGCACATGCGCTGTTGCGGGGATCTGGAGAACCAGAAGGGAACGACACTGCAGGTGGGTGCACGCGAGCGATGTGACAACCACGGGCAACAGCAAAAATAAGGAGGGAAGCGCTGCCTGGAGATACGAAAGGAGGATTAATGGGGGCATCTTCGTACTTAACTCGTAAACCTTGGGGTCCGGCAAGCTCGCGATCGACTCAAGCAGAAGGGCGCGCGCCTCCGCACGAGAAGGAGTCTCCGGCTCGATTCCGATCGATTGCAGGAGAGTCGCATCTGCCGCGCCCAGCTCACCTCGAGCGCGCTCGTACGTCGCAAGGCTTCGAAACCCCTCCGCAGGCATAGGCGCGTACACGAAACCCGAAAGAGCATCCCGCATGTCTTCCAGGGCCGCTTTGCCCTCGACGTCCATATTCGCAGCGTTCTGCTCTAGATACCGATCTATTGAACGGAGCTCCCCATCCCTATACCGAACAGCGGAAACGTTATCAGCGTCAGGAAACATCTCGACCAGAGCCGGGGCCAGCATCGTCGTCGACATTGCAATCGCGCATACGGCGAGGGTAGGAGAACGCAGGAGCAGTTTCCCCATCGTTCTTACGTATGCAACGGCGGAGGCACAAGCGCTCGAACGAGTTGCCGTTCTCGATGCAGTGAAGGAACCTCTCTCAAGACAAATCGGGGATATCGGGCACGCGCAGCCGCTCTTTCCAGCAACGCAAAGCAGGCTAATTGCCAGCACCTCGATCCCGATTGCGCATACGAGGGCAATCGCGCCACGCTCGAAGCAAAGTCCAGGCAGATTCACTATCTGCGTTGTCGGGTACGGGCTATAGGCGCCGACGGTCAACTCAGTGTTCGCATACGTAAGGGGATTCAACAGGGCGAACTCACGTAAAGCGATGGATCTTCCGTAATACCCGGGAACCATCGTCACCCCCATCAGGGCACATACGAACACGATTCCAAGCGTAGGGTTATTGGCAATCTTCACGGCAAGGTGAACGACAAGCGAGATGAACGCTGCCACCAAGAATTGCAAGATGGCCGTCTGCGCGAACACCAGCCAAGCCGGTTTGATAACCGGAGTCGCATATTGAATGTAGCCTATCGGATAGAACGGCGAGCCCGGGCCATTCTTCACAAGCGCGGCGATTATCCCTGGAAGATTGATGGCGAGGACGGCAAGCATTGCAAAAACACTCGCCCATACGCTCGATGCAACAAGTCTACCCAGCTCGCCCATCGGTGCCTGGATGATGAGCGTTTCACGTTTGTTAAGACGCGCGGCAAGGAACGAGACGGCAACGGCCGTTGCGACCCATAGCAAGTACTCCTTCGATCCGTCATAATAGGTGTACTCTCCATCCGATATCTGCAGAAACGGAAGTAGGGGAGAGAGCGGTGCCAAGATAAGACGTCCCGCGGCAAGAGGGTACAGAAGCGCGGGCATGCTTGATGAAGAGGTATAGACACCGTCCTCCCCCGCATTCACAAGCGCATCCGCATAGGATGCTGACAATTCCTGCTCAACACGGGTTATTCCCGACTCGAGGTATTCGACCCGTCCGTCGATGCCAGCCGCGCTCCTGAAGACGGGCAGAGCACAAAGAACCATCAACGCAACAACGACAACACAGAGCGACCTGGAGGAGAGAAGCGACCTAAAGATCGCCTTCGAGATTTTGAGCATATTCATCGCCAACCTTAACCTCATCCAGTCGGAACAGAGGGGCCGAACAAAATGCTCGGCCCTTCCTCGCATCTAGTAGGTGCTATAGACAAATTGCCATTTATCAGTTGTGCCAAGAACACCACAGGAGCACATTGCAGCGAGGCGGGATTCCCTATGATGCGCGGATCGGCGATAGCCATTTCGGTAGGAGATCGTCTTGTAAGAGATGTTGAACATCGAGATGCTGTGCCCGCTTACGCCGCGAGGACAGCTGTAGCTCCAGTAGGTATCGACGACGTCGTCCGTATACCCGAGGGGCTCAACGAGGGCACACTGGCTGCTCTCCTGGGAAGGAGGCATCGGGGTATCCGCAAAAGCGGGGGCTCCCGGCAGCAACAAACAAAGAGCGAGGCCGAGGAAAACCAAGAGCTTACACGACTTAACAGTACCGAACATAATCCTCTCCAATCTAGAGGGGTTTCGGTTGCAGTATGCTGTGATTACTTGCCGGCAAAGTCAATTTAACATAAACTGTTAAAAAGTAACCTGAGTTTTTTAAATTCTTCGGAGGTTATTATGAGTTCCGACAATCGCACTCCCCGGCTTCATTCCTTCCGCATCGCATGTGCGATAGCCTCTGCGACCCTTTGCGCCACCGCCATCGCACAAGTGGCGTTCTCCTTAAAGCCAGCAATCGAAGTGCTCGACAACCCTGTAATTGCAGACTCCCCCGCGTATCCAGCCCTTGCGATCTCGACATTGGTCCCTGCCGTCATCGGTATCGCTACGACCATCCTCAGCGCCGTTCTCGTGTGGACGATCAAGAGCGGAGACCCCTTCAAGAAAGGGTCTGCGACATGCTTGAAGGTGCTCGGCATTCTCTTCGTTGTTCAAGCTGCCACCAGCCTCTACGCCGGCTCACTCAAAACCTCCGTTTCGATGTTTGGCGGCGAGGGGGCCGTCGGCGCCCAAGAGATCGCTTCATCATTCGATTGGACCTCTCTGGTTCTCGGCATCGTCCTGTTCATGCTTTCCCAGCTCTTCTTGTACGCCCGAGAGCTGTACCTCGACTCCGACGAGATTGCGTAAGGAAACGCCATGCCCGTAATTGTTCGCCTCGACAAGATCATGGCCGAGCGAAAGATTTCCTCGAACGAACTTGCCGAAAGGATTGGAACCACGCCCGTGAACCTGTCCCGTATTAAAAAAGGGCATATTCGCGGCATTCGCTTCAACACACTCGAGCAGCTATGCCTCGCCCTTCGTTGCCAACCCGGAGACCTTCTCGAAGTCATGAGCGAAGAGGATGCCCGAAAGGAGTTCGGACTCGATTGGTCCGCCGAGGATTAGAGGGCGGTCGTACTCGCCCTGCACACGGGAATGCGAATCGGCGAGGTCTGCGGCCTTCGGTGGTGCGATGTGGATTTCGAGACGGGCCTGATCTCGATCAGACACTCGGTGGCGTACGCGAAGGGAATGGGTTCGTTCATCAAGGACACCAAGACCCATGACGCCAGGGGTATCCCCATCGACCCGGTCGGCCTACTCCCCTTCCTGAAGGAGACCCACGAGATCGACTGCGGAAAGCTGCGCTTGCGCGGCCTTACCGGGGCGGTCGAGATCGGGGACTGCTACATCCTGTCGGAGCCGGGCGCGACCTTCGCGACGACAAGCTATATCCGCAGGGCGTTCAAGACGTTCTCGGAGACCAACGGCCTCATGGGCACCAACGACGAGCTGATCACGTTCCACGGCCTTCGCCACACGTTCGCAACGCAGTGGATCCGCCAAGGCGGCGATATCAAGGCGCTCCAATCGATCCTCGGCCACAAGGACGCCATGGCGACGCTCAACGTCTACGCCGACATCGAGCCCATCTCCAAAATCCATAACATGCTGCGCGCCACGCCGTGCCTTTGGCGCGGGCACCTCGGGCCGAGGGTCGATCCGGGTCCCATGTTCCAACAGAGGATCCAGGAGTCCATCGAGACGCTCCAGGCGTTCGGCTACGGCATCACCGAGCCGGACGACCGAAATATCGCCATACGCGACGTGAAGACGAACAGTTGGCTCTAGCTCACCGAGTACGCGGCAGTGCTGGGCCCATCCCAACTGAGGTCACGGTGGTCCGATAGGGGCGCCGCCCGCGGCATGCGCCGCGGAGCGGTATCCCCTACCGAAGGGCGGGGATGCCCTCCGCTTCCAGTTCGGAATCAGCCGTCGGAGGCGTTCGGCTGACTGCGGGAACGGCCTGTCCGCTCAATGTGTTCGGCTGAGATCGGAAATCAACCCAACACGAGCCGGACACGCGCCAGACGGCTCTTCCCCGTACGGCCTTCCCCCTTACGCTCATGTTGCAGACGTGTAACGCCGCTGTAAGCGCACCTCTTTTGGCGCCAGACAGGTACAATGATGAGCACTGTACCGTAGCGGAGCGCCCCGCGCGCGCCGCAACCACGCGAAAGGGTTTCCCATGGCCGAGATCTCGTCCTCCCGTATCGTCATCACCGTCCTTGGCAAGAACCGCCCCGGCATCGTCGCCGGCGTCACCCGTGTCCTGGGCGAGGCCAACGTCGACATCCGCGACATCACGCAGTCCATTATCGAGGACATCTTCACCATGACCATGCTGGCCGATACCGCCGAGTCCAAGCTCGACTTCGCTGAGCTGCAGAAGGCCCTGGCCGAGGCCGGCGAGCTTTCGGGCGTCAACGTGTCCATCCAGCGCGAGGACGTCTTTAACTTTATGTACCGCCTGTAGCGAACAGGCCGTGCAGGAACAGGCCGGCGCATCTGCACTCAAGCACGCCGCCCCCACACGGCCCGGAGAGGAGCGCACATGGCCTACGACGCCAAGAAAATCTATTACCGCTTCGATGACCACTTGAGCCGACTGGTTCTGGATTACGAAGCAAGCCGCCAGATTTCGTCTGAGAGCGAAAGCCTCTACCACGGCCTGCCGACCGACCCTTATGACGAGGGCTTGTTCGAAGAGCACAATGTCAAGCGCGGCCTGCGCAATGCCGACGGCTCGGGCGTGGTCGCGGGCCTCACTCGTATCTCGGATGTGCACGGCTACAACAAGGTCGACGGAAAGGTCGTGCCCGATCAGGGCAAGCTCACGCTTCGCGGCTACAGCATCGAGGATCTGGTCAACAATGCCCAGGCCGAGAATCGCTACGGCTACGAGGAAGTCGCCTATCTGCTTATCACGGGTTCGCTGCCCAACAAGGAAGAGCTCGACGGCTTTTGCGAGCGCCTGGGCGCCTTTAGACATCTGAGCGACGAGTACGTTAAAGAGTTCCCTATGACCACGGTATCGTCGAGCATCATGAACGTGCTCCAGCGCGCCGTACTGCTGCTCTACGCCTTCGATGCCGAACCAGACGTGATCACGCCCGAGCACGAAATCGACGTCGCCATTTCCATGCTCGCACGTCTCCCGCGCATCGCCGCCTTCGCACACATGGCCTCGGTCGCCAAGCTTCGCGGCTCCGAGGTTCACGTGCCGCACCCCACGCCCGGTCTCTCCACCGCCGAGACCATCCTACAGGTCCTGCGCGGCGGCATGGCGTTCACCCGCGATGAGGCGATGCTGCTCGACGTTATGCTCATGCTGCATGCCGAGCACGGCGGCGGCAACAACTCCACCTTCGCTTGCCGCGTGCTGTCGTCTTCGGCCACCGACCCGTATTCCGCCTACGCCGCGGCTATCGGCTCGCTCAAGGGCCCGCGCCACGGTGGTGCCAATGCCAAGGTCGTGTCTATGCACGAGGACATCCGCGCGCATGTCTCCAACTGGGAGGACGAGGACGAGGTCGCGGCCTACCTGGGCAAGATCCTCGACAAGCAGGCCTTCGACGGCACGGGCCTCATCTACGGCATGGGCCACGCCGTCTATACGCTCAGCGACCCGCGCGCCGAGGTCTGCCGTCGTTACGCGCGCACACTTGCCGCCAAGAAGAACCTGGGCGATGAGTTCGCGCTCATCGAGCGCATCGAGCGCCTGGCACCCCAGGTCATGCGCGACCACGGCATGACCAAGCCCATCTGCGCCAACATCGACCTGTACACGGGCTTTATCTACAAGATGCTCGGCGTGCCCGAAACGCTCTTTACGCCGCTATTCGCCGTCGCCCGCATGGCCGGCTGGTCGGCACACCGTATGGAAGAGCTCTTCTGCGCGCACCGTATCATCCGCCCCGCCTATCGTCCGGTGATCGAGCCGCTGGAGTACAAGCCGCTCGCCGACCGCTAGGACGCGGACCGTTATAGAACTCGAGCGTGGCCAGGGACCCAAGCCCTCGGCCACGCTTTTTATGCCAGTAGAAAGGGTTGCATCAAATGATTGTGTTTTCCGATATGGATGGGACGCTGCTGACGAGCGATAAGCAAATGAGCGATGCCACCTGGGCGATGCTCGACGAGCTCGCACGTCGTGGCATCGAGTTTGTTCCCTGCACGGGACGTCCACTGTCGGGCATCTTTAAGCCCATTCTCGCCCATCCCGCCGTGCACTACGCGGTCTGTGCCAACGGCGCCAGCGTCTGGCAGCTCGACGAGGATACGCCCACCGACGCCTCGCGCGCCACGTGCATCTTGAGCCGTCCGCTCGACCGTGGCATTGCCCACCGCATCCATCGCATTGCCGCCGGCCACGATGTGACCTTCGATATCTTCGCGGATGGGCAGTGCTTCCTCCCCCGCTCGCTATACGGGCGTCTGGATGAGTTCTGTGGCGGCGACCCCCACATCGCGGCTTCGCTCAAGCGCACACGAACGCCGATCGACATGAATATCGACAGCAAAATCGACGAGGTCGAGACGCTCGAACGCATCGCTATGTACTGGCACGACCCCGCCGATCGCGACGCCATCGCGGCGGCGCTCGACACGCTCGGAGGCATTGAGGTCACGCGTTCGTACGCCATGAATATCGAGGTTATGGGCGAAGGCGCCACCAAGGGAACGGCCCTCACGTGGCTGTGTGAGCATCTGGGCGAGCGTCTCGCCGACGCCTGGGCGTTCGGCGACAACATCAACGACATCCCCATGCTGCAGGCAGCGGGCCATGGCATGGCCATGATCAACGCCGAGCCCGAAGATCGCGAGGCCGCCGACGCCATCACCGAATACGACAACGACCACGACGGCGTCGCCCGCACCATCATGGCCGCCCTCGCCTAGTCATTGGTCAGTCATTGGGGACGTTCTTAAACGACTAGTCACTGGGGACACTCTTCGCAAAAAGCTGCAAGGACTGTCCCCCACTGTCGGCAGAAAAGGAACGTCCCCATCTGCCGAATTAGGAGAGACTCTCCAGCACGCGACGGAGCTCCTGCTGGACGGCGTGGTCGCGGTTGCAACCCACCACGCGATCGGCCACCGCCTTAAGCGCGGGGCGCGCGTTTTCCATCGCGCAGCCCGTGCCGACAAAGCGAATGATCTCGTAGTCGTTCATCGAGTCGCCAAACGCCATGACCTCGTCGCGACCAATGCCGTAATGCTCCGCGAGCTGCGCGATACCCGAGGCCTTCGACACACCAGGCTGCATGGCATCGATCCACGCGTTGCCCGAAGGCGCAAAAGTAAAGAGCTGACCAAGTTCGCGCTGTAGCACGTACGCACTGTCCATAACCGCACTGTCGTCGCAAAAGATACTCGCCTTGATGATATTTACGCTGGGATCGGGCAGCTCCCAAATGCGCTCGGCATTGGGAAGGTCCTTATCGACCTCGCGCACGAACTTGCTCTCGTCATCGAGCAGGAAGGACTTGGTACGGTCAAAGAGCGCAAGATGCAGATTGGGAAACGTCGCGACGGCCTGGGCGAGCCTTCGAATCGCCAGGTGCGAATACACCTCACGGTCTACCATCTTACCGTCGGCGTAGACTTGGGCGCCGTTAGCGGCGACAAAGTCCATCTTGTCGCGAACGGGCGCAAAGAACTCGCACAGGCGATCGTAGCGACGACCTGACGATGCGGCGAAATGCACGCCATGCTCGTGTAGCGCCAGAATCAGTTCGTAGGTCTCGGGAGGCACCTGGCCGTTTTCGTCAAGCAGCGTGCCGTCCATATCGGATGCAATCAGTTTAAACATAGAAAAGCTCCCTTCGGGCTTGTTGGAATCGAACGTGTATCCGATTCCAACGTACCCAAAGGGAGCTCAAATAAGACTCCGCGGGCGTAAACGTTACAAGGACCTGGCAAATAGCTCACACATGCCAGAGGTCTCACGGTCGCGGCGTCAGGCGACACGCCACCCCGATGACTAGTCGGCGTAGGTGAAGGTTGTAACGTCGAACATGCCCTCGGGGCGGATGCGGAGCGTCGGGATAACCGGCAGGGGCAGGAAGATGATGCCCATGATGGGGTCGAGCGGCGGCTCAATACCCATGGCGCGTGCCTTGACCATAAAGTCGTCGTGCTGCGCGGCAACGTCCTCGGCCGTGCCTTCGCTCATAAGGCCACCGAGCGGCAGCGGAATGCGCGCCACGACCTCGCCGTTACGCACCAGCACGTGGCCGCCCTGGCCCACGGCCTCAACGGCAGCCATCATATCGGCCGCGTTGTCGCCCACCACGCACACGTTGTGCGAGTCGTGGCCGATCGTCGAGGCGATGGCACCGCCCGTAATGGTAAAGCCACGCACCCAGCCGCGACCAATGTGCTTGCCAACAAGACCCAGGCCCGCAGGGCCATCACCGTCGGCCCCCTCGGCCTGCAGTGACAAGCCGCGGCCGTGGCGCTCGATCAGCATAATGCGGCGCAGGCCCTCGGCATTCTCGGGACGAGCCATGCCCGTGATGGCCTTGCCCGGCACCACGTCGATCACGGCCTCGCCCGGCTTAAAGGCATAGTCGAACACGTCAAGCGATAGCTTCGGCAGCTTAACGGAAGCACGCAGCTCATCGGCAAGGGCCGCAACCTCGGCCATCTCGGGTGCGATCTCGCCCACAAAGGTGCCGTCCTGCGCCACCAGAGCACCGGCGGCATATACGCGATGCGGAGCCGTGGCAAACGTCAGGTCGTTGAGTACCAGCAGGTCGGCACGCTTGCCCGGGGCGATGGCGCCACGCAGCTCGTGCGGGTCGCGGCAACCGTGGTCCAGGCCAAACGCCTCGGCCGTGGAGAGGGACGCCATAGAGATGGCAACCACGGGGTCGATACCGGCCTCGATAGCCACGCGACAGGCATTGTCGATCATGCCGGTCGCAAGCGCATCGGAAGGGGCGCGGTCGTCAGTCGCAAAGCAACAGCGGCGGGCGCGCGCGGGATTCTCCAGCAGCATCGGCGACAGGTTGGCCAGGTCATGGCTGCAGGTGCCCTCGCGCAGCATCACGTACATGCCACGAGACAGCTTGTCGAGCGCCTCCTCGGGAATCGTCGACTCATGGTCGGCGATAATGCCCGCCGCGGCATAGGCATTGAGGTCCTTGCCGGCAACGAGCGGCGCATGGCCGTCGACCTGCTTGGACGGCGTCTGGTTGGCAGCATCGATGCGAGCACAGGTCTCAGGATCGGCCATAAAGACACCCGGCAGGTTCATCATCTCGCCCAGGCCAAAAACGTCGCCCGGATGCTCGGCAAAAAACGCCTGCATGTCAGCGGCGGTAATCACAGCGCCCGCTTGCTCATCGGGCAGCGCGGGCACGCACGAAGGCATCATGTACTTGATGGAGATGGGTGTACGGCGGCCGTCCTCGATCATAAAGCGCAGACCGTCCAGGCCCGCCACGTTGGCAATCTCGTGGCTGTCGGCAATGGCGGTGGTGGTACCGCGCGTCGCCGCCATGCGCGCATACTCGGCGGGGCGGATGTTCGAGGACTCAATGTGCAGATGTCCGTCGATAAAACCGGGGGCGAGATAGCGACCCTGGCAGTCGATAACCTCGGCAGCCTCATAGGTACCGGCGGCATCGTCGCGCCCGTTGTAGAGCACGCCGACGATTACGCCGTCCTTGACGGCAACGCTACCGGGCGCCACGCGCTGACCGTACACGTCGACAATCTGCGCATTGGCAAACAGCGTGTCGACGGGCACGCGGCCCTCGGCAGCGTCGATCACAGACCTCATGACCTCAACGGACATACATACTCCTTTAACCGTAGAAATAACTGCGGGGCGGACGGGCCTTCACCGCAGCAAGCCAATAGCCATTGTATGCCCAAACGATGGGTCGGGAATACACCCCCCTCCGCTTAACGGCACACGCCACCCCGCGCAATGAGAAGGAGTGTCCCCCTACGACTACTCATTTATGTCTGTCCCCAATGAGTACCCCGATGTTCTGGCAACGACAGCGAAAACCCGCCAGAGCGAGCAAGGTGCCTTGAAACGAGGCGGCATTGACCTTCTGGTCATGCCGCCGAAGTTGAAAGACAGATTGCCGCTCTGGCGGGTTTGCAGCGTCAACCGGTTACGCGGTTTGGTAAAACCGCGTAACTAAACCAGCTTGAAGCCCTTGCGCTTGCCCACGGAGAGGGTGTCGCCCAGTTTGAGGGCGCTCGGATCGATGTTGTAGCTCTTGGGAGCCACAGCCTTGCCGTTGACCTTGACGCCGCCGCCGTCGATGTCGCGGCGGGCCTGACCGGCGCTGGCCGAAAGGCCCAGGTCCTTGAGCAGGCCGGCGAGGTAAATCTGGCCCTCGTCGTTGACGGTCAGTTCAACGTGCTTCTCGGGGAAGTCGGCAAGCTGGCCCTCCTTGAACACACGGTCGAACTCGGCCTGTGCCTCGTCGCCGGCGCCGGCGCCGTGGTAGGTGTCGCACAGGTCGCGGCCCAATGCGCGCTTGAGCTCGTAGGGGTCGGCAGAACCATCGGCCAAGGCGGCGTCGATCTTGTCGACCTCGGCCGGGGCGAGCGAGCTGGCCAGACGATAGTACTTGCCGATCATCTCGTCGGGGATGGACATGGTCTTGCCGAACATATCCTTGGGAGCATCGGTCAGGCCGATGTAGTTACCGTAGGACTTGGACATCTTACGGACGCCGTCGGTGCCCTCGAGCAGCGGCATGGTGAGCGCGATCTGCGGTTCCATGCCCATCTTCTCCATGAGCTCGCGGCCGGCGAGCAGGTTAAAGAGCTGGTCGGTGCCGCCCATCTCGACGTCGGCCTTGATCTGCACGGAGTCGAAGGCCTGCATCACAGGGTACAGGAACTCGTGCAGGGCAATCGGCGTCTGGGACTGGTAGCGCTTGGTAAAGTCGTCGCGCTCGAGGATGCGGGCGACGGTGAACTTGGAGCACACCTGCAGCAGGCCGGCCAGGTCCATCGAAAGGATCCAGTCGCCGTTGTGCACGATGGTGGTCTTCTCGGGGTCCAGGATCTTCATGGCCTGGCTCACGTAGGTCTCGGCGTTGGCCTCGATCTGCTCCTGCGAAAGCTGCGGGCGGGTGGAGTTCTTGCCCGAGGGGTCGCCGATCAGCGCAGTGCCGTTGCCGATGATAAGGGTGACGTTGTGGCCCAGGTCCTGGAACTGACGCATCTTGCGCAGGGGCACGGCATGGCCCAGGTGCAGGTCGGGGCTGGTGGGATCGACGCCGAGCTTGATGTTGAGGGGCTCGCCCTTCTCAAGCTTCTTGCGAAGGTCGGCCTCGGGGACGATCTGCGCTGCACCCGAGGTGATGATACGCATTTGCTCGTCAACAGACAGCATTGGGTATCCTCCTTTTGCTATAGCACCCTCACCGGATACGGCGGTGCTGGAAGTTCATAAACCCACTAATAATAACCAAAACAGCGCGGCCGAACACCTACGACAGGAAAATCCTCGTCCTGCCGCACGCGTCGATAACGACCGGCAAACGCGTGCCGTCACGTTCGACCAAAAAGCGCGCCTGCTGACGGCGCGAGCAGTCACGGCAACGGACCTGCCCCGTTGCATCCGTGGCGCAGGCGCCCTCGGCAGTCAGCAAGCAGTGCTCGCACACCATGATCTCGGGACGGTCGGCATCGACAGGCCCCAAGACACCGGGGCAAGCGGCAAGCTCGGCAACACGCTCCGCATCATTGCCGAGCAACTCGGCCGACAAGCACACCCGCCCCGCACCGAGTCCGCGCAGCCAGGTAAGCGTGGTCCGATTGGCACAGAACACCGGCGCCGCCACGTCAAACGTTGTGCCCAGCTCGCGGGCCATCGCCACTTGTCCCAGATTGCGGCAGACGACGCGCCCGGCACGCTGCATAAGCGCCCGAGTCCGCTCGGCGTCGCCCGCGCGGCACACTTCGTCGAGCACCACCGTTGTATCGGACAGATCTCGCTCATCGCGCGGACCCACATCCATCAGCTCCCAGGCAAAGACCATACGAGCAAAATCCTCGCGCTTTACCGGCCCCGCCGACCCCGCCAACTCCGTCGACGCGCCGCCATCCACCGCAGCGTCCTCAAAGGGCAGCACCTCAACGGCACGCGCAACGGGCGCAATCGCATCCGCCTCGGCCCGCATGCGCTCCAACACCGCCGTCGTCTGATCCAACACGCCGGCGCTGCGAATCAGATAGACCTCGCAGCCCGCGTCCACCTTACGCTTGCAATGCACGACGACGCGCTTCCCCGCTGCGGCATCCACCGGGCAGGGCACCTGCGGCCAGCGCTTGGGCACATCGGGACGCGCGTCGACACCCGGATAGAACCGAATCTCGAGCGTGTCACCCGCCGCCACGGCGGCATCGAGCTCAACGGTCACCTCTTCGTGGCCCACAGCGACCAAGCGCCCCACGCGCACGCCCTGGTTGATCGCGCGCTCAAAGCTCATGAGCTCGGCACCCGAACGACCCCGCAGGTAAGCATCGGTAAACCCACGGTTAAACGACCTTCCCAGCTCGCGTTCAAGCTCTTCCACGGCACCGGAGTCCCACGCGCCGTCGCACAGCATATCGAGTGCCCGACGCCACACCCTCACCACGTTGAATACGTAATCGGGATTCTTCATGCGTCCCTCGATCTTGAGCGATGCCACGCCGGCGGCAACAAGCTCGGGCAGGTGCGCGATACCCAGATAGTCACGCGGACAAAGCAGGCGGTCTCCCTCGACGGCAACAACACTCTGCCCCGCCTCGTCCACTAGGTCGTACGCCAGACGGCACGGCTGCGTGCAGTCGCCGCGCATCGCCGATCGTCCACGCCGCAGGGCCGAGAACTCGCACGCCCCCGAATAGCCGATGCAAATCGCACCGTGGCAGAATACCTCGATGGGCACGCCCGTGGCACATAGCGCCGCAATCTCGTCGACCGTCAGCTCGCGTGCCGTCGTCACGCGCTCGACCCCCAGCTCATCGGCGGCAAGCCGCACGGCACCCTCGCTATGAGCGCCCGCCTGCGTGGACAGGTGAATCTCGACCCCGGGAATCGCCGCGCGCAGCGCGCAGGCCAACCCGGCATCGGCGACAATCAGAGCATCGGCGCCCAGCTCCAGTGCATGAGCTCCCAACGCCACCGCGTCGGACAACTCATCGTCAAACACGAACACGTTGAGCGTTACGTACACACGCACGCCATGGGCATGCGCCACGGCGCAGCCGCGCGCAAACTCGTTATCCGTAAAGCCATGGGCGCTCACACGGGCGTTAAAGCCGCCCAACCCCGCATAGATGGCATCGGCGCCCGCGGCGATGGCCGCAAGCATCTGGTCGAGCCCGCCCGCCGGCGCCAGCAGCTCGGGCAGCGCCGCACCGGCAGCATCCAATCCAGTCTCGTATTGTCCGCTCGGCCCCATCGTCCGAATCGCCATCGACAAACTCCTTACCAAGGTATGCATTCACTCTGAAAAATGCCGTCTTCCAGCATACACGAGGCCTCGCGCGCCCCGTTTGGTTTATCGTGTAATAACTTATGTCCATCCTGCCCCGACGGCACATCCACCGTCTGGCACGACATACCTGGAGGTCAATATATGGGTCCTCGCCAACGACAGGGACACAGCCGTTCAAAGACGCACGCCCTGCCCATAATCCTGCTCTCGTTTTTGGGCTTTCTGCTGATTGCGGGCGTGGCGTTTGGCATCGGCATGGTCGGTAACGTCAACCGCTGGCTGTCCGATCTGCCCGACTACACCGACGCCAACGCGTATCTGGTGAGCGAGCCCACCGAGATCGTCGACTGCAACGGCAACAAGATCGCGAGCTTCTACACGCAAAACCGCAAGTCCATCACCAAGGACGAGGTCTCCCCCTACGTGCTGCAGGGCACCGTTGACGTCGAGGACGAGCGCTTCTACGAGCACGGCGGTATCGACCTGTGGGGTATCGCGCGTGCTGCGGTGGCAACCCTCGGCGGCGGGCACGAAGGCGCCTCGACGATCACCCAGCAGCTTGTGCGCAACACCATCCTGCAGGAGGAGCAATTCGACTCGACCATTGAGCGTAAGGTGCGCGAGGCCTACATCGCCATCAAGATGGAGGACATGTACTCCAAAGACGAGATCCTCATGATGTACCTCAACACCATCTATTACGGCCATGGCGCCTACGGCATCGAGGCCGCAGCCGAGACCTATCTGTCCAAGAGCGCCGCCGACCTCACCCTGAGCGAGGCCGCGCTGTTGATCGGCCTTCCCAACTCGCCCTCGCAGTACGACCCCACGGTCAACCCCGACCTGGCGCTGTCCCGTCGCAACAAGGTCCTCGACAACATGTTGCGCCTGGGCCACATCACCCAGGAGGAGCACGATGCCGCACAGGCCGAACCCATCACCCTCAATGTGACCGAAATCTCGGGCAGCGGCGTCGACGTATACTCGCAGCCCTACTTTGTCTCCTACGTCAAGCAGCTGCTGGAGCAGGAGTTCTCGACCGACGTGCTCTTTAAGGGCGGCCTGACCGTCAAGACCACCATCGACCCCACGATGCAGCAGGTGGCAGAGAATGCCGTCCGCGAGCAGCTCGACACGCTCTCGCTTGACGGCCTGGACATGGGCATGGTCGTCGTCGACCCCAAGACCGGCTACATCAAGTGCATGGTGGGCGGCTACGACTACAACGCCGACGAGAACCACGTAAACCATGCCACGGCCAAGCGTCCCGTCGGCTCCACCTTTAAGGCCTTTACGCTGGCAACTGCCATCCAAAACGGCATGAACCCCAACGTCACCCTCAACTGCAACTCGCCGCTCAAGGCCAAGGGCACCACGACCGAGGTCCAAAATTACGCCAACCAGAGCTATGGCAACATCACGCTTAAGCAGGCGACGGCATACTCCTCCAACACCGGCTACATCCAGGTGGCGGAAGCCGTCGGTAACAGCAAGATCATCTCGCTCGTCAAAAAGCTCGGCATCGACCCCGCCAAGGACAACATCGAGGACGTTCCCGTCATGACCCTCGGCACCGGCTCGATCTCGCCGCTCGAGATGGCCGCCGCCTACGCGACGTTTGCCAACGGCGGCTACTATCGCCAGCCGATCGCCATCACCGAGATTGACTCTCGTACCGGTTCGGTGCTGTACCAGCACACCGACAATCCCTCACAGGTGCTTACCGAGGGCGAGGCCGCCGCGGTCACCGATGTTCTGTCCGGCGTCATGAAGGGCAGCGGTACGGGTGCTGCCGGCGCTCTGAGTGTCAACCAGCCCTATGCCGGCAAGACGGGCACCACCGACAACACCACCAACCTGTGGTTCTGCGGCTATACCCCGCAGCTGGCGTGCGCCCTGTGGACCGGCTATTCCGCGGGCGAGATCCCCATCCAAAAGTACGGCACGGACCTGCTGGGCGACAGCACCAACCTGCCTGTCTTTAAGCGGTTTATGAACACCGTTCTGACCGGTACCGAGCGCGAGGAGTTTGCGACCGGAACGGCGCCCACCTACAAGAACAACAGCGTCTGGAAGTTCTACGGCACCAACAACACCAAGAAGTCGGAGAACGACGACAAGGACAAGGACGAAGAGGAAGAGGAAACCACCACAACGACTACCACGACGACCACGACCACCGAGACCACGGGCGGCGACACCACCGGCGGCACCGGTACGACCGGTGGCTCGACGGGTGGCTCCACTGGTGGTTCGACCGGCGGCGATGGCGGCACGCCTACGCCTACGCCTACGCCTACGCCCACTCCCGACCCCTCGCCCACGCCTGACGATACGGTCGGCTAAGAAGTACGCGACTAAAGCCAACAAGGCCCCGAGCAGCTTATTGAACTGCTCGGGGCCTTTTAGTTTGAAGCGACCTGGTGGGCGGTCTTTATACCGGCAAACAAAAAGGGGTACCGACCAACGTCGATGCCCCTTACAAGCCACTATGTCAGCGCACACAATGCCGAGCGCACGACCCGCACACCTACTTGCGAGAATTGCTCAACTTATTGATCAGCGCCTCAAGACGCTCGCCGTCCTCGGCCGTCTGGGCAATAACCAAAATCGTATCGTTGCCGGCAAGCGAGCCAAGCACATCGGGCAGCTCTGCCGCATCAACAGCGGCGGCGATGCCGGAAGCCGTGCCAGGCTGAGCCTTGATCATAACCAGATTATCGGTGCGCAGAACGCCCGTTACGAGCTCGGAAACCATACGCTGCAGGTGCAGGTCCTCTGCCAGAACATAGATGCCCTCAGGGAGCTTACGCAGCCCCATATCGGCAATATCGCGAGAGACAGTCGCCTGCGTGCAATCAAAGCCCATAGCGCGGAGCTCATCGACCAGCACGCGCTGCGTGCGGACGTCCTTATTGCGCACAATATCTCTAATGGCATCCTGGCGCCCATTGCGTTTTTTAGCCATACAAACCCTCTCTCCAAAAGATGGCGGAGACAATCAATCAGTGATTGAATAGTTTAACGCTATTTGAAGGCTTTTGTGTATAAGAACGCATTTCGAAACAATTCTATGCAAATTTGTTTCGAAATGAGCCGTTTAGGCGGTTTTTGCGCCCGTCCGGTTAAGAAAAGCTGCCAGATGCGTACACATCACGCAGCGCGCAGGCTTGGCGCTGGCGATCGGCCCAAACAACAGACCGAGTCCCCGATGGTTGTCCTTGAGCGCGGCGACCATCTGACGGGTTCGAGGCGCCTCGAGCATATCACGCATGCGGGCGGAACGCTCGATTGACGACACTCCATGCGGGCTCAGACACAAATTCTCGATGCAGGCGACCAGTCCGGCAAAGTAGAACTTTTGGCTTGCCAGCTTGAGCCGACCACCGCTATCTGCTTCCGAGAGTGAGTCCGCAAGCTCGTCGAGCGCTCGAGTGTCATCGGATATCCTGGCATACATGGTGGGATCAAAGGCATCTGTAAGCTTAGGTGCCACCGCGTGGAAACAAGCGTCGCCGCAGCCGGACACGAATCGTGCCTGCGAGAGCGCATAAGCCATAAACTCAACCGTACGGTACGCCTTGCCGCGCGACAGGCATGCCTCAAACAGCGGACGGCTATACATCACGCCAGAGGTCTGAGCGACTAGGCCGCCTAAAATCAACTGGGGCAGCCCAGTCACCATAGAAGACTCGTCTTCTATGGCAATAGAGGCAGCATCCAAGACGCGCGAATGACGCTCGCGGTGCGCATCGTATCGATCGAGCGACACCGAGGGGAGCACAATGTCTGCCGCAGTATCGCACGCGATATCGACCATCTTGGAAAGGGCCTGCGGAGCAAACCACTCATCGGCGTTCATGGCGATGATTTGAGAGCCGCGCGAGGCATCAAAACCGGCGCGAAGACAAGCGCCACGCTTCGCGTCCTCGACGTCAATCAAATCAATATGGATGTCCCTGTCGGCAGCAACTTGAAGCGAATGGCGCACACCGGGCGCAGCATCGCGGCAAACAACGACAATCTGCAAATCGTAGAGGTCTTGGTTCTGGATACTCTCGAGCGCACGCATCGCATAGCTGGGCGAACCTTCTACCACAAGGATCACCGAAAGTCGCGGATGCGAGCCACGTCGAACCAAATTATCCGTCCTCTCGACAGCAATGAATCAAACCGTGGTTCATGGTACACCCCGGCAATAAAAGCAATGAGACACCGGTTGCATTGCACGCCAAGAACAGATGTTGCACACGCGCAGCCCACAGATGACAGGTGTCGACGCACGACACGTCGAGCCCTACCCTAGTCGAGCACGACAAGCTCGACGGGATCGTAATCCACGCCCATAAACGTAAGGCCGCAGGCAGGAGCTGTGGGGCCCGCAGCGGTGCGGTCGCAAGCATCGATAACCTCGCGCATCCACTCGGGTTCACGGCGATGCATGCCAATCTCGACAAGCGTGCCCACGATCGAACGGACCATCGAATGCAGAAACGCATTGCCCTCGATGGTGAACGTCAGGATGTCCTCGCCAAACGCAACCTCATGGCCAAATTCGGCACGCATCACGCAGCGATGCGTGGGCTTGCCAACGGCCGAAGCGACCTTGCAAAAGCTTTTAAAGTCCTGCTCGCCCAGCAGTGCGGGGCAGGCAGCAGACATAGCCTCAACATCCAAGGGATAGCGATGCCACCACACGGCACCGCGGGACAGCACAGGGCGCGCATCTCGATCGGCAATGCGGTATGTATACGTACGGGAACGCGCGTCAAAACGCGCAGAAAAGCCTTTACGGGCCTTGTAGACCTCGTTAATGGCGATATCTTTGGGCAGCAGGGCATCCATAGCCCGCAGCCACCTACGGCGCGTACAAGCGAGCTCAGCGTCCGTTACGGGCACGCTGATGTACTGAGCCACGGCATGCACGCCGGCATCGGTACGCCCCGCGCACGTCAGATCGATCGGGCGGCGAAGCAGCGTCTCGATGGCTCGACGTAGCTCACCCGCAACCGTCGTCTGTCCCGGCTGCTCGGCAAATCCGCTATACGATGAGCCATCATAGGCCACGCGAAATACGAGCGTGGCGTCAAGCTCGGAAATCGAATTGAAATCAGACGGCGCAGTCATGGGCGCTCCCAACAAACAAGCAACGGTATCGCGACAAAAAAAGAGGGGTACGCGAACGTACCCCTCGAATATAGCCTATGCAGACGGAATGTCTACTCAGCGGTCTCCTCAGCAGGAGCCTCCTCGGCAGCGGTCTCCTCGACAGCCTCGACCTTCTTGGGAGCAGCGGCCTTCTTGGGGGCCGGAGCAGCCTTCTTGGCCTTAGGCGTGCAAGGCTCGGTGACGAGCTCCATGATAACGATGGGAGCGTTGTCGCCCTTGCGGTTACCGAGCTTCATGATGCGGGTGTAACCGCCGTTGCGGTCCTGCCACATGCCCTGAGCAGCCTTGTCGAAGATCTCGGCAACGAGCTGCTTATCGCCGAGCTTGGCGATAGCCAGACGACGAGAGTGCAGGTCGCCCTTCTTGGCCCAAGTGATGATCGGATCGACGACCGAACGCAGCGCCTTAGCGCGGGTCTCGGTGGTCTTGATGCGGTCGTTCTCGAAGAGGGCCTTAGCAAGGCTCTTCTTCATGGCCTTGGTGTGGCTCGCATCGGTGCCGAGCTTCAGGCCCTTCTTAACGTTGTGACGCATGGTCTAGTTTCTCCTCAAATATGCGAAGCATTAAGCCTTCAGGCTCAGGCCCATGGACTCAAGCTTGTCCTTCACTTCCTCGATCGACTTAACACCGAAGTTACGGATGTTGAGCAGATCGTTCTCCGAGAACTCAACGAGTTGACGGACCGAGTGAATGCTGGCGCGCTTAAGGCAGTTGTAGGAACGGACGGAAAGGTCCAGATCCTCGATCTGCTTGTCCAGCTCGGCGTTGTCGTTGGTGACCTCGGGAGCGAAGATCGAAGCCTCCTCCTCGACCTCGGGGGTCTCGGCAAGGTTCATAAAGGCAGCCATATGCTGGTTGATGATATTGGCAGCCTGGACCACGGCGTCGCGCGGAGCGATGGAGCCGTTGGTCTCGATCTCGAGGACAAGGCGGTCGTAGTCGGTGTGCTGACCGACACGGCAAGCCTCAACGAGCTTGGCGCAACGGGACACCGGCGAGTACAGCGAGTCGACGTGGATCACACCGATGGGATCGTTGTCGCGCTTGTTAGCCTCGCCAGAGACATAGCCGCGGCCATAGCCGATGCGCATGCTCATGGTGAGATGGCCACCCTCGGTAAGCGTAGCGATGTGCTGCTCGGGGTTGACCAGCTCAAACTCGGACGGAATAAAGAAGTCCGCACCGGTGACCTCGCAGGGGCCGTCAACAGAAATGGTGGCGGTCGCCTCGTCGGTCGTGCCGAGAGCCCTGAAGACAAGACCCTTGACATTCAGGACGATGTCGGTGACATCCTCGACCATGTTAGGGATGGTCATGAACTCGTGCTGTGCACCATCGATCTGAATAGCCTCGACGGCGGCACCCTCGAGCGAGGACAGAAGTACGCGGCGAAGGGAGTTACCCAGCGTATCGCCGTAGCCACGCTCGAGCGGCTCGACGGAGACACGAGCAGACGTCTCGTTGATCTCTTCGACCTGAACCTGAGGCCTAATGAATTCTGACATGTATTACCTCCAGCCTCAGCAGCCCGGATGGACTACTTAGAGTAGAGCTCGACGATGAGCTGCTCGTTGATATCACCGCTGATCTGCTCACGCGTCGGCAGAGCGAGCACGTTACCAGACAGCTTCTCGATATCGACCTCGAGCCAGCCAGGGACCTCAAAGCGCTCGGAGGAAATCAGGGCCTCCTTGATGGGGAGGAGGTCACGGAACTTCTCGCCGACAGCGACGACGTCGCCGGCCTTGACGCGGTAGGACGGGATGTCCACGCGCTTGCCGTTCACGGTGAAGTGACCGTGACGGACGGACTGACGAGCCTCTTTGCGGGTGCGGGCAAAGCCAAGACGGAAGACGACGTTGTCAAGGCGAGACTCAAGGATGATCATGAGGTTCTCACCGGTGACGCCGTTCATCTTGCGGGCCTTGTTGAAGTAGCCGTGGAACTGCTTCTCCAGAACGCCATAGATGAACTTGACCTTCTGCTTCTCGCGCAGCTGCATGCCGTACTCAGATTCCTTGCGACGGCGCTTGGGCTGACGGATAGATTCCTTCTTGCTGCTGTAACCGAGCTCAGCGGGATCGATCCCGAGCTGACGGCAGCGCTTAAGAACAGGAGTCCTGTCGATTGCCATATTGATACGATCCTTTCAGTTACACGCGGCGACGCTTCTTGGGGCGGCAGCCGTTGTGCGGAATGGGGGTCTTGTCCTGGATGCTCGAGACCTCGAGGCCAGCAGCCTGGAGGGAGCGGATGGCGGTCTCACGACCGGAGCCGGGGCCCTTGACGAAGACGGAAACCTTCTTCATACCGTGCTCCATGGCCTGCTTGGCAGCAGCCTCGGCAGCCATCTGGGCAGCGAACGGCGTGGACTTACGGGAGCCCTTGAAGCCCACCTGGCCAGCCGACTTCCAGGAAATGACGTTGCCCTGGGGATCGGTGATCGAAACGATCGTGTTGTTGAACGTAGAACGAATGTGAGCCTGGCCCACGGAAATGTTCTTACGGTCCGCGCGCTTCAGACGGGCAGCGCGAACGTTCTTCTTAGCAGTAGCCATCTATCTAGCGCTCCTTATTTCTTCTTCTTAGCACCGATCTGACGCTTCGGGCCCTTGCGGGTACGAGCGTTAGTGTGGGTGCGCTGGCCGCGGACCGGGAGGCCCTTGCGGTGACGAAGGCCGCGGTTGCAGCCGATGTCCATAAGGCGCTTGACGTTCTGGTTGCGCTCACGGCGGAGGTCGCCCTCAACCATGATCTGGTTCTTATCGATATAATCGCGGATGGCGTTAACCTCATCCTCGGTGAGGTCCTTAACGCGCGTATCCACGTTAACGTTGCACTCGACGCAGATCTTCGTCGCAGTGGTGCGGCCGATGCCGTAAATGTAGGTCAGACCGATCTCAACGCGCTTCTCACGCGGGAGGTCGACACCATTAATACGGGCCAACGTAGTCTCCTCTCTTAACCCTGACGCTGCTTATGACGGGGGTTCTCGCAAATGACGAGGACCTTGCCATGGCGCCTAATGATTTTGCACTTATCGCACATCTTCTTGACCGAAGGACGTACCTTCATCGTTCTTCCTTTCGGTAGCGCTCAAACTACTTCCCTACTATCTACTCGCCCAGCCGCAGGCGTTTAAAACTATGGCTGGTCTTCACACACAATCCGACCGTAGGTTGAGCTAAGCCTGCAGTCGGAAATGGAGTGCGTGTATGCGTGCCGCTATTTGTAGCGATAGGTGATGCGGCCGCGGGTCAGGTCGTACGGGGAAAGCTCCACGACAACCCTGTCACCGGGGAGAATACGGATGTAATTCATTCGGATCTTGCCAGAAATGTTGCACAGAACCGAATGACCGTTCTCGAGCTCAACCTTAAACATGGCATTGGGCAACGGTTCCTTTACCGTACCCTCGAGCTCAATTGCGTCTTCCTTCTTCACAAGCAATCATCTTTCTCTAGAAAACGACAGCGATTGAGTATTCTACAACACGTATGCACGCATCGTAATAACTTCGTAATGGCTCCACAACTAAGTGGAACTTGTTACATTTCTCCGCCTTGGAGCGAACACCAAGCACCCTGGGCATCCGTGGTGAGAATCACCGGACCGTCATTGGTAATGGCGACGGTGTTCTCGTAGTGCGCGGCGGGCAGGTGGTCGTTGGTCGTAACAATCCAACCGTCGGAGCCCGTGCTCACATGGTTGGAACCCATCGTAACCATCGGCTCGATGGCAATGACCATGCCGGCCTGGAGGCGAACGCCCCTCCCCTTCTTTCCATAGTTAGGAACGTTGGGGTCCTCGTGCATCACGCGGCCAATGCCATGACCCACATAATCACGAAGCACGCCGTAACCGTGAGACTCGGCAAGGGACTGAACGGCATAACCGACGTCCCCGATATGGTTACCGGGAACAGCCTGCTCGATGGCAGCCTTAAGGCAATCGCGCGTGACCTCGCACAAAGCCTTGGCTTCGGGCGTGGGGGTGCCGACGAAAAACGTCCATGCGTTATCGCCGACCCAACCGTCGACAACGGCTCCCGTATCGATGGAGATGATATCGCCATCGCGCAGAATCATGTCGGGGTTGGGAATACCGTGGACCACGGCATCGTTGATCGATGCGCAAATGGTCCCCGGGAACCCGCCGTAACCCTTAAAGGCAGGGGTGCCGCCATGCATGCGGATAATCTGCTCCGCGAGCTGATCGAGCTCAAAAGTCGAAACGCCGGGGCGCACCATGGCTCCAACGTGGCGGAGCGCCATCTTAGATAGCGCTCCTGCCTTCTTCATCTGCTCGATTTGCGTTGCAGACTTAATCTTGATCATAGACCGAGAGCCTCTTTGACATCCCCGTACACGGTCTCGCGAGCCTGGTCACCGTTGACCGACTTGAGCAGACCCTGGCCACGATAGTAGTCGACGAGCGGGCTCGTGGACTTCTCGTAGACGTCGAGACGGTTCTTGATGGTCTCGGGCTTGTCGTCGTCGCGCTGATACATCTCGCCACCGCACTTGGGGCAGGTGGCATCGGCAGCAGTGCCGGTGTAACCGCAGGCGCGGCAGGTGCGACGCGAAGACAGACGATCGATAATGACCTCAGGGGCCACATCGACCAGAAGGGCGCAATCGATCTCGCGACCCATGGCGGAGAGCTCGGAATCGAGCGTCACAGCCTGGGCGGTGTTGCGCGGGAAGCCGTCGAGAATGAAGCCCTGCTGGGCGTCATCGGCGGCAAGGCGCTCCTTGACAAGGTCGATCACGAGCTGGTCGGGAACGAGCTCGCCAGCGTCCATGTACTTCTTAGCCTGAATACCAAGCTCGGTGCCGCCCTTGACGGCAGCACGCAGCAGGTCGCCCGTGGAAATGTGGGCGACGCCAAACTCGGCGACGAGCTCCTGTGCGACGGTACCCTTACCGGCACCCGGAGCTCCGAGCAATACGAGGTTCATGAGCAATCCTCCTCTAGCCTATTTAAAGAATCCATCGTAATCATACATCTTGATCTGGCCTTCGAGCTTATCGACCGTGTCGAGCACGACGCCGACCATGATGAGGATGGACGTTCCGCCAAAAGCCTGGATCAGATGGTTACCCGTGAAGGAGAAGATGATCGAAGGCACGATGGCGATGAGCGCCAAAAAGACAGCGCTGGGAAGCGTGATCTTGTTGAGCGCGTTCTTGATGTAGGCCGCGGTAGCCCTACCCGGACGCACGCCCGGAATAAAGCCGCCCTGCTTCTTAAGGTTATCGGCCGTGTCATCGGGGTTGAACACCATGGAGGTGTAGAAGTATGCGAAGAACACGATGAGGACAACGTTAAGCACCCAGTTGAGCCAACCGGTCGAAAGCGCGGAGGCAACTGCCTGAATCCAGCCGATGCCGGGGAAGAACACGGCAATCTGAGCCGGGAAGTACAGCAGCGCCGAAGCGAAGATGATCGGCACGACACCCGCGGTGTTGACCTTGATGGGCAGGTAGGTGGTCTGGCCACCCATCATGCGACGGCCCACGACGCGTTTGGCGTAAGAGACCGGGATGCGGCGCTGGCCGCGCTCAAGGAAAACAATCAGCGGGATAACCAGCAGGATGATGGCGCAGATGATCACCATGGTGATGATGCCACCGGCATTGCCCTCGGTGCTGGAGAAGATCGCCTGCGGCAGACCGGCCATGATGTTCGCAAAGATGATCAGCGACATGCCATTGCCGATACCGCGCTGGGTGATGAGCTCACCAATCCACATGATCAGCATAGCGCCTGCGGTGAGCGTACCGACGATCATGAGGTCGAAGATGATCTCGGGAGCGCCGGCGCCATTGAAGCTGATGCCGAAGCTCTTAAAGAGGAAGAGGTAACCCACGGAGTTGAGGATTGCCAGAGCCAGGGTGAGGTAACGCGAATACTGCGTAATCTTGGTCTGACCGACCTCGCCCTCGCGGGCAAGCTCATGCAGGGAAGGCACGACGGCCTGGAGCATCTGGAGGATGATCGAGCTGGTGATGTAAGGCATGATGCCCAGCGAAAACACCGACACATAGCTCAACGCGCCGCCAGAGAAAAGATTCAGGAGGGCCATAGCACCTGCGGCGACCGAATTGTTATCGGTCGAGAAAAGGCCCAGCATCCCCTGGAAGGGAATGCCGGGCACAGGAACGTGCGCACCAATGCGGTACACGACGAGCATAGCTATGGTAAAAAGAATCTTTTCGCGCAATTCTTTGATGCGGAAAGCATTCTTAAGACCATTTAGCACGGCAGCTCGACCTTTCCGCCAGCGGCCTCGATCTTGGCCTGCGCAGAAGCGCTGACCTTGTCGACCTTGACCGTGAACTTCTTGGTGAGCTCACCATTGCCGAGCACCTTGACGGGCTCGAACTCGCTCTTGGTGATGCGAGCGGCCTTAAGAGCGGCACCGTCGATTACAGCGCCGTCCTCGAACTTACGCTCGAGACGCTCAACGTTAACAGCGGTGTACTCGATACGACGGGGGTTGCGGAAGCCCGGAAGCTTGGGCAGGCGCATAGCCAGCGGAGTCTGGCCACCCTCGAAGCCGGCACCCTTGGTGCCACCAGAGCGGGAACCCTGGCCCTTCTGGCCGCGGCCAGAAGTGGTGCCGTGACCCGAAGAATTGCCACGGCCGACGCGCTTACGGTTCTTGGTGGAACCGGGCGCGGGAGTAAGATCGTGAAGCTGCATTTGCTACTCCTCTACAATCTCGACAAGGTGCTTGACCTTGAAGATCATGCCGCGGACGGACTCGTTGTCAGCAATCTCGCGAACCTCGCGGATCCTGTGGAGACCGAGGGCACGGACAGTACGGACCTGGTCCTGCTTGCAACCGTTGGTGCTGCGGACCTGCTTGATCTTGATGGTGTCAGCCATGCTTAGTTCTCCTTACCGACGAACATCTCGGAGACCGTCAGGCCACGGCGAGCCGCGACGTCCTCAGGGCTGGAGAGCTCCTTGAGGCCCTCGACGGCAGCCTTGATGATGTTGAGGCCGTTGTCGGTACCGAGGGACTTGGACAGGACGTTCTTGATGCCAGCAAGCTCAAAGAGGGGACGCACAGCGCCGCCGGCGATAACGCCGGTACCCTCGACAGCGGGCTTGATGATGATGCGGCCGGCACCAAAGTGGCCGAGAACCTCGTGCGGGATGGTGCCCTGCTCGGTCACCGGCACGTGGAACATGTTCTTCTTGGCATCGAGAGACGCCTTGGAGATGGCCAGGGGCACCTCAGCGGACTTGCCCATGCCAACGCCGACGTTACCCTTGCCGTCGCCAACGACGACGAGAGCGACGAGGCTCATGCGACGACCACCCTTGACGGTCTTCGACACGCGGTTGATGTAAACGACGCGCTCCTCGAACTCGGAGGCCTCGCGCTGCTGCTTCTGATTACGAGCCATGTGCTACATACCTCCTAGAACTCGAGACCGGCGGCACGAGCACCGTCGGCGAGGGCCTTGACGCGGCCATGGTAGATACGGCCACCGCGATCGAAGGCGACCTTGGTGATGCCGGCCTCGATGGCGCGCTTGCCAACGAGCTGACCGACCTTCTCCGCAGCCTCCTTGTTCGAGGTGTGGGTGCCCTTGAACTCGGCCTCGAGGGTCGAGGCAGAGACGAGCGTCAGGCTGGAGCCCTTGCTGTCGTCGATGATCTGGGCATAGATGTTGGCGTTGGTACGGGTCACGCGAAGACGCGGACGCTCGGAGGTACCCGAGACCTTGCCGCGAACACGACGCTGACGACGCTTGAGGCCTTCCAGCTTCGCCTTATGCTTGTTCATACGTAAACTCCTAAAAAGGTTGATCTTGCCAGCACCTGACGGGGTGCTGGTCTTATGCGAGTGAGTCGGTTACGACTACTTGGCGGCCTTACCCAGCTTGCGGCGGATGTGCTCGCCAACGTAGTGGATACCCTTGCCCTTGTAAGGCTCGGGAGGACGATGGCCGCGGATCTCAGCGGCGATCTGACCGACCTGCTGCTTGTTGATACCCTTGACGTTCACGTGGGTGTTGTCGGGAACCTCGAAGGTGATGCCCTCGGGAGCCTCGACGATCACGGGGTGCGAGAAGCCCAGGGAGAACTCGAGGTTCTTGCCCTTCTGCTGCACGCGGTAACCGACGCCGGCGAGCTCGAGCTTCTTCTCGAAGCCCTCGGAAACGCCAACAACCATGTTGTGGATGAGGGCGCGGGTGAGGCCGTGACGGGCACGGGTCTCACGCTCGTCGTCGGGACGGGAAACGGTGAGGACGTTGTCCTCGACGTTGATAGCGAGCTTCTCAAAGACATCGAGCTCGAGCTGGCCCTTGGGGCCCTTGACGACAACGTTGTTGCCGTTGACTGCCACTTCGACTCCGGCGGGAATCTGGACAGGCTTATTACCGATACGAGACACGGTGATCTCCTTTCCTTCTACCTACCGAGCGAATTACCAGACGTAAGCGATGATCTCGCCGCCGACGTTGTGCTTGCGAGCATCGCGGTCGGTCATAACGCCATGGCTGGTGGAAATAATGGCGGTACCAAGGCCACCGCGGACGCGGGGCATGTCGGCAACGCCGGTGTACTTACGCAGGCCCGGCTTGGAAATGCGGCGGATGCCGTTGATGACCTTAGCCTTCTTGGGACCATACTTAAGCGTGATGTGCAGAGTCTTCTGGGGAACGGTGTCCTCGACATCGTAGCCCTCGATGTAGCCCTCCTCGTGCAGAACACGAGCGATCTCGACGAGTTTCTTGCTGCTCGGCATGGAGACCGTGGCCTTGTTCACAGAGTTAGCGTTACGGATGCGCGTAAGCATATCTGCGATCGGGTCTGTAAGGTTCATACAGATTCTCCTTCGTTCTTGATGAACACGTGCTCTTGGTTCTTCGCCGCCCTTAACGGCAAAGCCTTTTTAGCGCGTTTTCCCTGTTCCAAACTGATGCTTGAAACGCTGGTAGTGACTTACCAGCTGGCCTTCTTAACGCCGGGAAGCTCGCCCTTGAGTGCAAGCTCGCGGAAGCAGACACGGCACAGGCCGAACTTGCGGTACACAGAGTGCGGACGGCCGCAGCGCTGGCAGCGCGTGTACTCACGAGTAGAGAACTTCTGCTTGCGATTGCACTTGACGATCATCGATGTCTTAGCCACTTATATCCTCCTCACATAGAGTATTGTTCGCCCCAAGCGCCGCCCCCTTCTGGGAACGGCGCTCATAGGGCAGGTGAACCTATTTCTTGAACGGGAAACCGAAGGCGTCCAGAAGGGCCTTGGCCTCCTCATCGGTGTTGGCGGTGGTCACGAAAGTGATGTCCATACCACGCTGGTGATCGACGGAGTCGAAGTCGATCTCGGGGAAGATGAGCTGCTCGGTGACGCCCATGGAGAAGTTACCACGACCGTCGAAGCTCTTGGCGGAGATGCCGCGGAAGTCGCGGATACGGGGGATCGCGACGGAGGTCAGACGATCGAAGAACTCCCACATACGGTCGCCACGCAGGGTAACCTTGCAGCCGATCGGCATACCAGCGCGCAGGCGGAAGGTAGCGATGGACTTGCGGGCACGGGTGATCATCGGCTGCTGGCCGGTGATGGCGCGCAGGTCGCGCACGGCACCGTCGATGGCCTTGGAATCGGTAGCGGCCTCGCCGACACCCATGTTCACGACGATCTTCTCAAACTTGGGGATCATCATGACGTTCTCGTACTGGAACTTGTCCTGAAGCTGCTGCTTGACCTCGTTGTTGTACTTGGTCTTCAGACGCGGCACATACTTCTCTTCTGCCATTGTTCACTCCTTCTTGGGGTTTTAAGCACGGGGCGTGGCCACGATGGGTTGTCCTCGTGCCTCCTGGCTGCATCCGCGCCGCTCATGGCATTTCGCGGTTTGGACTCGACGCAGCAGGAGCCGACAAAACAATCGGTACTATACGCGCATCGGGAGCGTATTTCCAGAAAAACCTCGTCTGCCTGCACAACTCCACAACTCCCCCGCACATATTGATCCCTAGGGGACGGAGGAAAATGGCAGTTGCGGTGAAATAGGGACCGTTTGACGGCTTAACAGGCTTTAACAGTCCGTATTTCACCGCAACTCATATATGGGGATGCGATTAGCGCTTGCGGGGGACGAGCTTGGTGCGGCGCAGGTGGATCATCTCGGCAGCGATGGAGATGGCGATCTCCTCGGGGTCCTCGGCCTCGATGGCGACACCGATCGGCAGGTGCAGCTCGTCGATCTGGTCCTGCGTAAAGCCCTCCTGCTCCAGGCGGGCGCGCACAAAGGCCGTCTTGCGGCGCGAACCCAGACAGCCCAGATAGGCGGGCTTGGCGTGCATGGCCTGAATCACCACGTCAATATCGGACTTGTGACCCGCCGTGGCGACGACCACTAGGTCACGCGGGCCGATGGGGCACTGCTTGCTCAGGTTCTTGTAGTCGACCAGACGACGGTCGTAGACACCGGGCACCCATTCGGGGGTCAGTGTGCCGGGGCGGTCGTCGCAAGCCACGACGGCAAAGCCCGCCGCCGTGAGCACCCGCGCCGTCGCAGCACCCACGTGGCCGCAGCCAAAGATATAGGTCAGGCCCTCGGGGCAGAGCGTCTCGATGTGCGCCGCGGGAATCTCGGAGGCCGCGTTGGTGTAGGTGACCTTACTCCCCTCCTCCACCAGCGAAAGCTCGGGGCAGCCCATTATGGTGCGGCGCGACTCCTCGCCATGGTATTCGGCAACGTCGCCTTCATGCGCACTTGCGATAAACGGTTCAAAGTCGATGACGAAGTCGCCGATGCGCCGATAGGCCAAGACGTCGGCAACCGACTGGAACAACGGTGCCTGGGTCGCATCCAGATGCAGGTAGCACAGGCAGATGGCTCCGCCGCAAATCATGCCGGTATCGGAGTTCTCGCCGCCCATGGTGTAGCGGACCAGACGCGATTTACCCCCGGCCAGCAGCTCGCGCGCCTCGTCCAGCGCAAAGAGCTCAATCTTGCCGCCGCCGATAGTGCCCGCTTGGCTGCCATCGGCAAAGACAGTCATCCATGCGCCCACACCGCGCGGGGACGACCCCGCCGTACCGGCCACTACCACCAGCTCGCACGTCTCGCCAGCACGCAGGGCGGCAAGCGCCGCATTCACAACATCGAGCTTTTCCATTGCCGCCTTCTATCCTCTAAAGACATCGGTGAGCATAGCGAGTGCCTCGAGCACGCCGCCGCCGACCGACGTCGCTTTGTCCGAAATGTAGTTGATATAGCTGGCATCGCCGCGCGGATCGACATCGGCGCATTTAAAGCCCTCAGTCACCTGCACGCCGTTCGCCAAAAGCCCGCGCAGACAGCCATCGATCTGCGTGCACATGGGCGTATCGCCCGCGTAGCCAATCACGTCTCCGGCGCTCACGATGTCGCCGATTGCGCGGTCGGACCGAAACACGCCGGCGGCGGGGCTGTGGATGACTCGCTCCTTGCCATAGCCGGCGATGACGCCCGGCACGCCCGTGTTGGGCTGGGGCGAACCTTGGGTAATGACACGGCCCAGGAAATGCCCGCGCATGGTCTCGACCACGGCGTCGCAGTCAACCGGCGCGGTAAAGCCCGGCCCCACGGCGATGACGGCAGGCGCCATGTCGCACGTGGTACCTAGGTTGCGCTTGGCCAGAATCGCGTCGACCACGGCAGAGGGTTTCAGCTCGCCGAGCATCTTGGCCTGGGGGTCCACCACAACGGCGACGTCTCCCGCTTGGGTAATCTCGAGCGCCTCAGCCGGCGTCTGTGCCAAGCGAGCGTGAATGCCTTCGACCTCGACCTCGCCCAGGCGAATGGCCTCGCAAAAACTGATTGTGCGGCGGATGCACGTGGGGACCGCGATATCGGCCATAACGACCGACACGCCGGAGCGCACCAAGCGAGCGGCGACGCCCGTGGCGATATCGCCAGCGCCGCGAACATAAACGAGCATTCCCGGGGCACCTCCCTGTGCTACGGTTTGATCAGAGCAAAAGCGGTTCGACCGCTACTCTGATGATTATTTATTATCACAGTATTATACGGCGGTGAACAGATGGAAACGGTTAGCGGCAATCTTGCCTCGGCGCTCAGGATCGAGCCGGGCATTACCGCGATTATCGGCAGCGGAGGCAAGTCGACCTTGCTCAAGACGATGGGTCTCGAGCTCATGCGCGCTGGCGGCCGCGTGCTCCTCTGCACCACCACGCATATGTTTCCCGTCGCCGGCGTGCCATGGGACGGGTCGAGCCGTCGCCTGGACGCCGCGCCTTGGAAGCCGGGCGCCTTACACACCCCAGGCTGCACCTGCGAGGCCCGCGCGGGCCTTGCGCGCGGAAGCATCTGCCAGGCAGGCGTCTTGGACCCGGAGACAGGCAAGCTCTCCGCCCCCGCCGAGCCGCTCGGCGAGCTGGCGCAGCGCTTTAGCTACGTCTTGGCTGAAGCGGACGGCAGCAAGCGGCTCCCGCTCAAGGCCCACGCCGCCTGGGAGCCGGTAATTCCCGCCGCCACGGCAAACGTTGTCTGGGTCGTCGGCGCCTCGGGGCTCGGCAAGCCCATCAACGAAGCCGTCCACCGCCCCGAGCTCTTTTGCGAACGTTGCGGCTGCGAGCTCACCGACATCGCCACGCCCGAGCGCGTCGCCCAGGTGCTCAATGCCGAGCTGCAGGGGCTGGGGCTCGACGCCGCGCGCATCATGCTCAACCAAGTCGACACGCTCAGCGACCCCACGATGGCCGACCGCTTCGAGGCAGCTCTCGACCGCCCCATCGTCGCCACCAGCCTCCAGGGGTAGCTAATTTGGGACGGGGCTCTTTTAGCTACCCCGGCGGCCTTCCTGTTAGCGGGGCACGTAGCGACCGGGCTGGGCCCCGGTGGGCTCGCCGTCGCGCGCGGCCAGCACGCCGTTCACAAACACGGCCTTGGCGCGGCCGTGTGCCTCAAAGCCCTCGAGCGGCGTGTAGTCCACAGCCTGATGCTGCGTCGCGGCACTAATTGTCCAACGCGCCTTGGGATCCCACACGCACACGTCGGCATCGGAGCCCTCGGCAAGACAGCCCTTGCGCGGATACATGCCAAAGACGCGCGCCGGGTTCTCGCTCATCAAGCGGCACAGATCCTCAGGACCCAGCTGTCCCTCAAAGCTCGTAGCGATCGCAACGGGGCGATGCTCCACACCGGGCCCGCCGTTGGGAATCGCGCGGAAGTCGTCACGCCCGCGGTCCTTTTGCCCGTGCAGATTAAAGCTGCAGTGGTCAGTGGCGATGGTATCGATCTCGCCGGCCACAATCGCCTCGCGCAGGGCCGCACGGTCGCCGGCATGGCGCAGCGGCGGGCTCATCACATACTTGGCACCCGCAAAGCCGTCCTCGCCCTGCTCCAAGTAGCAAGTATCGTCGAGCATCAGATACTGAGGACAGGTCTCGACATAAATATTCTTCTGCCCGCGCGCCTTGGCAGCGCGAATGGCCTCGAGCCCCAGCCTGGTCGAAAGGTGCACCACGTTGACCGGAGCATCCCCGGCCAAGTGAGCCAGATACAGCAGCCGGCTCACTGCCTCGGCCTCGCACACATCCGGACGGCTGAGCGCATGGCCCTCGGGCCCGTGGATACCCTGCTTAAACACGCGCTTCTGCAGTTCATTCACCAGCGTACCGTTCTCGCAATGCACGCACAGGATACCGCCCAGGCGCTTGAGCTCCTCGAGCACCTCGAGCGTCTCGGCATCGTCCAGGCGCAGATGATCGTAGGCAAAGTAGGTCTTGAATGACGATACGCCCGCCTCGCGCATGGCCGAAAGATCGGCGCGATTGCGCTCGTTCCACTCGGCGAGTGCCATATGAAAAGCGTAGTTGGCCGTGCAGGTTCCGTCGGCACGGCGATGCCACTCGGCCAAGGCATCGGGCATGGTCACGCCGCGATCGGCCGTGGCGTAGTCCACAATGGTCGTCGTACCGCCGCAGGCAGCCGCACGCGTACCGGTCTCGAAGCTATCGGCCGTCCAATCCATGCCGGTCCAGCACTGCATGTGCGTGTGGGCATCGATAAAGCCGGGGAACACCCAGCAGCCCGCGGCATCCTGGACGGTATCGCCCTCGGCCGGCTCAATCGCCGCGGCGATCCGCACGATCTTATCGCCATCCATGGCAAGATCGGCGCGGCGAAGCCCCTGGGGCGTCACGAGCGCGCCGTTTTTGATGATGATCATAATTGCTCCTTATTGATTGATGCAGTTTGCCACGTGATCAAAATACGAGCAGGCGGCGATATGCTCCGTTATGCGCCGCTGTCCCTTGGCGGTATCGACATCCCACAACTCGTACGCACGCGCCTCGACCAGCGCAACGTCGACGCGACCTTTGAGGATCGAACCGCCGCCGTCCTTACCCTCAAGACACATAAGTGCATCGAACAGTTCCGCCGGAAAGAGCACCGGGCTCGAAGGCTCACCGTTGCACGCAAGACGCACCGGATGCTTGCGGCCACGCTCGTCAAATGCACGAACCATAGCCTCAAAAGAATCCGAACTCACGAGCGGTTGGTCGCCCGGCAAAAAGAGGCAACCTTTCCAGTTGCGTTCGACTCCCCACGAAAGGCCCGCACGGACGCTTTCGCTGCGCAGCTCGCCATCGTGCAGCACGCACGGGCAATGCTTGTCATCACAAATCTGAGCGACCTCGGGCCAACGCGTCGAAACCACAACGTCAAAGCCCCGGGGAACCGAATCAATGGTCCGGGCAATCAGCGGCTCGCCATAGATATCGGCGAGCATCTTGTTAGAGCCAAACCGCTTGCCCTCGCCCGAAGCCATAATGACGCAACCAAGTTTCATGGCGATACCTCCCCTGAAACCATCGTACCCATAACTCGCGCCGCGGGACACCTGCATCGAAAGCGCTTATCCTGCACGCCCGCGATGCAAAAAAGGGGGCACCCCGCCGGTTGGCAGAGCGCCCCCTTATATGGCTTACCTCAACCCGGCTTTAGGCCTGGAACCAACGGGCGGTGTTGCGCTCGTCGAGGGCCTTAAGGGTAGCAGCGGGATCGGCAACCTTCTGCAGGAACATCATGGCTGCGATGGCGTACGGCTTGTAGCTGGCCTCCTTGTACATACCCACGCGGTGCATGTCGAAGACGTCGGCGTTGACCTCGCCGTGCTCGCAGGAGACACCGGAGATGTCGGCGGGCAGCGGATGCATAAAGATGGTGTCCTGGCCGTTGGCGGTCTTCTCCATGAGCTCGGTCGTGGAGCACCAGTCCTGATGGGTGGCGTTCTGGGCGAGCAGCTCCTTCTCGAGTGCTGCGATGCCGGCGTCGTCGCCCTCGGCGTACAGGTTGGTACGCTTCTCCATGGCGGCAAACGGAGCCCAGCTCTTGGGGATCACGATGTCGGCGCCCTCGAAGGCCTCGGCCATGGTGTTGACCTGCTTAAAGGTGGTGCCGGACTCGGCGGCATAGCCCTTGGCGCGCTCGACGACCTCGGGCATGAGGTCGTAGCCCTCGGGGTGGGCCAGGGTGACGTCCATGCCAAAACGGGGCAGCAGGCTGATCAGCGACTGCGGGCAGGACAGCGGCTTGCCGTAAGAAGGCGAATAGGCCCAGGTGACGGCAACCTTCTTGCCCTTGAGGTTCTCAAGGCCGCCAAACTCGTTGATGAGGTAGAGCATGTCGGCAGAGGACTGCGTGGGGTGATCGGAGTCGGACTGCAGGGAGATGAGCGTGGGACGGTGATCCAGAACGCCGTCCTCGTAGGCCTGCTGGACAGACTCGGAGACCTCGGCCATGTAGGCGTCGCCCTTGCCGATGTACATGTCGTCGCGGATGCCGATGACGTCGGCCATGAAGGAGATCATGGTAGCGGTCTCGCGGACGGTCTCGCCGTGAGCGATCTGGGACTTCTTCTCGTCCAGGTCCTGCAGCTCAAGGCCGAGCAGGTTGGCTGCCTTAGAGAAGGAGAAGCGCGTACGGGTGGAGTTGTCACGGAACAGGGAGACGGCCAGACCCGAATCGAAGATCTTGGACGAAACGTTGTTCTCGCGCAGCTCGCGCAGGGCGTCGGCGACGATGTAGAGCGCCTTGAGCTCATCGGTGGTCTTATCCCAGGTGTGCAGGAAGTCGCTGCCGTACATGCCCTTAAAATCGAGGCCGTTCAGCTGCTCGACGAGCTCGGTAAACTTGGCGTCCATGTAAATATCCTTTCCAAAGATGAAACGATTGCAATGAGTAGATGTGCTCCGGCATGCGCGTGTGGCTAGAACATGCAGAGCACTATGACGAGGACCCGCTACCGTTGAGGAAGCATGGGAGATAACGACCGCGGGCCCCAAGTCAACAGGGGGTGCCGGGGACACGAGCTGTCCCCGGCTCAACAAGATCGAGGAATGGGACTAATCGATCTTGTTGTTGGTCAGACCGGCGCGGAACACGGTGGCGTCGCCATCGGCCTGGCTCGGATCGTAGAGGTTCAGGGCAGCCACATACATGGCGGCAGCGGTGACCAGGTCGTCCTTGTAGGTGACCTCGTTGGGAGCGTGAGCCTGAGACTCGGCACCCGGGCCGAAGCCGACGCAGGGGATGCCATAGCGGCCCTGGATGGAAACGCAGTTCGTGGAGAAGGTCCACTTGTCGCACAGCGGACGACCGGTGCGCTTGTCCATGCTGGGCTCGCAGCCGATGCGCTCGTCACCGAACATGGCCTTGTGGGCGTCGACGAGGGCCTTGACGTGCGGAGCGGTCTCCTTGTTGATCCACGTGGGGAAGTAAGCCTCGGTCTCGTAGACCTCGCCGGTCCAGGACGGACGGTCGTACATGTACATGGAGACCTTCACGTCGTCGCCGTACTTCTTGGCAGCCGGCAGGTTGCGGATCTCGTCTAGGCAGGACTCCCAGGTCTCACCGGCGGTCATGCGACGGTCGATGGAGATGGCGCAGGAGTCAGCCACGGCGCAACGGCTGGGGCTGGTGTAGAAGATCTGGCTGACGGTGCAGGTGCCGCGGCCCAGGAAGCGGGCATCCTCGAAGTGCTCGGGGTTGTACTTGGGGTCGAGCATCTTGACGAGGCCCTTGATGTCGGTCGACTCGTCGCAGCCGTTGTTGTTGAGGGCGCGGACGTCGGCGATGATGTCGGCCATCTTGTAGATGGCGTTATCGCCGCGGTCGGGAGCGGAACCGTGGCAGGAGGTGCCGTGAACGTCGACGCGGATTTCCATGCGGCCGCGGTGACCGCGATAGATGCCGCCATCGGTGGGCTCGGTGGAAATGACGAACTCGGGCTTAATGCCGTCCTTGTTGTAGATGTACTGCCAGCACATGCCGTCGCAGTCCTCTTCCTGGACGGTGCCGACGACCATGATCTTGTAGCCCTCGGGGATGAGGCCCATGTCCTTCATCATCTTGGCAGCGTAGGTAGCAGAAGCCATGCCACCCTCCTGGTCGGAGCCACCGCGGCCGTAGATGATCTCGTCGGTCTCGTAGCCCTCATAGGGATCGGCATCCCAGTTCTCGATGTTGCCGATGCCGACGGTGTCGATGTGGGAGTCGATGGCGATGATCTTGTCGCCCTCGCCCATAAAGCCCATAACGTTGCCAAGGCCGTCGACCTTGACCTCGTCATAGCCAAGGTTCTCCATCTCGGCCTTGATGCAGGCAACAACCTCACCCTCCTCGCAGGACTCAGAGGGATGGGAGATCATAGCGCGCAGGAAGCGAGTCATATCAGCACGATGGGACTCCGCAGCAGCCTTGATAGCGTCGTAATCGAGTTCTTTAGCCATTGTTCATAACCTTTCAAACGAAGGAATCTACCTGTGAGGTGGCGGAGCGATACCTATTTACTCCGCCCCAACGATTAGCAAGTGGGATATTCGCCTTCCCAAACAATTCGACGATACTGGTCGGGGTCCGTGTCACCTTCCGTGGAGAAGCAGAGCACGGAGCTCGTCTTGTCCAGGCCGATGAGCTCCTTGAGCTCGGCGTACTCGGGATCGAGCATAAGGGTCTCGACCAGACCGGTGGTCACGGCGCCGGACTCGCCGGAGATAACGCGCGGGTCGCCCTTCTCGGGAGCGCCCAGGGTGCGCATGCCGCGAGCGGTGACCCAGTCGGGGCAGGACACGAAGGCGGTGGTGTGGTTGCGCAGGATATCCCAACCCAGAATGTTGGGCTCGCCGCAGCACAGACCGGCCATGATGGAGGGCATGTCGCCGTCCACGATGCGCGGGTCGCCGTCGCCGGCGGCAGCGCCCTTGTACAGGCAGGCGGCCGGTGCGCACTCGACCACGACGAAGGTGGGCGGGTTATCGGGATACAGGTTGGTGAAGTAGCCCACCACGGCGCCGGCGAGCGAGCCCACGCCAGCCTGGACAAAGACGTGCGTCGGGCGGTTGATGGCCATCTCGCGCAGCTGCTCGGCAGCCTCGGAAGCCATGGTGCCGTAGCCCTCCATGATCCAGGACGGGATCTTCTCGTAGCCCTCCCAGGCGGTATCCTGAACGATGACGCCGCGCTCGCAGGCGTCGGCCTCGGCGGCGGCCATGCGCACGCACTCGTCGTAGTTGACCTCTTCGATGGTCACCGTGGCGCCCTCGGCGGCGATGTTATCGAAGCGGGGCTTGGTGGAACCCTTGGGCATGTGCACGACGGCCTTCTGGCCCAGCTTGTTGGCAGCCCATGCCACGCCACGGCCATGGTTGCCATCGGTAGCGGTAAAGAAGGTGGCCTGGCCAAAGTCCTTGGCAAGCTGATCGGAGGTCAGGTAATCGAAGGTGCACTCGGCAACGTCCTTGCCGGTCTCGTCGGCAATGTAGTTGGCCATGGCAAACGAGCCGCCCAGGACCTTAAAGGCGTTGAGGCCAAAGCGATAGCTCTCGTCCTTAACGCACAGGTTGGACAGGCCCAGGCGCGCGGCCTGGCCGTCCAGGCGGGCAAGCGGAGTAACGGTGTACTGGGGGAACGACTGGTGGAAGGCGCGGGCCTTCTTCACGTGGTCGAGGCTCATGATTCCCAAGTGCTTATCATCGCTCTTGGGCATCGTGTTGCCCGCCCACTGGATCTTATCGGCCATACGGTGAACTCCTTAAGTCCTCTCTTGCCGGCCCCCGCATACGCGTTTCAGCCCGATCCCATTCACACGGCTGAACTTTTATGTGGATGCCAAACAAAAAGTTTGTTAGCACTGTTCTATCACACTTTTTGATTGGAAAACCTAACAAATTGTTTGTTGCCGTAATCGGTACCTTTTCGCCGCCGAACGGTCACATAACACAGCGACGCTTTCGTTATTTGCGAACAAGTGGGGTTTATGGCACAGTGAGCCCAAACTAATTTTTAGGAAGGCACCCATGACCCCCGCACAGATTGAGTTCTACAAGCGCCTTGCACACGGCCTGGCGCTCCAATTTGGCCCCAACTGCGAAATCGTCGTCCACGATCTGGAGACCGATGACGTGGACCACTCCATCGTAGTGATCGAAAACGGCCACGTCAGCGGGCGCAAACTGGGTGACGGCCCCAGCCATATTGTGCTTGAATCCATGCACGAGGGCACCGCCGACGTGCACGACCGCGAGCCGTACCTCACCAAAACCGCCGATGGCAAGCTGCTCAAGTCCTCGACCATCTTTATCCGCAACGACGAGGGCAAGCCCGTCGGCATTTTGGGCATTAACTTTGACATTACGCTCATGAAAGCTTTTGAGCGTTCGCTCGACGCCTTTACCGGCACCGGCGGCACGGGCTACACCGAGCCCGAGCCCATTACCAAGAACATCGGCGATCTGCTCGAGGACCTGCTGCACGAGTGCGAGCAGTTTGTGGGCAAGCCCGCGGCGCTCATGACCAAAGACGAGCGCATTCGTGCCATTGGCTACCTCGACCGTCGCGGCGCCTTCCTCATTTCCAAGTCGAGCGAACGCGCCTGCGAGTTCTTTGGCATCTCCAAGTACAGCTTCTATAGCTACCTCAATGAGGCCAAGGCGGCGGCCGACGACAAGTAGGCACTCGCCTAGATTGCCCCTCCCCTTTTGGGCGCGAGTTCTGGAAAGCTCGAATCCAAGACCGAACCGCTTGGGAAGTTCCATATAATCGATGTCATTAGTATTTCGAAAGGGTGGAACAGAATGGCGTTGAGCAAGGCATCATGC
Organism: Collinsella sp. AM09-41; assembly: GCF_003473245.1. Classification (NCBI taxonomy): domain Bacteria; kingdom Bacillati; phylum Actinomycetota; class Coriobacteriia; order Coriobacteriales; family Coriobacteriaceae; genus Collinsella; species Collinsella sp. AM09-41. The sequence goes on from NZ_QRMJ01000001.1 coordinate 294,582, forward strand.
ACCGGTCGCGGATTGATTCCGGCAATTGGTGGACATGTGCACCGCATGTTCGATGAGGGTGAAGACGACCTGTTTTCGCTGAGCCTTGACGACGTGATGGATGATCGCCCGTGGACCGCCGACGAACTCATGGGTGGCGGGGCTCGCCCGTCAAGCCCCAATCCCGCACTTGCGCCTAAGCCCGCATCTGCGCCGACTCCTGCGCAGCCGCCTGTTTCGACGCCCGCGCCTACGCCCGCACCCATTTCGGCGCCCACGCCTGCTCCCCGCCCCGCAAGCGACCCGTCCGAGACGGCGGCATTTCTCGCTGCAGCGACGCGGAGCAAATCGGCCGACAGCACCGTTATGTACAGCGCCCAGCAGTTGCCTGTTCCTGCGGCACGCAAGCCTCCGGTCACAAGGCTCGATGAGCCCGTTGCCCATCAGGTTGCCTACGATTCCTGGGCTGCAGCCGATCTGGATGAGACCTCTACCGGCATGCCGGCGCTCGACGTTCCAGTTAACCCGCTTTTTGCCGCCAACACGAGCGCCGCGGACTATGAGGGCGGTGCGGCATATTCCGATTATTCCGATGGCTACGCTGGCACCGGTCGCATCGAGACCGAGGATTATGGCACCGCATCGAGCGATTATCTCAACGATCCGTACGCTGCCACGCCTGCACCGGAATATGACCCGGAGGCCGCGTCCGCGCCGGCGTATACCAAAAGCACGGGCGAAGAGCGCTTTGCCGATTATTACGCCGAGGAAAAGGCGCTGCGTTTCTCGGAATTTCCGCAGGCAGTCAAGGTTGCCTTTATCGCCATTGTCATTGCCCTGCTCGGCGTCATTGCGTTTGAGGGATTCCGGCTGTTCTCCGGCCCCACCCAAGCGGAGTCGGAGACCCAGCAAAAAGAGGACGATGACGAGTATCTGGACATCAACACCCTCAAGGGCGACCCCAACGACGGGGACGATGAGTAGCGAGAGCTGAAGGCGGCCGCAGGATCCCGCATCCAGCACCGGCTTCTAAGTGCTGTTTTGTCATCCAGCTACACTTTTCCGAAGTTTTAAGGTGCCTATTTCGACACTTTTCCGTACTTTTACACGGCTGATTTCGACACTTTTTCTGATTTAAGCCTAGCGACAGCCGGCGAAATCAAGCGCCGCCCGCGCGTCATTTCGCAAGCGGTGCCTGATTTCTGTCCGTACACGTTGATAGACTCCATCGTGCCCGCAAGGAGCGGGCGTGTTTTATCCAGAGTCGGGGTAGAGAGTTGGCTCCACGATTCCGACGCCAACCGGCCAAGAGGCACGGTGGCCCTGCCAACATCGATGAAAGGAGTCCGTATGGACAATTTCTCTGTGCGCAGCGAGCGTAACTTCCACAACCTGATCGTCAAACCGAATCACATGCATCTTCTGGATAAGCCAAATGGCTACGCCTCGGCCATGATCAAGAGCAGCCTCTCCCACCAGATGCGCTTTACGGTACAGAAGCTCGAGGAAAAGCTCTGTGCTGCTGGCAATCCGCATGTGTTGCAGATCAAGCCACTCGGAGACGACTCGCGTGAGCCATCTAGCCGGAAGCTCTTTGCCGACGGCGCGTGCATCGCGGACGGCTCGGTCGACTTTGCCCGCAAGTATTTCTGCGAGAGCGCCGAGGTGTTCCTGGATCTGTGTCGCGATGCCGTCGACGCAGCCGAGCTACGCCAGTGGAGTCAGAGGGAGTACGAGCTGCTGAGCGTGGCGCGCGGGATCGCGGGGGCGTAGGCAGACAGACCAGACAGCTCGTCATACTGGTTGACGCTTCGATTCAAACAGCAGGGCGGGCTCGCGCTTACAGCCCCGCCATGCCAAACCGAATGGCGTTCTCAAAAGGCCTACCCCCTCCGCCTTCAGCTTTAGCAGCAGGTCGCCCAGCTCGGAGCACTTGCTGGAAAGGCGCGTCTGAGCTCGCTCGCCCATCCCCCACCGTTGACGGACCTCCTGGGCGCGCGGGCTCACGCGGTAGTCCCCGTCCATCATCTGCTTGAGCAGCTTGGCGGTCACGCGCGCATCGGCTAGGGCGCTGTGGGCGTGACCCGTCGACTCGTCGAACTCGATGCCAAACCACGTCGCTGCGTCACTCAAAGAGACGCACCCGTGGCTGCTCATGTCCATGATCGAGGTGTAAAACGCCTGCAGGTCGGCCCAGTCCGTAGGAAATGCGGAAAGATCGATGTGCTTTGCTTGACACTCGATCAAAAGCTGTCGACGATCCGCCCCGCTCCAACAGACCACCTGGGCGGAGTAGCGCCCGATCCAATCGCTGAGCCTTTTGATCACCATGTAGAGCGGATCGGCCATCGCGGTGCCCACGGCCGATATCCCTGTGAGCTCGCGGACGGGGAACGCAACGCCTTCGGTAAATTCCGTCTGTACAAACTGCGAGAACTCGCCCATAACGTTGCCGTGGTAATCGAGCTTGACGGTGCCGGCCTCGATAATCTCATTGCACAGTCCACGGCGCTGACGCTGCTTTGGCACCGGCGCAAACTCAAAGTCCAGCACAATCTGGCGCGCAAAGTTCGTCGTATCGATAGCCGAGATACACGGCGTCTTTTCAGCTGACACGGTTGGGCCTTTCTCCGTCAACTGCCGCTCGTTACATAGGCGGCTACATTGCCGTAAGGATAGGCGCCCGTGCGGACACAAAAGCGGGACGCAATGCCACGCGCGCCAGGCATACGCCATGCAGACGGCCCCAAGAGAATCGCCCGCTCTATTCAAATGCCTGAAAAAGATTTAGGCCCGGTGACTTGAATCAGAGGTCATCCCGGGCCCATCAGAGCTCGTAGAGCTCTTGGTTGCTTTGGTCTCGCTCTTCACGGCGCTTATCGAACTTTCCGAGGCACTCAAGCAGCATTCGAAGCATAAAAAGAGGGGTCGACGCCGTTAAGGCATTGACCCCTTAAACTGAGTAACGGCGCTGCCCAGCTCTTCACTACTTGGGCTGCCGTCGACTTTATTCTACCCACGGGTGCCAGGTTTAACAAATGGATTTTCGGTAACGAGGCCTCGGCAACCGCCGCCTTGATTGGCGACCCATGCTCTGCCACAGGCCGAGGGTTGTCGAAAAGTCGAACATTATAGCTACCCATAATATAGCCAGCTATAACGTCATTCGACGACCGGCGCAAACGCCCACGCGGACACGAAATGCGCTGCGGTGCCATTGGGGATTATGGGATGCGCTTTCCGCTCGAGGCCTCAACCGGAAACGACATCCCGGTCTGAAGGTCAAATCCGGGGCGTAGTTTCCGCTTGAAGACCGATTCGGAAAGGTTGTCCCGTTCTGGAGCCAAATACTGGGTCGTAGTTTCCGCCAAGCATGCCATCCGGAAAGCGTGTCCCGTTCTGAGCCTGAATTCTGGGATGAACTTTCCACTGAAGCATCTACTGGAAAATGCATCCCGTTCCGAGGCTTAATTCTGGGATGCACTTTCCGCGGAGAGACTACCGTTTTTCGAAAAAGTACACGTCCCTAAACTTACCAGGTCTTCATAACTTGTTGCCGTTCACGGGAGCCAATCACCGCCCACCGATTCGAATGTAAAAATGTCGCCGAAAACAGGCCATCTACCTGCATGGTTAGATTTTGGTCAGCTTTTGGTCAGTTGGGCGGCAAGTTGCGGCTGATACGTTTTTTGCTACCCAAAAGGAGGCGGTAGCTCATGACCCATTGCAATGACCAACTCATCGACCAACTGCTCACTCAAGCCGAACAAGAGGGGCGCTGTCTGATTCCCCCGAGCACGGCAATCCGAAAAGCGCTCCTTCGGCGCACCGGCGGCACGGTTGTCTCGCCCATGCCGGGGTTGTTTGCGCGAAAAACGCGCTGGGATGAACTCAACCGAGCGCAACGCCATTGCGAAATCCTCCGCGCCCTTGCGATCATCCACCCCGATTGGACGTTCTGCTCGTTTTCGGCAGCTTGCCTGCTGGGGCTCGAGGTCTCGTGGCGACACCTGAATGTCGTGCATGTTTGCAGCTCGACAAAGCCGTCGGCTCGCCCGGGCGCACATATTCAGCGGCACCAGATTGAGCCGGCCGGAGCAATACGCAGAGCCGGCATATCGGTAACGCCGCCCATCCAAACGGTCACAGATTGCCTGTTGCAGACCGGTTTTGCCGACGGCATGCCCATTGCCGATTCGACGATCTCAAAGCTCGGCCTTGCGCGGGAACAGCTGATGGAGGCCGTCGAGCAACGAGCGACCGCCTGCAATGGTCGCGCGATTCGCACCGCCCTCACAACACTTCGATATGCCGACGCCCGCGCCGAGAGTGGTGGAGAATCGGTCGCCCGAGCCGTCATGATCGAGACGGGCTTTGCACCCGACTGGCTTCAATACGAGCTGACGGACCCCTTCGATTCGGCCAAACCCATACGAACGGACTTTGCCTGGGAGCGCCAGGCGCAGGAACTCACGCTGGGCGAGCTCGACGGGCTCATCAAATATACCGACCAGACCATGCTGGCCGGACGCACCACCGCCGAGGCGCTCGTTGCCGAACGACAGCGCGAGGCGCACCTATCGCTCTACGGCCACCCTCTGCTGCGCTTTACCATGAACGAGGTCCGCCCGGCAGGAATGCTCGCCAAAAAGCTGCAGACGGCAGGCATCCGGCAGACCGCGCTGCCGACATGGCTCAACGAGGTAGACCTGTAGGAGCTGCTAGGCCACGCATCGCCAGATCGCATCCCCCTATCTGGGCCGCGTTTTCCCAACGACCACGCCAACGGAAAGTGCGTCCTAGCCTGGACGCTCAAAACGGGATGCACTTTCCGGATGGCGGGCCTGGCGGAAAGCGTGTCCCGGAATCCCGTCTCAGAGCTGGACAGGCTTTCCGGTTGAGTCCTTCAGCGGAAACCGCATCCCGGAATAAACACTCAAACTGGGATGCGCTTTCCAAACGACCGGCCAGCGGAAAACGCATCCCATTCTGAGGCATGATTCCGGGACACAGCTTCCGCATGCGGCCCCGTTGGGAAAGTTCATCCCGTTCTGAGACCGAATTCCGGGACGCCGTTTCCGCCTGAGGCTTCAGCCGGAAAACGCATCCCACTCTGGAGCCGAATTCCGGGACACGCTTTCCGCTGGAGGGCCGATTCGGAAAACGAATCCCATTCTGAGCGCTCATTTCGGGACGCAGTTTCCGCTCCAAACAAAAGGCCCCGGCTCGCGATGGAGTCGGGGCCAAAGGCGCAGCGTATGCAGTTGATGTTGAGCACGAACAGCCCGTCAGCAATGGCTGTCCGCGCCCTACCCTACCCGCGGTTGCGGACACGGCTGTAGGGCGTATCCACCATGGGCAGATCCGGACGCAGCTTGCCGTCAAACGCGCGGTAGGCGTTCTGTACGGCGGGCGCCGTGGGAATCGTGGCGATCTCGCCGATGCCCTTACCGCCGTATGCCACGGGCAACAGCTCGTCCTTCTCCACGTAGATGGCGTGGATATCCGGAATCTCGGGTGCACGGAACAGCCCGAGCGTGCCGTACCTTGCCTGGGGTACGCAGTCCTTGAGCGGCCAGTCCTCGGTAAGCGCATAGCCCATACCCATGAGCACGCCGCCTTCGATCTGACCCTGGATGGAGATGGGGTTGACCACCTTGCCGGAATCGTGCGCGGCATAGACCTCGCTCACGCGGCCGTCGTCGTCCAAAATGACCACATGCGTGGCAAAGCCGTAGCAGATGTGGCTCTTGGGGTTGGGAACGTCGGCACCCAGTTTGTCGGTCGGCTCCAGGTACACGTAGCCAAACTCGCAGCCCTCGAGCGCCTTGATGGCGGCCGCGGGATCCTGAGGATGCATGCCCTGGCCGGCGACGAGCTCCTGCGTGCGCAGCTGATAGGCGCGACCGTCGTCGTACTCGATCTTGACGCCGTCGCCATGCGCACTCACGGGAGCATCGGGTGCAGGCTTGCCGGCCTCGATGCCAACCATAGCATCGCGCAGCAGGAAGGCGGCGCCGCGCACGGCCTCGCCGGTCACGACCGTTTGACGCGAGCCAGACGTGGTGCCGGAGTCGGGAGCGTTCTCGGTAGAGCACTCGCCGTTGGCGATGCAGCTCAGCGGCAGACCGCACGCCTCGGCAACGTCCTGCAAAAAGACGGTGTTGCAGCCCTGGCCGATGTCGGACGTGGCGGCATAGACCACAGCCACGCCGTCCTCGATGCGAATCTTGCAGCGGCCGGCATCGGGCAGGCCCACGCCCACGCCGGCGTTCTTCATGGCGCAGGCAATGCCGGCATGTCCGGGATGCGCATAGTAGGCATCTTTGACCTCGAGCAGCGTCTCCTTAAGCGCCGTGGAGCAGTCGGCAATCTGACCGTTGGGCAAAACCTCGCCCGGCTCGATGGCGTTACGGTAGCGGATCTCCCACGGATCCAGGCCGACCTTCTCGGCCAGCAGGTCGATCAGGCTCTCGAGTGCAAACTCGGACTGGCACACGCCAAAGCCGCGGTACGCGCCGGCGGGCGGGTTGTTGGTGTAGTAGCCAAAGCCGCGAATGTCGGTGTTCTGGTACTTGTAGGGGCCCACGGCATGCGTGCAGGCGCGCTCGAGCACCGGGCCGCACAGCGAAGCGTAGGCGCCGGTGTCAAAGTTGATCTCGCAGTCCAGACCGGTAAAGTTGCCCTCGGCGTCGCAACCCAGCGTAAAGGTACCGTCCATGGCATGGCGCTTGGGATGGAAAGCGAGCGACTCGGCACGCGTGAGCTTGCACTTCACAGGACGCTGGAACTTATATGCGGCGAGCGCGGCCAGGTGCTGGACCGAAACGTCCTCCTTACCGCCAAAGCCGCCACCCACGAGCATGGTCTCGACGACCACACGCTCGGGTTCGCTATCCCAGCCAAACATGTGGGCGCACTCTTTGCGCGTATCGTAGGCACCCTGGTCGGTCGACTGCACCTTGACGCCGTTCTTGTACGGGAAGGCGACGGCGCACTCGGGCTCCAAGAAGGCATGCTCGGTAAAGGGCGTGGTAAAGCGCTGCGTCACGGTGAACGCGCTCTCTGCCAGCGCCTTGGCGGCGTCGCCGCGCGTCACGTGACGGCTCTGGCACACGTTGTCCTTGAGCTCCACCGTGTTGCCAAAGGCAAAGAAACTGTCGTGCAGGCGCGGGGCGTCGGCAGCCCTGGCCTCGACAATGTTACGCACGGGCTCCAGCGGCTCGTAATCGATCTTTACGAGCTTCTTGGCCTTCTCGAGCGTCGCCTCGTCCTCGGCAACCACCAGCACAATGGCATCGCCCACGCAGCGGGTGATATCGCCCTGGGCGATCATGACGTCCCAATCCTGGATAAGGTGGCCGACCTGGTTGACCGGCACATCCTCGGCGCGCAGGATGCCCACCACACCGGGCAGGGCCTCGGCCTTGGAGGTGTCGATGGAAAGCACACGGGCGCGCGGATACTTGGAGCGCACGGCGCTGGCATAGGTCAGGCCCGGCTGATCGAGCTCGTCGATGTCATCGGGGTACTTGCCCTCGCCGAGCACCTTCTTGCGCACGTCGATACGGAAGGCGCGCTTGCCCACGCCGTAGTCGTCGCCGCGCTCCAGGTCCTCGTCGATCTGCTTTTCGCCGCGGAGCACCGCAGCGGCCAGCGAAATGCCCTCAATAATCTTCTTGTAGCCGGTGCAGCGGCAGACGTTGCCGCGGATGGCGTACTTGATCTGCTCCTCGGTGGGCTCGGGGTCCTCGGCGATCAGCGCCGCGCCTGCCATGACCATACCGGGGATGCAAAAACCGCACTGCACGGCGCCCACGGCGCCAAAGGCGTACACAAAGGCCTCGCGCACGTCCTCGGGCAGGCCCTCGACAGTCACGATGTTGCGGCCGGCGGCAAGGGCGGTGGTCAGCACGCAGGCCTTGACGGCCGCACCGTCCACATGAATGGTGCAGGTGCCGCAAGCACCCTCGGAGCAGCCGTCCTTGGCGGAATGGATGTGCAGGTCGTCGCGCAGGTAGCGCAGCAGCGGTTTGTTTTGGGTCGTCGTGTGCTCGACGCCGTTAACGGTAAAAGTGAATTCCTGTGCCATGGTGATTCCCTTCTACACGCCGGCGGCGATGCCGGTGCGGTCGTGGATGGCGCCATGCGGGCAAACGACGGCGCACATGCCGCACGACAGGCAGTCCGCACCGTCGATGTGGGCACAGTTGTCCTCGATGCGGATAGCGCCGGCAGGGCATTTTTTGGCGCACATGCCGCAACCGATGCAGCTCGTGTCGCAGATCTTGCGGGCGATGGCGCCCTTGTCGGTGTTGTTGCAGCGCACCAGAATGTTCTGGTAGCCGGGAACAAAGGCAATCACGCGCTGCGGGCACGCCATGCCGCACAGGCCACAGCCCGTGCACTTTGAGCGGTCCACGCGGGCGATGCCATCGACCAGCGCAATGGCACCGTGGGGGCAGGCCGTGACGCAGGCGCCACAGCCAATGCAGCCTTCGCTGCAGCGGGCGTCGCCGCCTGCGGAGGCGCAACCGCTTCCGCAGGCAACGTAGGCCACGTTATGTTGAATGGATTTGGCCATAAGAGACTCGCCTATTTCTTAAGGAGGTACGGATAGTTGTCGCGCACAGCCCTGATGGTCAGGCGGACGGCCTCGGGCAGACCGGTGTTGACGGCATCGACCGAGACGGTGCGGACCGTGCCGGCGACGCGGACCTTAAAGTGGTCCTCGTCCACGGCCAGGAAGCCCTCGTTCTCGGAGTTCTCCATGTCCTGATCGCTCCAGAACAGGGTGAGCTTGTCCTTGTAGGGACGACCCTCCTGGTAGGGGCAGAACACGGCGCAGTTGCCGCACTCGTTGCACATGCCGTCGATGTGGACGACCTGATGCTTGGCCAGGCCCGGCACCTTAATTGCCACGTTGGCGCGGTTGGGGCACACATCGCAGCAGACCTCGCACACCGAGCCGCAGCCCAGGCAGCGGGTCTTGGTGCAGTTGCGCTTGTCACGGCATAGCGACCCCTTGCGCTCGTAGCAGGTGTCCTCGCGGCCGGCCTGCTCGTTGCAGTCGACGTACTTGTTAAAGTCCACGCCGGCGATGGCGCGGGCGACCTCGGCGGCGTCGGCGATAGCCTCGACCACGGTAGCGGGACCGCGGCGGCAGTCACCGGCAGCCCAGACGCCCTCGACGCCGGTGGAGGTGGCGGCAAGGCGGCCGCGACGGTCGTGCTCGACGCCCGCGGCGTCGTACAGGCTGGCATCGATGCCCTCGCCCACGGCGCAGATCACCGTGGTGGCGGAAAGCTCGACGGTCTCGCCCGTGGCGACGGGGCTGCGACGGCCGCTTGCATCCGGCTCGCCAAGTTCCATGACGTCGCAGGTCAGCGCGGCGCCGTTGAGCGCCTTGGGCGCCAGCAGCTCGCAGAACTCAACGCCGTCGGCAAGAGCAAGATCGAGCTCTTCCTCGTCGGCGGGCATCTGCTTCTTGGTGCGGCGATACACCAGGCGCACGTTCTTCACGCCAGCAAGGCGCTTGGCCACGCGGGCCGCGTCCATGGCGGTGTTGCCGGCGCCGATGACCACGACGTCCTCGCCCAGCTCGAGCTTCTCGCCCTTCTTGGCGGCCTCGAGGAACTCCAGCACGTCGAGCTCGGCACCCTCGCCCAGGCCCGCAGAGCCGGGCATCCAGGCACCGGTGGCCACGACCACGTCGGTAAAGCCCTGGGCCTTGAGCTCGTCAATGGACTCCACGCGGGCGTTGAGCTGCACCTTGGCGCCAAAGGCCAGACAGAGCTCGGCATCGTGGGAGATATCGTCGCTCGCGATACGGAACTCGGGGATCACGTGACGGACCACGCCGCCGAGAGAGTCGCGGGCCTCGAAGATAGTGACGGGCACGCCGGCACGCGTCAGGAAGAACGCCGTCGCCAGGCCGGCAGGGCCGCCGCCGATAACGGCAACGTTGCGCTCGGCGTCGTTGGCGATGGCCTGGGCGCGCAGCTTGGGCAGCACGGCGGTCATGGCCTCGCGAGCGGCCTTGAGCTTGCTGGCGCGGATCTGGGCGCCCTCGGGCTCGTAGAATGCACGCTCGCAGGCACGGCCGCAGGGATGCGGGCAGATGGTACCGGTGATGAACGGCAGGGCGTTGCGCTCGATGATGATGTTGAGTGCGTCCTCGTAGCGACCCTCGTCAACAGCCGCCAGGTAGGCGGGAATATCCTGCTGGATGGGGCAGCTCGTGCGGCACGGCGTGGTAAAGCAATCGGAAAGCGGGCTCTTGCCAGCGACCTTGCGGTCGGGCAGCGGACGCAGCGGCTTCTTGTAGAGCGGGTTGGTGAGCGAGTCGGTCTGGATCGCGGTCACGGCCTCGAGCGAGACGCCCTCAAACGGCTTGCCGTCCAGATCGGTAAACTCGCCGGCCATCTGGCTAAAGCGCTCGTAGCCACCGGGCTTGAGCACGTCGGTCGCCAGGGTGACGGGCCAAATGCCGGCATCGTACAGGGCGCGGATGTTGTAGACCGTGGCACCGCCGGAGTAGCTGATGCGCAGCTTGCCGTCAAACTGCTCGGTAATGCGGCGGGCGGCCTCGATGGTCAGCGAGAACAGCGGACGGCCCGACATGTACATCTCGGTGGAGGGCAGCTCGTTCCTCGTCACGTCGACGGGGAACGTGTTGGTCAGCTTGACGCCAAACTCCAGGCCGCGCTCGGCGCACAGGGCAATCAGGCGCTCGAACATGGGCACGGCATCGGCCCACTGCAGGTCCTCGCGGAAGTGCGTATCGTCGAAGACGATGTAGTCAAAGCCCAGCTCGTTGAGGCGCTGACGGGCAAACTCATAGCCCAGCAGCGTGGGGTTGCACTTGATGTAGGTGTTGAGGCCCTTCTCGGTGATCAGATAGGTCGCGATGCGCTCGATCGCCGCCGGCGGGCAGCCATGCAGCGTGGACTCGGTGATGGAGTTGGACACGCGCGCCGGGATGGACTCGACAAACGCGGCATCGACATGCTCAAACTTGTCCAGGTTAGCGAGAGCCCAGGCACGGCACTCGTTCCAGACGTCGGAGCCGCTGGCGTCCTTCATGCCCTCGATGTAGGCATCGACCTTGGGGCTCTTGATGCCCTCCAGGTCATAGCCCACGGACATGTTGAAGACAAAGCCGTCCGGGCTGCCCAGGCCGTACTCGCGAGCGATCAGGTGGCAGGCAAACCATGCCTTCACGTACTCGGCAAAGGCCTGCGGAACCTCGAGCTCGGTCGACCACTCGCAGTTGTAGCACTCATCCTGCGCCACGATGCAGGGTTTGTTCACACACTTGGAGAGCTCCTCGCCGTCCATAACCTGGACGGTCTTGAGCTCAAAGAAGCGGGAACCAGCCACATAAGAGGCCACGATGTTCTGGGCAAGCTGCGTATTGGGGCCGGCAGCCGGGCCAAACGGAGTCTCGATGCGCTCGTCAAAAATGGGAAGCGCACCCTCCTGGTTGGTCGTGACCATCTTGCGCACGCCAAAGATGGCGTCCTGGGTCTTGTGCTCCTCGATGATCCAGTTCATCAGCTGCGAAAACGGGATCGGCCTCATGATGTCGCTCATAGTGAGCTCCTCTCTGTAACGCCCGGCGAGACCGCGCGGCGGGCGCAAATACGGTGTAGCGCTAGCACAGCGCCGGCGACCCCGCGGAGGCCGCCTATGCGCGCGAATCTACTTGTGAATTAGTAGGCGCGATCGTTGAGCGTGCTCCAGAGCTTCTTGGACTCAGCCATGGTCCACGCGTTGATCTTGTCCTCATCAATGCCAACGAACTCGCGATCCTTGTACAGGACGCGGCCGTTGATGATGGTGGTGCGGCAGTTTTTGCCCATCATGCCAAAGAGCATATGGCCGTCGATGTTCTCCTCACTCAGCGGCGTAAAGGGCTTGTAGTCCATGACGATGACGTCGGCGGCAGCGCCGGCCTCGAGCACACCGAGCTTGCGATCGAAGTACTTGCTCGCCATCTTGGCGTTGTTCTCGAACAGCATGGTCATGGCCTCGCACCAGCCCACGTTGGGCATGGCGGCGTTGTGGCGCTGAATGATCAGGAAAACCTTAAGGCTCTCGAGCATATCGTGGGTGTAGGCGTCGGTGCCCATGCACACGGGGATGCCGCGGCGGAAGAATTCGAGCACGGGGGCGCAGCCCACGGCGTTGCCCATATTGGATTCGGGGTTGTTGACGAGCCAGGTACCGGACTCCTTGACGATATCCATCTCGGCGGGCGTCACGTGGATGCAGTGGCCGAGCATGGTGTCGGGACCCAGCAGGTTGTGCTGCAGCAGGCGCTCGACGGGGCTGATGCCACCGCGGTTGAGGCGGGAGTCCCACACGTCATTCATGCCCTCGCACACATGGATGTGGAAGCCGGTCAGGCCGTTGTTGGCCTCGGCCATCTTGTCCATGGTCTCGTCCGACAGCGTAAAGGTGGCGTGACCGCCAAACATGGCGGCGATCATGTGGTTGTCGTTATCGCGACGCTCCTTGGCGGCCCACTGGGCAAATTCGGCGTTCTCGGCAATGGCCTGGTCGCATTTTTCCTGGCCGCGGCGGTCGGAGACCTCGTAGCACAGGCACGAACGCATGCCCAGCTCCTGAGCTGCATCCTTAATGGTAAAGAGGCTTCCCGGGATTTCGCAGAAGCTCGCATGGTGATCGAAGATCGTGGTGACGCCATCGCGGATGGAGTCAAGAATCGTGGCATAGGCGCTGGCCTTGGTGCCGTCGAGCGTCAGGTTGTCATCGATCTTCCACCACTGCTGCTCAAGATTCTCCAGGAAGTTGGTGGGGTTGCAGCCCTTAATGGCAAGGCCGCGGGCCAGACCCGAGTAGATGTGGGTGTGGCAATTGATGAGTCCGGGCATGATGAGGTTGCCCTGGGCGTCGACGTACTCGGCATCCGGGTACTTGGCCTTGAGCTCGCACTCGGGACCTACTTCGACGATCGTATCTCCGTCAATGGCGACCGCGCCGTTGGGAATGAACGGGGTCTGAGCGTTGCGGGTAAAAACGGAACCGTTAGCGACCAGAAGCATGAATGCTCCCTTCAACATCAGGGGCGGGGTTTGACACCTCTGACATGGCGGAGTGCGAAGCGCCGGCCTACACCGGAAACGGGCCCTCTCCCGTCAACGCTTCACCAAAGGGACAAACCCTTTGAAGTGCGGCTTGGCGCCGCATGACGTCGGCGGACGAGGCGATGCGCCCGCCGACGAATAGCACCGAATTGGTTACTTCTTGCTCTCGGGCAAGACCAGATCCACGGCAGCGTCCTTGGCAGCATCGATGTGCTGAGCCACGACCGGCGTCTGCGGAAGGATCAGGTTAAGGACAATGGCCATAATGGCGGTGGGGGTTACGGCATTGGAGCCGATGACGGTGGATACCCAGGCGGGCATACCCTCGCCGGCAAGGCAACCGCTGGCCATCCAGATACCCAGGCCAAAGACGACGGAGGTACCGACGATGGTGGTAGTGCGCTGCGTGAGGCCCTCGCGGGTGAACATGCGCACGCCGTTCATGGTGATGGTGCCGAAGACGCCGACGGTCGCGCCGCCGATGACGGGCTGCGGGATAGCGGAAAGGACGGCAGAGAGCTGCGGGAACAGACCGGCGATGGCAAAGACGGCCGCGATGATCACAAAGACCCACTTGTTGACGACCTTGTTGGAGCAGATGATGCCCACGTTCTGGCCAAGGGCGCTGGTGGGAAGACCGCCCAGCAGGCCGCCGACCATAGAGGTGAGGCCCTGGGACACGATAGCGCCGGAGAGCTCGCGCTCGGTGGGCATACGGTCGATGGAGCCCAGGCAGGCGGCGGAAACGTCGCCGATAACCTGGATGGCAACCATGGGGAACACGACAGCGAGGGTAATGCAGACCTCGGGATCAAACTCGAGCGCGTAGGGCATGAGCTTGGGAAGGGCGAAGACCTGAGCGGTGGCGACGCTGGAGAAGTCGATCATGCCAAAGGGGATGGAGACGATCATGCCAACGATCATGCCAAAGAACACGGATCCCAGCTTGAGCGTGCCCTTGCCAAAGTTGGCGAGCGCAAAGACCACGGCGAAGGTGATAAGAGCGACGCACCAGGCCTGCGGGGTGCCCCATAGCGGCGTACCCATACCGCCGGCCATATACTTGACGGCCGTGGGATAGAGAGAGACGCCAATGGAGAAGATGACCGTACCGGTCACGACGGGCGGGAACAGCCACTTGATCTTGCTGTAGGCCAGACCAAAGAGGACCGCGACGGCGCCGCCGACGATCTCGCCGCCCAGCAGCGCACCAAAGCTAAAGCCCGAGGCACCCATGGCCTGCAGAGCCGGCAGGAACGCGAACGAAACGCCCATGACGATGGGCAGGCCGCCGCCGATGCGACGGAAGGGAGCGAAGGCCTGAAGGGCCGTGTCGATTGCCGAAAGAATGAGCGCGACCTGGATGATGTCGGTGCTCTGCTGGCTATTAAAGCCGTAGACGCCGGCCATGATGACAGCCGGGGTGATGATGCCGGCAAACGATGCCAGTACGTGCTGAAGGGCACACGGGATCATTTCCTTAACGGGAGGCATGCCTTCACGAGTGAACAGGGCTTCAGTGCCGTTCTTAACCGTCTCCTGGGTCATTTGACCACCAATCCTCGAAATAGTTGTTTTCGCATCTAACGCTCTATTGTGACGCAGTGCGGGGTTGAGGTTGTGCCTTCGTTGCATATCGTATTAAAGATGATTCTCATTCTCAATAATAATTTTTTGTTATCAGACTATTCTTCAGCTGAGATAATGCATTTCCGCAGGTCAGGAAAGTGTCTGTTCAAAATAACATCTAACTTTTCTTTTGGTCGACCGTTTACCGCCAAATACCTACCGCTCATCTGTATTACGCAATGTACCTGCGAATATGTGAGTCAATAGACACCGTGTTACCATGAGAAAAAATTGTTATGATCATTTCCGATTTCACCCAAAGGAGTTGCCCGTGAACGAGACCGTACGTCGCTTTTTGCCGATGGTCGATTTTCTGGAGCAGATACTCGGCAAAAACAGCGAAATCGTGCTGCACGATTTCTCGGATCCCGACCACGCCATCGTCGATATTCGCAACGGCATCGTGAGCGGCCGCAAGGTCGGCGGTCCCGCCACCGATCTGGCACTCAAGATCATGCACGACGCCAAGTATCGCGACCTGCCGTTTATTACGGGCTACGAGGGGCGCGGTGCCGGCGGCAAGACGTTGGAGTCAGCGACGTACTTTATCCGCGAGAATGACGAGATCGTCGGTATGCTCTGCGTCAACACCGATCTCTCGACCGTGCGCTCCATCAACGCCATGGCGCAGCAGCTCATGGCGTGCTTCGACGCGGCGCCGACGCGCACGGAGCCCGCCCCTATCGAGGTCGAAAGCCTTTCGGAGTCCACACAGGAGCTCATCGACCGCAGCATTGCCGAGTTGCTGAGCGCGCGCGGGCTGGATGTAGCGTCGCTTGGTCAGAGCGACCGCGTGGACGTCATTCGCCACCTCAACGGCAACGGGGTGTTCATGCTCAAGGGCGCCGTGGCCTGCGCCGCCACCTCGCTGGGCATCTCGGAGCCCAGCGTCTACCGCTACCTGCAAAAAGTCCGCAAGGAGGGCTAACGAGCAAAATGGAGCGCGGCTCCACAAGCGATTCGTCACCTGACAAAAGACCCTGCAGCTCGCACGCGCTGCAGGGTCTTTTTGCATGTCATGTTTAGTTGTGGTCAACGCCTTAGAGAGCGGCGACGACCTCGATCTCGACCAGACCGCCAGCCGGAAGAGCGGCAACCTGGAAAGCGCTGCGCGCGGGGAACGGGGCCTCGAACTTGGAGGCGTAGATCTCGTTCACGGCGGCAAAGTCGGCGATGTCGGCCAGGTAGACCGTGGTCTTGACGACATCGGCAAACGTGGCGCCGGCAGCGGTCAGCAGAGCCTCGACGTTGGCGAGGGACTGCTTGGCCTGGGCCTCGACACCCTCGGGCAGCTTGCCGGTCGCGGGATCGATGCCCAGCTGGCCGGACAGGAACACCATGTTGCCAGTCTGGATACCGGGGGAATACGGGCCGATGGCTGCGGGTGCGTTATCGGAAGACACGACGGTCTTGCTCATGTTTTTCTCCTTACAAGTAAAAGGGAACGGGAGCGCGGCGTTCACACCGGGAGGCACAGTTCGGTCTGAACACCGCGCTTGATTGGGATAGTACTCAAGGTGTCCGCGCGATGCAAGATTATTATCACGTTGCGAGAATATTTTATCGCCCAACGGTTTCCCCGGACCGCTGAACGGTTCTCATGTGAAGCAGCCAGTCCAAGCTGCTGAAGACTTTATCCCGCTTAGAGCACGGGCATCGCCTGCCGCGACGGCACCACTATACTTTTGATTATCTGAGCATTTTGAAAGGCAGGATATGACCGCAACCGCCAGTCGAACCAACAACCGCAGACCCGAGCTTTTGGCGCCCGCCGGAGGGCCCGAGCCCTTTGCCGCCGCACTCGCCGCCGGGGCAGACGCCATCTACTGCGGCATGGGCAGCTTCAACGCCCGCCGCAAGGCCACCAACTTTACCGACGAGGCCTTTGAGCAGGCCTGCCGCGCCGCGCATCTGGCCGGCTCGCGCGTCTACGTCACGGTCAACATCGTCATCAAGGAATCCGAGATGAGCGATGCGCTGCAGCTCATCCATCGCTGCTCCACGCTGGGCGCCGACGCCTTCATCATCCAGGACTGGGGCCTGTTCTTTGAGGTCAAACGCACGATGCCCAGCATCGAGACGCATATCTCGACCCAGACGAACATCCACGACGACCGCGGAACCCTTTGGTGCCGCGAGCAGGGCGCCGACCGCGTGACCCTCTCGCGCGAGCTTTCCATCGACGAGATTGCCGCCATTCACGATGCCGCGCCCGATGTGGACCTTGAGGTCTTTAGCCATGGCGCCATCTGCTTTTGCTATTCGGGCCTGTGTCTGCTTTCGAGCTTTGCCATGGCGGGACGATCGGCCAACCGTGGCATGTGCGCCCAGCCCTGCCGCTTGCCCTACGAGCTGATCGACGAGAACGGTCGCTCGCTCTCCCCTGCCGGTCGCGAGCGCGCGCTGTGCCCGCGTGACACCAACACCTCGCAGCTTGTTCGCCGTCTGTATGACGCCGGCGCCGCGTCGCTCAAGCTCGAGGGCCGCATGAAGGCGCCCGATTACGTGTACTCCATCGTTGATGTGTATCGTCACGAAATTGACGACATGCTATCCGGAGCCACCGTTGCCAAGGACGAGGAAGCCGCCCGCCAGCGCCAGCTCAAGCGCTGCTTTAACCGCGACTTTACGCACGCCTATCAGGACGGTACCTCGGGTGACGAGATGATGAGTTACGAGCGCTCCAACAACCGCGGCCAGATCGTGGGCACGGTGCTCGGCAGCCACCTGGCCAACCGCGATGTGCGCGGGCTCAAGCCCGACGACCGCCGTCGCCGCGCCGCCATCGCCCGCATTGAGTTGTTTGAGCCCGTGGGCAAGGGCGACCTGCTGGAGCTTCGCCACGACGATGAGTTCGACCAGTTCCTGACCACCATCGCCGCCGATGATGCCGCTGCCGGCGATGTTATCGAGTGTCGCGTGCCCCGTAGCATGCCCGAGGGCTGCCGCGTGCGCGTGATTCGAAGCCAGCGCGCTATTGACGCTGCCAGCGCCGCGCTCAAGCGCGATGTGCTGCGCCGCCGAGCTGTTGATGTATCCGTCGTGGCGCGCCTGGGCAAGCCGTTTACTGTCACGCTCACCTGCTGTGACGACCCCGCGCTCACCGCCACCGCCACGGGCTTCACCGTCGAGGCCGCCAAGACCCGCGCCGTCGAGGCATCCGATCTGGTTGAGCACGTCGGGCGCATGGGCTCCTCTCCCTTTGAGGCCGCGAGCTTTGACGTGGCCCTCGACGAGAGTTGCGGCATGGGCTTTTCCGCCGTGCACAAGGTGCGCGCCGCCGCTTGTAAGGCGCTGGAAGAGGCCATTCTGGCACCGTACGAGGAGCGCGCCCGCACGCTCGAGCTACCGGCGATTGTCACCAATGATTCCCGCCCCGCGCCCGAGCACTACCGCGATGAGCCGCAGATCTGCGCTACCGTCACCTCGCTCGAGGCCGCCGAGGCCGCTCGCGCGGAGGGTGCAACGCGCATCTACATGACCACCGACGCGCTCGAGGCTGTCGGACTCTCCCCTGCCGATGCATTTGAGCAGGGTATTGTGCCCGCACTCGACGAGGTCTGCCGCGCCGTTGACCACGTCCGCGTTGACCCATGGGTTGTTGCCGGCGCCACGGTCGCTATTGGCAACATCTCTGAGCTTGCCCTGGCCGCCCAGGTTGGCGCCACGGCCGAGATTCGCTCTTGCCTGCCGGTGCACAACACGCCCTGCATGGAGGCGCTTGCCGAGCGCGGAGCCGGTGCGTTTTGGCTCTCGCCCGAGATCACGCTCGACGAGATTGTCTCGCTCGGCGCCGCCGCGCCCGCGGCTCTAGGCATCACCGTCTTTGGCCGCCCGCGCGTTATGACAAGCGAGCATTGCATTCTGCAGGTTGCCAACGGTTGCATCCACGATTGTGCCAGCTGCCGCCTGCGTGCCCGTAAGCTCTCGCTCAAGAATATCGACGGAAAGGTCATGCCGGTGCGTACCGACATCCACGGCCGCTCACGCTTGTACGACGCCTACCCCATCGACCTCACGCCGCAGGTACCACAGCTGCTCGACGCCGGCGTCCGTCGTCTTATGGTGGACGGCACACTGCTCGAGACGGATGAGGTGGGCCGCGCCACCGCTCGCGTCCGCCGCGCCGTCGAGGCAGCGCAAGCCGGCCGCAAGCCCGCCGCCCGCCTGCGCGGTGCCACCTCGGGCTGCATGTTTGTGGGAATCAGCTAACCGAAAGGCTTACACGTGAACGAAGAACCTCAAGTCCTCTACTGCGACGCCTGGCTCATGGCCATCGACAAGCCCGCCGGCATGATCGTCCACGGCGACGGCACCGGCGAGCGCACGCTCACCGACTACGCCAGCGACCTGCTGCTGGCGATGGGCGACGGCTTTGCCGCGACCGACATGCAGCCGCTCAACCGCTTGGACCGCGACACCACCGGCGTGGTGCTGTTCTCACTCGACAAGCAGACGCAGCCCGCCTTTGACCAGATGATTATCGACCACGCGTTCGAAAAGCACTACCTAGCGCTCGCCGAGGGCAAAATCGACTGGAACGAGAAGCTCATCGACAAGCCTATCGCCCGCGACCGCCACGATAGCCGCAAGATGCGCGTTGGCGCCAGCGGCAAGCCGTCTCAGACGCGCGTCAAGGTACTCAAGCGCCTTAAGAGCCGCCGTGGCCTGCCTACGCGCTCGTATATTGATGTCGAGCTGCTCACCGGCCGCAAGCACCAGATCCGCGTGCACCTGGCAAGCGAGCATCATCCCTTGATTGGCGACGACCTGTACGGAACGCCGCGTCCCTGCGGCCTGATGCTCCACGCCCACAGCGTATCCTTCACGCATCCCGTAACCGGCGAGCACATCCACATCGAAGCCCCCTGCCCCTGGGAGCCCTAAATCCTGCCAAAAAGGGACAGGTTTATTTTGACAGGTTTTATCTGGTCAAACGTCATGCCGCCACGATGACTCAGCCGCGGTCCCAAAACGTCTCGATCTGTAACAGTTAGAGCCCATTTTCCGGTCTATCTGTTACAGATCGAGACATTCGAATCCCCCTCAAGGGAAAATCTCAATCTGTAACAATAACTCGGCAAAATCGATCCCAAATGTTACAGATTGAGACAAAGGGACGGCGCGGTTCGTAAGTATCTCGATCTGTAACACCTAGCCCACTTTTAACGGTCCAGTTGTTACAGACTTAGACAAACCGGCAGACAACGAAAGCGGCAACGCCCGTAATGGACGTTGCCGCTTTTCTATTGAGAAAACTAAATGGTTTTGACCTTGCCCCGCCGCTAGACCGTGACGACGTTGTCCATTGCCCGGTACTTGGCGGGGACCTCGCCTGCGGTAATAATCGTTGCATCGCGGAAGTCCGCGAACTTGACGGGCGCCACCATGCCAAATTTACTGGCGTCCGAGATTACGAAGCGCTTGGCCGTATGGCGCATCGAGATACGCTTGACCTGTGCCTCCTCGATATCGGGCGTCGTAAAGCCCTGCTCGGCGGCAATGCCGTTGGAACCCCAAAAGCCGCAGTTGAAGTTATAGCGGTCTAGAGTTGCCAAGGCATCGGGGCCAACGAGCGCCTCGGTCTCGGGTTTGAGCTCGCCGCCCAGCACCACGGTACGCATGCCGCGCAAAGCGAGATGCTGAGCATGGAGCACGGAATCAGTCACATAGGTGACCCCTTCGAGATGCGGAAGATGCTCGATGAGCCTGAGCGTCGTCGAACCCGAATCGATGTACACAAAGCTCTCGGGCTCTACCAGCGCCGCCGCACGGGCGCAGATACGTTCCTTGTCGTCGTTATGGAGATCGCTGCGCTCATTAAGCGTTAGGTCGCGCGTCACGTGCGCGCGCTCAAGGCTCGTCGCCCCACCGTGCACCTTGGCGACACGGTGTACTCGGTCGAGCGTCTGCAGGTCGCGCCGAATGGTAGACGCCGTCACGCCCAGGGCTTCGGCAAGCTCCGGCACGGTAACCGAGCCGGCCTGCTGAACTATCGACACGATCGCGTTGAGCCTATCTTCCGCAAGCATCGCTTACTCCTCCTCGGGGTACACGACTCCCCAATCGGCGCGAAGCTTGGTCATAAGCTCCATAACATCAGAAGCATAATCCAGAAGCTCGCGCTTGGAGTCGCCGCCGGCAACGGCCTTCTCAAGATCGGCCATCTCATAACACAGGGCGTAAGCCTCGGTGCCTGCGTGGACCTCCTCGCGGTGGCCGTCCGCAGTCCACACGATGGTCGCGTGATCGGCACGCGGATATTCGTTGACCTCGATGTAGCACTTGTCAAAGCTGATGACCGAGCGCTTGGGCTGCTTGGAGTGAAGCGTAAGGCTCACGACGCCCAGCTGCTGCTCGGCATTGCGGCAGACGATGCCGTCCGCAACATCGACGCCAGTCTCGCAGGTGTTGCCTAGAGACACAACCTCGGCGGGCTGGCTCGCCATAAACAGGCGCATGACGGACAGGGCATACACACCAATATCGAGCATGGCACCGCCGGCAAGGTTGCGATTGTAGAAACGGTTGGTCAGGTCGCCGTACTCCTTGTAGCTACCAAAGTTGAGCTGGGCGAGGTTCATGCGACCAAACTCGCCGGCATCCATGCGACGGCGCAGCTCTTGATACAAGGGCATATGAAGCACCGTGGTGGCGTCCATGAGGACGACGTTGTGCTCGTCGGCGATGGCACGCGCCTCGTCGAGCTCAGCGGAATTGAGGGTAATGGCTTTTTCGCAGAGCACGTGCTTGCCGGCTGCCAGGGCAGCGCGCAGATAGGTGATATGAGTGTTGTGCGGGGTAGTGATGTAGACGGCGTCGATGCCAGGATCGGCGTAGAGGTCCTCAACCGTGTCGTAGACCTTCTCGATGCCATACTGCTCGGCAAAAGCCTGAGCCTTGGACAGCGTACGGTTGGCGACGCCCGCAAGCTTGCGACCGGCAAGAGCAAGGGACTGAGCCATCTGGTTGGCGATAACGCCGCAACCGATGACGGCCCAATGGAGCTCGGGAGCCGTAAAAATATCGTCGGGGAACGGCTTGTCCTGGACCGAAGCGAACGCTGCTTTGGCGGCTGCCGCGGCGTCGAGCGGAGCCTGCTTGGAATCTGCCATTATGTGCCTCCTGTGTCATAGAACGCCTTGCTTTCTGACAGCTCTATATTCGCACAAACACGCGCTTCTGTGCGCGTTTTTGCATATCTCACCGCTAAACGGTCATTGTTGTCCCGAAAACGGCGCATCTATACGCATGGGTGTGCAATTAACGCAATCTAACGCGCATAAACGCGCACACAAGCAATTTGTACAGCGCACCCGCTCATCTATGCTTGCCCATTAAGGGCACTCATTTGAACTGCATCCCATTTCTTGGACTTTGAAATTAAGGTTCGAGAAAAGGGAGGCATCGGAAATGCCCCGCAGGAAGAAGGCAAGATACGGTCGCGAGATGAGGGCACGCGCCGCCGACCTGTTCGAGGCCGGCCTCGGCTTTGAACTCGCGGCCAAGAGGCTCGACGTTCCCGCCCCGGCGGTGAGAAAATGGCTCTGCGCGTACCGGGCAACCGGGAGGAAGGGGCTGATCGGGATGGGCGAGAGCCGCAGGACCTACGACATGGAGACCAAGCTCGCCGTCGCGAGGGCCGTCGTGGACGAGGGGATTCCGCGGTCGGAGGCGATGGCCCGCTTCGGCATCGCCGCCGCCACATCGCTCGACCGCTGGTGCAGGCTGTACCGCGAGGGCGGGCCGGAGGCGCTCGAGCCGGGACGCCGCGGCAGGCCGGAGGGCCCCGGGGGGCGGACGCGCGAGCGGGAGCTCGAGGAGCGCGTGCGCAAACTCGAGGCCCAGGTGGCGTATCTAAAAAAATCGATAGCCCTGAAAGCGGAGAAGAGCTCTCAAACTGGGAGAAAGCCCAGGTCGTAGCCTCCCTTTCAGGGCACCACCGCCTATGCGACCTGCTCGCGGCCGCGCGGCTCGCGCCGTCGAGCTACCACTATGCCGTGGCGCACCCGCCGAGAGCGACCCGGCCAGAGCTCCGGGGGGCCGTGCGCGAGATCTTCTCGAGGACGGCGAACGGGTGCGGCCACCGCCAGATAGCGATGTGCCTGAGGGCCGAGCTGGGCGCGAGGATAGCGGACAAGACGGTCCTCAAGATGATGCGGGAGCTCGGCATCCGCTGCGGCATCCGCCGGGAGACCGACTACCATCGCTACAACTCCTACCGCGGCCCGGTCGGCGAGAGATTCGACAACCTGATAGCGCGTGACTTTCGCGCGGGCGCCCCGTGGGAGAAGCTCGGGACCGACGTCACGGAATTCAGGCAGCCCTGGGGCAAGGCGTACTTCGCCCCGGTCTACGACTTCTGCACGAAGGAGATCGTCTCCTGGTCGGTGTCGACGAGCCCGGACATGGCCCAGCAGGAGGAGGTGCTCAGGCGCCTGTTCGCGAGGATGCCGGCCGGGGCCTCGCCGATCGTCCACAGCGACATGGGCTGGCAGTACCAGCACCCCAGGTGGACCGGCGAGCTCAGGAGGCACGGCGCCAGGCAGAGCATGTCGAGAAAGGGCAACTGCCTAGACAACGGGGCGACGGGGCAGGTGTTCGGGCATCTCAAGGACGAGTTCTTCAGGGGCGTCGAGTGGGCCGACTTCGAGTCCTTCAAGAGGGACCTCGACGCCTACGTCGTGCATTGGAACACGAGGCGTCGCCAGGTGGCGCTCGGCGGCCTCACCCCGGTGGAGTTTCGGAAACGGCTATTGAAAGCGTCCTAGTGTTCGCTTCTAATAAAGAAGGCCAAGTTTCGGGACGCAGTTCAATTTAAGTCTGTCCCCAATGAGTGCAATGAGTAGGTATAGAAAAAGGCCCGGGTGCCGTAGCATCCGGGCCTTTGCTAGCAACTTGATGTTGCGGGCAGCTTAGAACTTGTGACCGCACTTCTTGCAGACGCGCAGCTTGTTCTTGCCGTCCTTCTCGTGACCGACGCGGGTAACCTTACCGCACTCGGGGCAAACGAGATTGACGTTGGAGGCATCGATGGGAGCCTCCTGCGAAACGATGCCGCCCTGCTGGTTGGCAGCGTTGGGCTTGACGGCCTTCTTGACGACCGAAACGCCCTCGACAACGACCTTGTTCTCGGCGGGGAGAGCACGCAGGACAACGCCCTGCTTGCCGCGATCCTTACCAGAGAGAACCTGGACCTTATCGCCCTTCTTGATATACATATATCTCCCCTAACTACAGGGTCTCGGGAGCGAGCGAGACGATCTTCATGTACTTCTTGTCACGAAGCTCGCGAGCGACGGGCCCGAAGATACGGGTGCCGACGGGCGAACCATCGTTGTTGATGACAACGCAGGCGTTCTCATCAAAGCGAATGTAGGAGCCATCCTTGCGGCGGATCTCCTTAACGGTGCGAACGACGACGCAACGGACAACGTCCTTCTTCTTGACGTTGGCGCCAGGGGTAGCCTCCTGGACAGCACCGATGAACACATCGCCGATGCCTGCATAACGACGCTTGGAACCGCCAAGCACCTTGATGCAGCGAATCTTGCGAGCGCCGGAGTTGTCGGCGACGTTCAGCATGGTTTGCATCTGAATCATGGTAGATGTTCCTCCGAACTAAGAACCGAAGAGAGGTGCGCAGCCTTTATACGGCCCGTGGTATGCAAGCCAGACATACGCACATCTTCGGAAACGTACAAGTCGTAAGAGCGACTGCTTATTTAGCGCGCTCGACGACCTCGATGAGGCGCCAACGCTTCATCTTGGACATAGGACGGGTCTCCATAACGCGGACGGTATCGCCCACGCCAGCCGTGCACTCCTCGTCGTGAGCGTGCAGCTTCTTGGAGCTGGTCATCATCTTGCCGTACTTGGGGTGACGCTTGCGCTCGGTGATGGTGACAACAATGGTCTTGGCACCGGAGACGGAGGTAACGACACCCGTACGGACCTTACGCGAGTTACGCGAATCAGTCATGTTCTCTCCTTAGGTCCTACTCGGCGACAGCGGACTTCTCCGCTGCGATCTCGCGGGCGCGCTGCTCCGTGAGGACGCGAGCGATGTCCTTCTTCACGGTGTTTACGCGAGCGGTGTTGTCCAGCTGGCTGGTGGCCATCTGGAAACGAAGGTTAAAGAGCTCGGCGCGCATTTCCTTCAGCTTCTCAACGAGCTGAGCGTCCGAGAGCTCACGAATCTCTGCGGGCTTCATTAGTTCTCCTCCTTGGCGGCGGCGGCGTCCTCAGCAGCCCACTTGGCCTCGAGAGCGGCCTCCTCAGCCATCTCCTTCTCGATGCGCTGCTCAGCGTTCTTAGCAGCAACAATCTTGGTCTTGATGGGAAGCTTGTGCTGTGCAAGACGCAGAGCCTCGCGAGCGACCTCCTCGGGCACGCCCTTGACCTCGAACATGATGCGGCCGGGCTTGACGACGGCCACCCACTCCTCGGGGTTACCCTTACCAGAACCCATGCGAGTCTCGGCAGGCTTCTTGGTGATGGGCTTATCGGGGAAGATCGTGATGTAGACACGACCGCCACGCTTCATGTAGCGGGTCATGGCAATACGAGCGGCCTCGATCTGACGGTTGGTGATCCAATGGGCCTCGAGAGCCTGGATACCAAACTCGCCGAAATGCAGCTCGGTATTACCCTTGGCCTGGCCCTTCATGGAGCCACGCTGCACCTTGCGGTGAAGAATACGCTTAGGGGCAAGCACTACTGACCCCTCCTCTCGGAGTTACGACGACGAGGACGGGAAGAGCCCTCGAGTGCAGGGTTGGGAACAGGCTGGCCCGGGAGCTTCTCGCCCAGGTAGATCCAGACCTTCACGCCGCAAGCGCCCATGGTGGTGCTGGCGACAGCCGTGCCGTAGTCGATCTTGGCACGGAGGGTGTGCAGAGGCACGCGACCCTCGCGGTACCACTCACGACGGCCCATCTCGGCACCGCCGAGACGACCGGAGCACTGGATACGGATACCCTTAGCGCCGGCCTTGCGGGCGGACTGGACAGCCTTGCGCATAGCGCGACGGAAGGCAACGCGGCCCTCGAGCTGCTCGGCGATAGACTGAGCAACGAGGTTGGCGTCGAGCTCGGGGCGCTTGATCTCGACAACGTCGACGGAGAGCTGGCCCTTGGAGACGCCAGCGACCTTCTCGAGCTCGGTGCGGAGGGTATCGATCTCGGCACCCTTCTTACCGATGACAACGCCGGGGCGAGCGGTGAGGATGATGACCTTCACCTTGTCGCCAGCGCGCTCGATCTCGACGCGGGAGACAGCTGCGCGGGAAAGACGCTTCTCGAGGTACTTGCGGATCTCGAGATCGTTACCGAGGGTCTTAGCGTAATCCTTCTCTGCGAACCAGCGGGAGCGCCAGTTCTCGGTGATGCCAAGACGGAAGCCGGTGGGGTAGACTTTCTGACCCATACAGCTTTACGCCTCCTTTCGAGGAGCAACGACGACGGTGATGTGGGAAGTACGCTTCAGAATGCGAGAAGCGGAACCCTTGGCGCGGGGACGGATGCGCTTAAGCGTCGGACCCTCGTCAACATAGGCAGCGGCGACAACCAGGTTGTCGGCACGCAGACCGTTGTTGTTCTCGGCGTTCGCAACGGCGGAACGGAGAACCTTCTCGACATCCACGGCGACGGCGCGGTCGCAGAAGTGGAGGATGTCGAAGGCCTGAGCGACAGGCTTGCGGCGGATCAGATCGACCACCAGGCGGGCCTTGCTGGGGGAAACACGCACGTACTTAGCGACGGCGCGAACCTCGGTGGCCTCAGTTTCAATAGACTTAGTTGCCATTTACGGTTAACCCCCTATTTGGCCTTGTGGCCACGGAACGTACGAGTCGGCGCGAACTCGCCGAGCTTGTGACCAACCATGGACTCGGTAACATACACGGGCACATGCTTGCGGCCGTCGTGGACGGCGATGGTGTGACCAACCATCTCGGGGAAGATGGTGGACGCGCGGGACCAGGTCTTCACGACGTCCTTCTTGCCAGCCTCGTTCATCGCGGTGATACGCGAGAGAAGGCGAGTCTCCACGAACGGGCCCTTTTTGAGACTTCTGCTCATAAGTGCTTTCTCCTAAAACTCGGTATCCGAAATTACTTCTTACGGCGACGAATGATGTGCTGGTTCGAGACCTTCTTCTTCTTGCGCGTACGAAGGCCCTTCGTCGGCTTACCCCAGGGGGTAACAGAGGGACGACCAGAGGTGTGGTTCTTGCCCTCGCCACCGCCGTGCGGGTGGTCGACAGGGTTCATGACGGTACCGCGGACGGTCGGGCGCACGTTCATGTGACGCTTACGGCCGGCCTTGCCGATGACGATGTTGGCGTGATCGGCGTTGCCGACCTCACCGACGGTGGCGCGGCAGGTAACGAGGATGCGGCGCATCTCGGAGGAAGGCATACGGACGATAGCGTACTTGCCCTCCTTACCCATCAGCTGGCAGGAGTTACCGGCGGAACGGGCGATAGCAGCGCCCTTGCCCGGCTGGAACTCGACGGCGTGGATAAGCGTACCCACGGGGATGTCGGCGAGGGGCAGAGCGTTGCCCGGCTTGATGTCGGCGTCAGAACCGGACATGATGGTCTGACCGACCTCGAGGCCCTTGGGGGCCAGGATGTAGCGCTTCTCACCGTCAGCGTAGTGCAGCAGAGCGATGCGAGCGGAACGGTTCGGATCGTACTCGATCGTGGCAACCTTGGCGGGCACACCGTCCTTGTTGCGCTTGAAGTCGATCACGCGGTAACGACGCTTCACGCCGCCGCCCTGGTGGCGGGTGGTGATGCGGCCGTTGTTGTTACGACCGGCCTTCTTGGGCAGGGGCTCGAGAAGAGACTTCTCGGGCTTGGTGCAGGTGATCTCGGAGAAATCGGAGATCGTCTGCCAACGCCTACCAGCGGAGGTCGGCTTAAGGTGCTTTACAGCCATTACAATCCCTTTCAATAGGAATCCGTTAGCCATCGCAGACAGGGATTCGAGGTTCTGCCTCGGGTGCGATGACACCGGACGTATACACGGTTCCGGGCGTGTCCATTTTATACGCCCAAAACCTTGAGCTCTCGCCTCCCCTTTTTGGGAGGCATGAGCTCACTCAACAGCAGCGAGTCTTAGGCCTGGTTGCCAAAGACCTCGATGGTGTCGCCCTCGGCCAGCGTGACGATGGCCTTCTTCCAAGAACGGGTCTTGCCGGCGACATAGCGCACGCGCTTGGTCTTGGGCTTGACCGTCAGGGTGTTCACGCGAACGACCTTGACGCCGAAGATCTCCTCGACAGCGTCCTTGATCTGATACTTGTTAGCATCCTTGGCGACCTCGAACGTGTACTTGTTCTGCTCCATGCCGGAGAAGGAACGCTCGGACACGATCGGACGGATGATGATCTCGTGGGCGGTCATTTATGCAAGCACCTCCCCGAAGTGAGCGGCGATGTCGGCGGGCATCAGCACAGCGTTGTTGTTGACGAGATCGTAGGTGTTGGCCTCGTCAGCGGTGATGATGAACGTCTTGGGAATGTTGCGGAACGACAGGTAGGCGTTGACGTCCTCATCGCGAACGATGATGGTCAGACGCTTGCCCTCAAGGCCGAGAGCCTTGAGCATGGCGACGGCAGCCTTGGTGGAAGGCTTCTCGAAGCCGTAGTCGTCGACGAGCACGAGCTCGCCATCGGCCAGCTTGGCGGACAGCGCGGAGCGCATAGCCAGCTTGACCTCCTTGTTGTTCATACGCTTAGCGTAGGAACGGGGCTTGGGGGCGAAGACAACGCCACCGTGACGCCACTGGGCAGCACGGATGGAACCCTGGCGGGCACGGCCGGTGCCCTTCTGACGCCAAGGCTTCTTGCCGCCACCGGAAACCTCAGAGCGACCCTTAGCAGACTGGGTGCCCTGACGCCAAGAGGCCATCTGGCACTTGACGATGTGGTGCATAACGTGGATGTTCGGCTCGATGCCGTACACCTCAGCGGCGAGCTCGGCCTCGGCGACCTTCTTGCCCTCGCTGTTCTTTACTTCAAACTTTGCCATTTAAGTGTTCTCCTTGGTATGACGCTGGGCTAAATGGGCTGGGCCCTTAGGCCATACGGATGGCGACGAGACCATTCTTGGCACCCGGGACAGCGCCCTTGACCAAGATGAGGTTCTGCTCGGCATCGATGCGGACAACGGAAAGGTTCTTGACGGTAACGCGCTCGTTACCCATGTGACCGGCCATCTTTACGCCCTTGAGGACGCGCGCAGGATAGGCGCACTGACCGATAGAACCGGGGTGACGCTGGAAGTGAGAACCATGCGTCATAGGACCGCGGCGCTGACCCCAGCGCTTGATGCGACCCTGGAAGCCCTTACCCTTGGAGGTACCGATGACGTCGACCTTCTCGACATCAGCGAAATCAGCGACGGTGACGACCTCGCCGACCTTGTGCTCCTCGCCGTTCTCGACGCGGACCTCACGAAGGAAGCGGACAGGCTCGACGCCAGCCTTGGCGAAGTGACCAGCCATGGGCTTGTTCACGTTCTTGGCCTTGATGTCGCCGAAACCGATCTGGACGGCGTCATAGCCGTCGGTTGCCTGAGTTTTAACCTGCGAGACAGCGCAGGGGCCAGCCTGGATGACCGTGACGGGAACGACGTTATCGTCCTCGTCCCAAACCTGGGTCATGCCAATCTTGCGGCCGAGAATCATGCTGATCAAGATATGATCCCAACTCTCGCGTGGTCTTGGGACAATGCGTACGCCACCGAGCGTACGCCCCTAGAGGACCACTACTTACACGACGTGCTCCCCAGTCTTGTATTGCGTCCGGACTACCTGACAACCCTATTAAGCAGGCATTTTGTCCAGCCAGAATACTCCCCTGGTTACACACAGCTGTTTAGTATACACGGCTGCGGGCGTATCCATCGAGATTCATATTTCACTCACATTGTTTACGCAGGTAAAGTGCGTGGATGGCTCCCGAGTCTGGCAGGGTGGCGGCGAAATAAATTAAGGTTGCTGCTCTACAGTCCTGCGCAAGACGAAGGCCACATTAAGTGGCCTTCTTTGCGTGCGGAACTCGCGACAACCTTAATTTATTTCGCCGCCACCCTGCCAGACTCGGGAGACGACACGTTGATGTCTGCTTAACTCTGCTCGCTCAGGCTAATTACTTTGTTGGGGATCAACTATTTGCTGGAGGGTGAACTTGCATTGGGGCGGTTCGCCTTCTGCTTGCGGCTTGGACTCCTCGAAATCAAAGATCATGATGGCGCAGTTGGGGAGTTTTGCTGGGAGTTCGAAGCCTTCTGGGGCTGCAGCCTTGATGAATTGGCGGCTGGCGCTGCCGTGGCTTACTGCTAGGAGGGTTTCGATACCATCGGCGTCCATGATATTGGTGAGGGTGTCTACCATGCGCCCTTGCAGTGCCTGGCTTCCTTCTCCTCCGAAGGGGATCAGATCCTCGCCGGGATCCCAGACGTCGGTAGGTAGCGCGTCGTGCGGGCCCTCTTCGAAGGAGCCGTAGCAGCGTTCGATGATGCCTTCGCAGGGCTCGGCAGCGGCGTCCGGACCGAGGAGTTCGCATGCGACGAGACTCGCCGTGTCCATGGCTCGGCCTAAGGGTGATGAGACCACTTTGTCGGGGACGACGCCGTGGGCTTTGAGCCATGCGGCTGCCATTCCCGCTTGTTTGCGGCCCAGGTCGGTCAACGGAGAATCGCAGCGGCCCTGGACCAGCTTTTTAACGTTGAATTCTGTCTGGCCGTGGCGGAGTAGATATAGACGCTTCATGCTCTCCCCTTCTGTATAACTTGCTTTACCGGCGCAGCCCTACTCGTGGGCATGGCCGACATAGTCTTCGTCGATCGTGATCTTGGCAATCGACTTAGGATATTCGGATTCGACACGTTTCGCCAACGCGCGCTTTAGGTCCTCGGCGTTCATCGCCAAATCCGAGGGTCGCACGCAGTCAAAAATCACATTGGTGTGCGTGGGGCCCGGAACACAGCGCAGGTCGTGGATCGAGAGGCGGCTATCGATCTCTTGAGCCATAGCGTTGATGCGCAGATGCATGCTCGCCACTTTGGGGTCGTCGGTCACGATGGGGTCGTAATGGAGCGTGACGATCATACCGTCTTCGTTCCTAAACGACCGCTCGATGTTATCGAGCGTGTCGTGACTTTCCAGCGGGCTGGCCTCGGCTGCCATCTCGGCATGAGCGCTTGCGAACTTCCTGCCCGGGCCGTAGTCGTGAACCATCAGGTCGTGAACGCCCAAAACGCCGGGGTAGCTCATGATCTTGTCTCGAATGTGCTTGACCAGCTTAGGATCGGGCGCCTGGCCCAAAAGCGGGCTCACCGTATCCTGGATGAGTTCAAAGCCGCTCCAGCCAATATAGGCGCCAACGGCAAGGCCAACCCATGCGTCAAGATTGATGTGCGTCACCTGCGAAACAATTGCGCACGCTAACACGGCGCCCGTGGCAAGGACATCGTTCTTGGAATCCTGAGCGGTCGCATGCAGCGTCTCGGACTCAATGCGATCGCCGAGCTTTTGGTTGAGGGCCGCCATCCACAGCTTAACGACCATCGAAAGCGCAAGGACTGCCACCAGGGCAAGCGAGAACTCGACAGGTTCGGGGTTGACAATTCGCTCCACCGACGACTTCACCAGCTCAACGCCAATAAGCAGCACGAGCGCCGCCACGACCAGTCCCGAGAGATACTCGTAGCGACCGTGACCGTAAGGATGCTCGGGGTCGGCCGGCTTGCTCGCCAGCCTGAAGCCCAGCACGCTCACGATATTCGAGCTGGCATCGGACAGGTTGTTCATGGCATCCGCCACGATCGAAACCGATCCCGACAGCACGCCAATTGCACCCTTCGCAGCACATAGTGCCACATTGGCGAGAATACACACCACGCCCGTCAACGTGCCCACGAGCGCACGGTCGCCCTGCGCACGACGAACAATCCACTCGACCATCCTCATCAGCCCCCACGGTACTACCTAATATCTATTGCTCAAACGGATTGTAGTGTAGCCACTTTGTCCTCCAGATACAAAAAGGCCGCAACCCACACGAGCCACGGCCTTGGAACATGACAAAGGAATCGTCCTTTGTCGCACAGGTTTATGCGCTTACTTCAGCAGCGCTCGCCACTGTTTCGGACGAATCGGCTTCGTCTTCTGCCGCCCACCCCTTCGCCGGCACCACGCCAAAGCAGTAGCTCAGCGCCGCAGACACCGCAAATGCCACACCGCCGGCAACACAGCACCACAGCAGGTTCGAGATGCCGCCCGTGGCAAAGCCAATGACCATGAGGACATTCGTCATGCCGATGGTATAGGCCGTAACGTGGCCCACGGCTGCAACAAGGCCTCCGACGGCGCCGCCAATGGCCATGCACGTCAGGCACCTGCCATATTTAAAGCCGCAACCGTACAGCGCCGGCTCGCTTACACCGCCAAGAACACCCGAGATTGAATAGCCCAGCATGAGCGCCTTCTCGTCCTTATCCGCAACGCGGAGCGACGCGCCAAAGGGCATGCCCCAAACGGCGAACGTTGCCATCGTCGCGGCGATCAGGATGCACGAATCCGTTCCCACACTCATAAACTGCGCATAGGCGAGCGATAGGACAACGTTGCTGACGCCCGCGATCTTTAGGAACTCCCAACCCGCGGCAAGCCCCATGAGCGTGAGCAGCGACACGACGCCACCGGAATTGCCAAGCATAAACATAAGCTGGCCCAGCAGCATGCCCAGATAGCTGCCCGCCGGCGCCGTGATACACAGCGAAACCGGAACCATGACAAGCATGGTCGCAAACGGAACGAACGAAAACGCCATGGCCTTGGGGATAATGCGCTGAAAGAAACACTCCACTCGCCACAGCACGGGCACCGAGATGAGAACCGGAATAACAGTCGTCGTGTAATCGTTGACCGGCGCGGGAACCAGACCATACACATAAGTCATCGATGCCCCCGCCGTCGATGCGGCATCGACAAGCTTAAGCAGATCGGGTGCAATCAATACGCCGCCCAGCATCATACCCAGCTGCTCCGAGCAACCGAGCTGGCGGGCGGCCGCCCAACCAAGATAAATGGGCAAAAAGTAGTAGCCGGCGTTGTAGAGCCAACTGTAGAACAGGCGATAGATTTCGGAATCGGCAGACCACAGGCCCAGCATGCCTTCGCCCATAATGACGGCGACGGTGCGGAACAATGCCGCGCAGACAATAAACGGCAGAGCCGACATCATGCTTTTGGACAGATAGTCCACCACGGCCATGGCGTTTGATGAAACCGTCGTTGTAAACGAGGTGTTAGAAACTTGTGGCATGGAACGCCTTTCCCAATGTGACATGCGGACTGTCCCTTTGTCACATCGTGCGGTACTGACCGATTGCGCGGTACTTTTCGTAGCGGAGGTTTGTGAGGGTCGCGTCGTCGAGCTGCCCAAGCGTATCGAAGGCATCAAATGCCGAGGATATGACGGCACCGGCGATCTCCTCATGCGACAGGCCCCTATCGTCAACAATGCCGTCGATGATGCCGAGCGCCAACAGATCGGGGGCCGTGAGCTTAAGCGCCTCGGCGGCCTCATTCGCGCGCTCGGTATCCTTCCACAGGATCGATGCACAGGCCTCGGGGCTCACGACCGAATAGGCCGAGCTCGAGAGCATCAGGATGCGGTCGGCCACGGACAGCGCCAGCGCGCCACCAGAGCCGCCCTCGCCTGTCACCACCGAGACGATCGGCGTCTTAAGGCCGCTCATCTCCATAAGATTCTGGGCAATCGCCTCGCCCTGGCCGCGCTCCTCGGCACCGATGCCGCAAAACGCGCCCGAAGTATCAACCAGGCACAGAACCGGTCGACCAAACTTTTCGGCCTGGCGCATAAGGCGACGCGCTTTGCGGTAGCCCTCGGGATGCGCCATGCCAAAGTTGCGGCGCATACGCTCTTTGGTCGTGGTGCCGCGCTCGATGGCGATAACCGTCACGGGACGTCCGTCTTTCCAGCCAATGCCACCCACCACGGCGGCGTCGTCACCAAAGTAACGGTCGCCATGCAGCTCCACAAATCCGTCCAAGCCCAGCGAGATCATCTCGCCCGCCGTGGCACGATCTGCCGAGCGGGTCTGCTTGACAATCTCGAGCGCGGTTTTTGGCGCGGCCGTGCGCTTAAACAAGTGCCCAAGCTTTTTGCCGCGGCGACCCGTATGCACGATCTCATGCGGTGCCCCCATGCCGGGCGCGTGCCCTTCGTGCAGCGCCAGCAGCTCGCCTACCGTGAGCGCAATCTCGCCACGCGGAACAACGGCATCGCAAAAGCCGTGCTCCAGCAAAAACTCTGAGCGCTGGAATCCCTTGGGCAGGCGCTTGTGCATGTTCTGCTCGATCACGCGCGGGCCGGCAAATGCCGTCAGGGCATCGGGCTCGGCCAGGATAATGTCGCCCTCCATGGCAAAGCTCGCGGTTACACCTCCGGTCGTGGGATCGGTGAGCACCGTGATATACAGGCCGCCCGCCTCGCTGTGGCGCCTAACCGCCGCAGAAATCTTGGCCATCTGCATGAGC
Organism: Collinsella sp. AM09-41; assembly: GCF_003473245.1. NCBI lineage: Bacteria > Bacillati > Actinomycetota > Coriobacteriia > Coriobacteriales > Coriobacteriaceae > Collinsella > Collinsella sp. AM09-41. The sequence continues at coordinate 328,878 of NZ_QRMJ01000001.1, forward strand.
GAGGTCACGCCCTCCTGCATGCGGGCGCCGCCCGATACGGTAAAGCCAACGACCGGCAGCCCCAACTCGGCCGCGCGCTCAAAGACACGACAGATCTTCTCGCCCACCACGGAGCCCATTGAGCCCATCATAAAGTTGGCATCCATAAAGAAGAGCGCGGTATCGCAGCCGCAGATTTTGCCCCTGCCGCACACAACGGCATCGCGCTCGCCCGAACGCTCGCTCACGCTCTTAAGCTTGTCGGCATAACCGGGAAACGAGAGGAAGTCCTTCGACGCCAGATTGGCATCCCATTCCTCAAAGGTACCCGCGTCGACCGTCATGCGCATGCGCGCGCGACCGCTCACGCGAAAGTGTTTGCCGCAACGAGGGCAGACCTCCAGGTTGTCGTGCAGGCGCGCCTCATCGATCACGCGGCGGCACTCCGGACACTTGATAAACACGTGGCGCGCGGGGAACTCGGCGCACGACTCGGTTATCGGCCCCTCGAGGACGTTGACCGTCTTCGCTTTTCTATTCATCAGCATAGAGATGCCCCATCAGATCGGTGTGGTACATGCCCGACAAAAACTCGTCGTTTGCCAGCACGTCGAGCTGAAGCTCGCTATTTTCGCTCACGCCCTCAATCACGAGCTCGCCCAGGGCCGAGCGCATCTTGCGAATGGCACCGTCACGCGTGGGCGCGCACACGATGAGCTTGCCGAGCATGGAGTCGTAGTACGGCGGAACGTTCGCTCCGGTAAACATGGCGGAATCCCAGCGCACGCGCGGACCACCCGGCACACGCAACGCGGTGACCGTTCCGCATGACGGCAGAAAGTCCGGCGTTTCGGCATTGATGCGGCACTCCATGGCGTGGTTGCGCACCGGCATGTCCTCCTGCTCAAAGGGCAGAGGCTGGCCGGCTGCCACGCGCAGCTGCCACTTGACCAAGTCGGTATCGGTCACAAACTCCGTAACCGGATGCTCAACCTGCAGGCGCGTGTTCATTTCCATAAAGTAGAAATTGCCGTCGTCCGAGTACAGAAACTCGATGGTGCCAGCGCCCTCATAACCGACGGCACGAGCCAAGTCGCGCGCCGCCTTGTGCATGCGCGCGCGAATATCATCGCGTCCGTCGAGGCACGGCGCGGGGCTCTCCTCGATCAGCTTTTGGTTGCGGCGCTGCACCGAGCACTCGCGCTCGCCGAGCGAAAACACATGGCCCTGCTTATCGGCCATAATCTGCACCTCGACGTGATGCGCCGGCGCGACGAACTTCTCCATGTAGCACTCGCCGTCGCCAAAAACGGCCTCGCCCTCGGCACGTGCTTCAATAAAGGCCTTTGCCGCATCTTCCACGCGCTCGACCTTGCGAATACCGCGACCGCCGCCGCCCGCGCGCGCCTTGATGAGCACGGGGCAGCCGATGCGCTCGGCCTCGGCCGTCGCCTCCTCGGGGCTTTTGAGCAAATCGCAGCCCGGCACGATGGGCACGCCCGCCGCGGCAGCCGTTCGACGCGCGGCGTCCTTGTCGCCCATACTGTCGATGACCTCGGCCGAGGGACCAACAAACGCCAGACCGTACTTGTCGCAGTCGCGCACGAAGCTCGCCTTCTCGGAAAAGAAACCGTAGCCAGGATGGATCGCCTTTGCTCCCGACTTTACGGCACAGGTGAGCACGGCATCGTCGTTGAGGTAGCTCTCGGCAAGACGCGGGCCGCCGATGCAATACGCCTCGTCGGCAAGCTGCACGTGTAGCGCGTCCGCATCGGCCGTGGAATAAACGGCGACGGTCTTGATGCCCATATCGCGGCACGCGCGGATAACACGGACCGCGACTTCGCCGCGGTTGGCGATGAGCACTTTGTCGAACATGAAGCCTTCCTTAACTTTCGTGCATGAGTGCAAAAGACATATCGGCGCGGCAGCAAACCTCACCGTTGACGCTCGCGGTACCCGTCGCAAAGCGGAACGGCCCGCGCGCACGCGTGATGGAGCACACCAGATCCACCGTGTCGCCCGGGCGCACCGGACGCTTAAAGCGCACCTTGTCCAGACTCGTGTAGAACGGCGTCGCGCCGCTCGCCTCCTCATCGCCCATCAGCAGCACGCAGCAGTTCTGGGCGAGCATCTCGCACTGAATCACGCCGGGGACGACCGGGTTTCCCGGAAAATGCCCCTGCAAAAAGTACTCGTCGCCCGTAATCGTGATCTTGCCGTGGGCCTCGTCGCCCACCAGCTCGGCTTCGTCGAGCAAAAGCATCGGCTCGCGATGCGGCAACAGCTTCTTGAGCTCTTCTTTGTTCATGGATATCACCTATCCGATGCTCATAAGACAGCTGCCGAACTCCACGAGGTCGCCGTCGGCCACGCAGATCTCAAGCACCTCGCCATCCGCCTCGGCCGTCACCTCGTTGAGAACCTTCATGGCCTCGATGATGCAGAGGGTCTCGCCGGCCTTGACCTTGGAGCCCACGTGCACAAACGGCTCGTCGCCCGGCGCTGGGGCAGCATAGAAAACGCCGACCATGGGAGCAGTCACCTCGGTGCCCTTAGGCTCCGGCGCGGCGGCAGGTGTCTGCGCGGCGGGTTCCGGTGCGGCAGGCGCGACTGTGGGAGCTGTAACTTGAGCGGCCATGGCACTCGGCACGGGCATGGGCACGGCAACCGGCTGCGCCGCACTCGCGCGCTCGAGCTCGACCGCGGTGCCATCGGGCTCCTCAACACGCACGCGCGTGAGGCCGCGGTCCTCCATAACATCGGCTATCTCGGCAAGTCTTTTGGAATCCATGCTCTAGCTCCTTGCATATCTACGCAGCGCGATGGCGGCGTTGTGCCCGCCAAAGCCCAGGTTGGTCGAAAGCGCCCAGGTAAGGTCGGCGCGAACCGCACGATTAGGCGTGTAATCAAGATCGCAGGCGGGATCGGGCGTGTGGTAGTTAATGGTCGGGGGCACCACGCCCTGCTCGAGCGCCATGGCACAGGCCATGACCTCGATGGCCCCCGTGGCACCGATCATGTGCCCCGTCATCGACTTGGTCGACGAGACGTGCGCGGCGCGTGCCGCGTCCTCGCCGAGTGCACGCTTAATGCCCGCCGTCTCGGACGAATCGTTGAGTTTAGTCGAGGTGCCGTGAGCGTTGATGTAGAGGCCCTCGGAAGGCTTAACGTCGCCCTCGGCCACCGCCAGCGATATCGCACGGGCAATGCCGGCAGCCTCGGGATCGGGGCTCGTGATGTGATAGGCATCATCGGTGTTGCCGTAGCCCACGACCTCGGCATAAATGTGCGCACCGCGCGCCTGCGCATGTTCCATGCTCTCGAGCACGAGCACGCAGGCGCCCTCGCCCATCACAAAGCCGTCGCGATTCGCATCGAACGGACGACAAGCCGTCGCAGGATCGGGATTGGTAGTGAGTGCACGGCAGGACGTAAAGCCCGCAACGGCATCGGGGATGATGGCCGCCTCGGCACCGCCGGCGAGAATCGCATCGGCATAGCCATGCTTGATGGCGCGGAACGCCTCGCCCACGGCATGGGCCGAGGTCGCGCACGCGGTCACCACGGGCAGGGTCGGGCCTTTTGCCTTGTGGCGGATCGCGATATTGCCCGAAGCCATATTGGGGATCATCATCGCAATCATGTAAGGCGATGCGCGGCGGGGCCCACGGTCGGCAATCGTATGGACGTTGTCGACAAGCGTCTGCATGCCGCCCACGCCTGAACCCACGTAGACGCCCAGGCGCTCGCGATCGATGGCGCCTTCGACATCAAAGCCCGCATCGTGCATGGCCTCGTCCGACGCCGCCAGTGCAAACTGAACGCAGGGGTCTAAGTGCTTGGCATCGTGCTTGCCAAAGTAGTCGTTGCCGTCAAAGCCCTTGACCTCGGCCGCCACCTTGACGGCAAACGCATCCGTATCGAAGTGCGTAATCGGGCCGATGCCACAGGTCCCGGCACACATGGCCGCCCAGGTGGCAAGCGCGGTGTTGCCAAGCGGCGACACGGCACCGATGCCGGTGATTACAACTCTCTGTTCCATCATGCTCTCCTCATCCAAGCCGTTCTTCGGCCCTGGTTTCTACATCGCCATTCCGCCGTCGACGCGCACGACCTCACCCGTAATGTAGGCAGCCGCATCACTCGCCAAAAAGCGCACCACGCCGGCCACTTCCTCGGGGCGTGCCATGCGCTTAAGGGGAATCTGTTCCTCGGTTGCCGCACGCACCTTCTCCGAGAGCTTTGCCGTCATATCTGTCTCGACAAACCCGGGAGCGACCGCATTAACCCTCACGCCGCGGGGCGCAAGCTCGCGTGCCACCGCCTTGGTAAGCCCTATCACGCCCGCCTTGGAGGCAGCGTAGTTGGCTTGCCCGGCATTGCCCATTAGGCCCACGACCGAGCTCATGTTGATGACGCAACCGCCGCGCTGACGCATAAAGGTCTTGGTGAGCGCGCGCGTCGTGTTGAACGTGCCCTTGAGATTGACATCGAGCACGCGGTCGAAGGCATCGTCGCCCATACGCATGAGCAGGCCATCGCGGGTGATGCCGGCGTTGTTGACAAGCGCCCAAATGGAGCCAAAGTCGTTGAGGACCGTCTCCACGCACGCGTTGACGGCATCGGGCTCGGCCACGTCACATTGATATGCGCGCGCCGTGGCGCCAGCCGCCTCGCAGGCTTCGCACGTCTCACGCGCCGCATCGACGCCGCCGGCATAGATGACGGCGATATCAAAGCCGTCCTCCGCCAGGCCCACGGCACAAGCGCGACCGATACCGCGCGAGGCGCCCGTGACCAGCGCCACGCGACGCGAGTCGATGCGCTCGAGCGCGCCGTTGTTCAAGTTGCCCATGTCATTCCTTTCGGGTTACAGCCCTATGGGCTATGCGAGCTCGTTGGCAATAGCTGCGACCTGTTCTGCCGTTTCGCACGAATACACGCGAACGTCGCTCAACGTACGCTTGACCAAGCCGGACAGCGTTTTGCCAGGGCCGACCTCAATAAACGTATCGATGCCTTGATCCTGCAGAGCATGCAGCGTGTCGACCCAGCGCACGGCATGACTCACCTGGTTGGCCAGCATCTCCGCTGCCGCCTGCGGGTCGGCCGGATAGGGCGCCGCTGTCATATTTGCCATAACAGGAATCAGCAGCGGGGACGGCGCGTGACCGGCCTCGATATATGCAGCAAGGCCACAGGTCGCCTCGGCCATATAGGGGCTATGAAATGCGCCCGACACCGCGACTTTCATAGCGCGGCCGCCAGCCTCTTTTACTAGGACGTCGAGCTCCTGCAGCGCCTCGGGCGCTCCGGCAACAACCGTCTGCTGCGGACTGTTGTAGTTGACCGGCCAGCAGTCCTCGCCGGCCTGTTTTGCCAGGTTCTCGACTTGCGCCGCATCGAGCTTGATGACGGCGCGCATGCCGCCCGGATGGCGCTCGGCAGCCGCGGCCATCAGCGCCGCGCGCTCGCACACGAGCTCAAAGCCCGCTCGCGTATCGAACGCCCCCGCAAAGGTGAGCGCGGCGACCTCGCCAAGCGAAAAACCCGCACAGGCGGCAGGTACCACGCCGCGCTCACGCAGGGCGACAGCCGCTGCCAGATCGTGAACGAACACGCACGGCTGCGTGTTCTCGGTCTGCGAGAGTTCCTCCTTGTAGGCGCTTCGGCACTGCTCACTGGTCCCCGGGCGCACCTCGTCGGCAATGGCGAACACCTCGGCGGCGGCCGGCGATGCCTCGATCAGGTCGACGCCCATCGCGGGGTGCTGGGCGCCCTGGCCGGCAAACAGAAACGCTACGCCACCCATGCGCACGCACCCTTCAGGACGTGCTCGGCGCCATCGACCAGGTCGTCAACGATTTCACGTGCACTTTGGCGCTCGTTGACCATGCCGGCAATCTGTCCACACAAAAACGAGCCCTCTTCGTAATTGCCGTCCTTGGCGGCCTTGCGAAGGGCGCCCGTGCCCATGGCCCCGAGCTCCTCGACGCTTACGCCCGCCGCCTCGCTCTTGGCGTAGGCGTTGGTGAAGGGGCTCTTGAGGGCACGCACCGGGTGTCCCGTCGAGCGGCCGGTCGCACGCGTCGAGGTGTCGTTGGCCTTCAGGACCATCTCCTTGTACTGCTCCGATACGGTGCACTCATCTGCGATCAGAAAGCGCGTACCCACCTGCACGCCGGCGGCGCCCAGCATAAAGGCGGCCGCCACGCCGCGGCCATCGGCGATACCGCCAGCCGCAACCACGGGAATATCGACCGCATCGACAACCTGCGGCACCAGTGCCATCGTCGAGGTCTCGCCAATATGGCCGCCTGATTCGGTACCCTCGGCAACCACGGCAGTGGCTCCACGACGCGCCACGAGGCGCGCCAGCGCCACCGAGGCAACGACCGGGATGACCTTGATGCCCGCCTCGTTCCACGCCTTCATGTACTTGGTGGGATTGCCGGCACCCGTCACGACGACCGGCACCCGCTCGTCAATCACGACCCGCGCGACCTCGTCGGCAAACGGGCTCATGAGCATGACGTTGACGCCAAAGGGCTTATCCGTCCTGGCGCGCAGCTCATGAATCTGGTCGCGCAGCCAGTTGGCGTCGGCGTTCATGGCCGCGATAATCCCTAAGCCGCCCGCCTCGGACACTGCGGACGCCAGCGAGGCGTCGGCGATCCAGGCCATACCGCCCTGGAACACGGGCTTTTCGATGCCGAGCAGATCGCAGAGAGGAGTCTTGAGCATCTCTACTTCTCCAATGCCGCCTCGACCGTATCGGCGAACTCGCCGACCGTCTTGGGGTTCTCCTCGGTATCGAGCTGGATGCCAAACTCGTCCTCAACGGCGACGAGGATCTCGACGGTGCCCAGACTGTCGAGACCAATCTCCTCGAGCGTGGACTCGGGCTTCATCTCGACGTCGTCAAGACCGGCGGTCTCGCGGATAACATCGCAAACGCGCTCGAAGGTCTTCTGATCTGCCATGGTAGTTCTCCTTTGTTTGTGCCCTAGGGGCGTTTTTATTTCCTATGTGCGACTACTTCCAACGAAGTAGATAGCCACCTATATCCAGACCGGCGCCAAATCCAACGAGGGCGATGGTGTCGCCCGTGTGAAGTGCACCGGCGTTTGCCAGCCGGTCGAGGGCAAGCGGAATGCATGCGCTCGAAATGTTGCCGGTCTCGCGCAGCGTTCGAACCACGCGCTTGTCTGGCACACCGAGGCGCTTGACCGCCTGACTCAGGATTCGTTCGTTAGCCTGATGGAATACAAAATGGTCGATGTCCTCGACCGAAATGCCCGCATCGCTCGCAAGCTTATGGACCGTGTCGCAAATCGCGTTGACGCCGAACTTGAACACGCGGCGGCCATTCATGGACAGCACGCTCTCGCTATCTGCGGAGGCCTTAAACGGCGAGGTGCCGACCAGACCGGGAACGCACAACGTCTCGACGTCGGGCGCCGTCGAAAGCTCAACGGCAAGGGGGCTGTCTCCCCCAGCCTCAATCACCGCGGCGCCTGCCCCATCGCCAAAGAGCACACAGGTGGCGCGGTCGGTCCAGTCGAGCGCGCGCGTCATCTGCTCGGCGGCAACGACAAGCACATGCTTGGCTCGTCCTCGGGCGATATAGCCCTCGGCAACATCGAGCGCAAATACGAAGCCGGCGCAGGCAGCCGAGACATCGAAGGCAGGGCACGTCGCGCCCAGTCGCTCAGCAACGGCACACGCCTCGGCGGGAACAAGGTGGTCACCCGTCGTCGTCGAGCAGACGATCAGATCCAACTGGCTCGCGTCGATTCCGGACACCTGAAGTGCCCGCTCGCTCGCCGCTACGGCAAGGTCGTCAAGTGACTCGGTGGTGCAGACGTGGCGACTCTTAATACCTGTGCGGGTAAAAATCCACTCATCCGAGGTATCGAGGAACTCGGACAGCTCGTCATTGGAAACACTGCGCTTGGGAAGCGCCGAGCCTGTTCCAAGAATCGTGAAACCCATCACTAACCTCCTTTGAGTTGTTGATGCGTTTACATCGACCAAGAGAGGATAGCGCATTTCAGTCGTTGTTAACGTGTTAACATTAAATTGTCCAAATGCGACAAAGGCTTCACATTGTGTCTCTCTCGACACCATTGCGTTATTCACTTATTCATTAAGGAGGTAGCAGCCGTTATGGATGCCAAATTAACGATAGTCGACGTAACCGGATCGACCAACGATGACCTGCTCGAAGCAGGAAAACAGGGAGCGCCGCACGGAACAGGACTTGCCGCCCGGGCTCAGACAGCAGGACGCGGCCGGCGCGGCCACAAGTGGGATTCAACCGCCGGCAACCTATTGCTTTCGATTGTCCTGCGTCCATGCGTTAATCCTGCGAAGTACTCTGGTCTTGCTGCCGTCAGCGGCCTAGCGGTGCTCGAGGCGCTCGAAAAACAGGGTCTTGCAAACGAGATTGGCCTCAAATGGCCCAACGACCTGGTCGCGCGTGGACGCAAACTCGGCGGCATTCTGGTCGAGGCCGCACGCGATAACGAAGGCAAACCTTTCGCCGTCTGTGGCATTGGTGTCAATGTGAACTATGCGCCCCAAGAGGTGCCCGATGGCGGCCTGCCGGCAATCGGTCTCTCGGACCTTAACGAGAACGTTCCAGCTGTCGACATGCTCCTCGATGAGGTCTATCACGCAGTTATAGACGCTATAGATGCCTGGGCAGAACGCCTCAACGCCATGGAAGAAAACACCGGACCGCTCGCGCCCGTCCACGGCGAATATGTCGCTCACCTCAATTGGATTGGAAAGCACGTTATCGCCCGCTCCCCTGCCGGTGACGAGCTGGCGCGAGGCATCTTTAAAACGGTCGATGGCTTTGGTCGTGCGTGCATCGAAACAGAAGACGGCTTGCGATCCTTCCATTTTGAGGAAGCGTCATTGCGCCCCTTGAGTGAGTAGGTCGCCACAGCCAGCCGCTCGGCAGCCTTACCCGGCGATCCAAACCCATCATGCAAAACAAAAGGGCCCCGCTACCGTAACGGCAGCGGGGCCCTTTAAGCTATGAGCGATATCGCTTAGAGCTTGATGTCGATGTCGACGCCAGCGGGGAGGTCGAGACGCATAAGCGAATCAACGGTGCCCGAGGTGGGGTCGAGGATGTCGATGAGGCGCTTGTGGGTGCGCATCTCGAACTGCTCACGGGAGTCCTTGTTCACGTGCGGCGAGCGGATAACCGTGTACAGGTTGCGCTCGGTGGGCAGGGGGACAGGACCGGAAACGCGAGCACCGGTCTTCTGAGCGGTCTCGACGATGAGCTTCGCGGACTGATCGACGACCTCGTGATCATAGCCCTTGAGGCGAATGCGGATCTTCTGGGTAGCCAACTTAAACCTCCAAAGAGTGCGAGAGATGTTCTCGCGGATTACGTAACAGGGAGCTCGAACTTAGGCGTTCTTGCTCATGACCTCGTCCACGATGGACTTGGGCGCGGGCTCATAAGAGTCGAACTGCATCGTGTAGGATGCACGGCCCTGGGTCTGGGAGCGAAGGTCGGTAGCGTAACCGAACATCTCGCCCAGCGGCACCTTGGCACGGATGAGCTTGCTGTTCTTGCGATCCTCCATGCCCTCGATCTTGCCGCGGCGACCGGAGAGGTTGCCCATAACGTCGCCCATGTACTGCTCGGGGGTCTCGACCTCGACAGCCATGATCGGCTCGAGCAGCTGCGGGTCGGACTTCTTGAGGGCGTCCTTGATAGCCATGGAACCGGCGATCTTGAAGGCGGCCTCGGAGGAGTCGACCTCGTGGTAAGAACCGTCGAACAGGGTGACCTTGACGTCGAGGACCGGGAAGCCGGCGATAACACCGGTGTTCAGGGCCTCCTGGATGCCCTTGTCGATGGACGGGATGTACTCCTTGGGCACGACGCCGCCGACGATAGCGTTGACGAACTCGTAGCCGAAGCCCTCCTCCATCTTCTCGAGCTTGATGACGGCGTGGCCGTACTGACCGCGACCACCGGACTGACGGACGAACTTGCCCTCAGCCTTCTCGACGTCGTGACCAGCGGTCTCGCGGTAGGCAACCTGGGGCTTACCAACGTTAGCGTCAACCTTGAACTCACGGAGCAGACGGTCGACGATGATCTCGAGGTGCAGCTCGCCCATGCCGGCGATGATGGTCTGGCCGGTCTCGTGGTTGGTGGACACCTGGAAGGTCGGGTCCTCCTCGGCGAGCTTGGTCAGAGCCAGGGACATCTTGTCCTGCTCGGCCTTGGTCTTGGGCTCAATGGCAACGTCGATAACGGGCTTAGCGAACTCGATCTTCTCGAGGACGATCTCCTTGCCCTCGGCGCACAGGGTGTCACCGGTGGTGGAGTTCTTGAAGCCGACGCAAGCGACGATGTCGCCGGCGGCAGCGTCGTCACGGTCGATACGCTCGGCGGCGTTCATCTCGAGAATGCGGCCGAGGCGCTCGCGCTGACCGTTGGAAGCGTTGACCACGTAGGAGCCGGACTCAGCGCGGCCGGAGTAAACGCGGACGTAGGTGAGCTTACCGACGAACGGGTCGGTCATGATCTTGAAGACCAGGCCGGAGAAGGGCTCGTCGAAGGAAGGATGACGCTGGATCTCCTCGCCGGTGTCCGGATCGGTACCGGTGACGGCCTCAACGTCGAGCGGGCTGGGCAGGTAGTCGACGACAGCGTCGAGCAGCTCCTGGACGCCCTTGTTCTTGTAGGCGGAGCCCACGAAGACGAGGTTAAGCTCGTTGGCCAGAACACCCTTGCGCAGAGCAGCCTTGAGCTCCTCGACGGTGAAGTCCCCCTCCATGAGGATCTTCTCCATGAGCTCGTCATCAAAGCTGGCAGCAGCGTCGAGGAGCTCCTCGCGCTTGGTGGCAGCGATGTCAGCGAACTCAGCCGGGATCTCGTCCATCGGCTCGGGGTAGGTCATGCCCTTCTCGTCGGCCTTGAAGTCCCAAGCAGTCATGGTGACGAGGTCGATGACGCCCCAGAAGTTGTCCTCGGCGCCCATCGGGACCTGAGCGGCCACGGCGTTGGCGTCGAGACGATCCTTCATGGTCTCGATAGCATTGAAGAAGTCAGCGCCCACGCGGTCATACTTGTTGATGAAGGCGATGCGGGGGACGTTGAAGGTAGAAGCCTGACGCCAAACGGTCTCAGACTGGGGCTGAACGCCGGCAACGGCGTCGAAGACGGCGACAGCGCCATCGAGGACGCGCAGGCAGCGCTCGACCTCGGCGGTGAAGTCAACGTGGCCCGGGGTGTCGATGATCTGGATGCGGTAATCCTTACCGTCCTTGTTCCAGAAGCACGTGGTAGCAGCGGAGGTAATGGTTACGCCGCGCTCCTGCTCCTGAACCATCCAGTCCATGGTGGCAGCGCCCTCATGGACCTCACCGATCTTGTGGGTCTTACCGGTGTAGTAAAGAATACGCTCGGTCGTGGTGGTCTTACCGGCATCGATGTGAGCCATGATGCCGATGTTACGGGTATCGGAAAGCTTGTACTTAGGCTTAGCCATGTTAGTTCCTTACCTTAACTTACCAACGATAGTGAGAGAACGCGCGGTTGGCCTCGGCCATCTTGAAGACGTCCTCACGCTTCTTGACGGAAGCGCCCAGGCCGTTGGAGGCGTCGAGGATCTCGTTGGCGAGACGCTCGGCCATGGTCTTCTCCTTGCGAGCGCGGGAGAAGTTGACGATCCAGCGGATGCCCAGAGCGGTGGAACGACGGGAGTTGACCTCCATCGGGACCTGATAGGTAGCGCCACCGACACGCTTGGGCTTAACCTCGAGCGTGGGCTTGACGTTGTCCATAGCCTTCTTGAAGGTAGCGAGAGCGTCGCCACCCTCGGACTTCTCGGCAACGATCTCGAAAGCGGTGTAAACGATGCGCTCAGCGGTGGCCTTCTTGCCGTCAAGAAGGACCTTGTTGATGAGCTGAGTCACCAGGCGGTTGTTGTAAACGGCGTCAGGCTGAACCTCACGACGATTAGCTGCTGCACGACGCGGCATGTGAAATCTCCTTAAGTGTCTACCGTGCGGCGCTTAAGCGGCACACGGCGAAAGTATCAAAACGTTATCTGGCTTATTTGGCCTTGGGGCGCTTAGCACCGTACTTGGAACGGGCCTGCATACGGTTCTGGACCGGAGCAGCGTCGTAGGCGCCACGGATGACGTGATAACGGACACCAGGGAGGTCACGGACACGACCGCCGCGGACGAGCACGATGGAGTGCTCCTGCAGGTTGTGGCCCTCACCCGGGATGTAAGCAGTAACTTCGATGCCGTTGACAAGGCGAACACGGGCAACCTTACGAAGAGCCGAGTTCGGCTTCTTGGGGCTCGTGGTGAAGACGCGGGTGCACACGCCGCGCTTCTGGGAGTTGTGCTGCAGAGCAGCGTTCTTGGACTTCTTGGGCACGGAACGACGGCCCTGGCGAACCAGCTGGTTAATAGTAGGCAAAGCGTACTCCTTCTCGAATGATTCCAGCTTTCTGTAAAGTGCAACGGCTTGAATCGAGGGGTCAGCATCCCCCTACGAAACACGCAGTTCGATAGGATACGTGGCGTTAGCTGTGCCGTCAACAGACCACGCCGCCGGGCGTATCCTTAAATAGCCATATTTCCGCAAACCCTACACAAAAGGAATTCCCTCCTGTGCGTGAGGGCGGATTCCCGGTCCGGGCGGCCCGCTGTTTAAGTTTGCTGCTCTACAGTCCTGCGCAAGACGGAAAGCACATTAAGTGCTTTCCTTTGCGTGCGGAACTCGCGACAAACTTAAACAGCGGGCCGCCCGGACCGGGAATCCGACGCGCTCGTCGGGGCAACGTTACCTGCCAAAAAGGGACAGGTTTATTTTGGCAGGTTTCATCTGGGGAAACATCGCGCTCGAGCGGTGATCTGCTCTCATCTGTCATGGGGTAATCGGCGTTTTCGGAAGTATATCGCTCGGTCTAACCGTCCATTTAATGCAAAATGGGCCGCCTCCCCTAATAGGAAGCGGCCCCAAATCTTACGAATAGACGATGGTAAAGGGTTCCGACGTTTCGGCGCCCCCTGTTGAAGTGCAGCGTGTGCCCTCAAGCGTTACTGAGACCACTTGGTCGACATCAATCAACTTCGTTGGCACCCAGATGTTCTCTCCGCTATTGCGCGTATAAGAAAAATATAAGTTGAACGCCCCTGCGTCGTCATCTTCGATAATCTGCTCCGATCCATCCTTGTAGGTAACCGTCAACTTCTTCGTGACTGCGTCAATGCCCAGATCATCGATGTGCGTCTGGATGGAAAACGGGCTGATCTCGAGAGGCGTGTCATCGGAGCGGAGTTCCTTAGTATCGACGTACGCTCCAACGCTAAACTCGGGTGTCGATGCCTCGAACGGCTTCGCATCCTCTCCTTCGCCCTCGGTCCACGAGATATTCCAGGTGACCGCATGTTGAAAACCTCGCTCGCGATCCATAGAAGCAAAGTACATCGTGCCATTAATGACAGTATCGCTTGATGTGTCCTTATCAATGGTGCAGCGTGTATCAGCCCATTCCTCGCCGAAGTTCATGCTGGGTGTACCGATGCCTTGTTCTTCTTCACCATAGAGAACAAGTTCGCCTGTCTCTGCTGCCGGCTTGTAGTAGTTAACACCATTTGGATTGGACAGCGTAAACGTCACAGCACCGCAGCCGTTTTGGTCGATAGCCATATCATGAATGTCGAGTGTATAGCCGTTGCCCTCGACGGACAGATTGACCTTCTGTACTGAACCCTCCAAGCTTTGGGGCGCGATACCATCACCAAACTCTCTGGTGTAGGTATATTTAGTCCCCGACGAGCCACCTTGAGTCCAGGTAACGGACTCTCCGTTGCCATGGTTTCCCCAGGCAGAGGCAAAATAACTGGAATTGACAACAGCGTAGGCGACCCCTCCGGTCGCCAGCACTCCGGCAAGACATCCGATTACGGCAACATACAGAGGCTTCGCGTGACCCTTTCGGCGAAGCGGCTCGCCAGCAGCGGCATAAAGAACACGGTCAGCAAGATCGCTATCGGCTTGGACGGACTCGAAGGCCTGCTTGATCTGGTTGGATTTCACGGTCGCCCTCCTCTAGGATGAACTTGAGCTTCGATCTGCCGCGAGCTAAACGCGTTCGAACGGTCGCGGCTGGCACATGCAGTAACTCGGCAATTTCTGAAGTCGAGAAGCCCAGATAGTAATAGAGCACGATAGGAATACGGAATCGCTCAGGAAGTCGCATAACGTCTGACAGGACCGCCTTGGTCTCCTCCTGCGCCGTCGAAAGCGAATCGGCCAGATTCTCAATATCCTCCACACGCCTCCATGGCTTTCGAAAGAGCGATTTGCATTCATTGATCGTGACCCGGATAAGCCATCGACGAAGATGTTCCCAGCTTTCAAATTGCGCATCGCTTTTGAGCAACTTAAGAAAGACATCTTGAGCGACATCATCGGCGTCAGCACGATCGCGCAGATACGTCAATGCGATTCGAAACACGACATCCCGGTGATCTTCGACTGCCTGTCTAAAAGCTTGTTCTTCCATAATCACCTCCCGGTGACGTTAATGGTTCTCGATGAGGCCCTCACCATAGATACGCTTTGACCGAACGGAATGTTTCAAATTCAAGCAGGAAAAACCTACCAAAATAAACCTGTCCCTTTTTGGCAGGTTTTCTTCAGCAAAAAAGACCCGCTTCCCTGTTGGGAAACGGGTCTTTGGAAGGGCGGTTAACGTACTTGGAAGTTACTCCTCGTCGTTGTCCTTGGCCTCTTCGGCGTCGTCGGTGTCTACGAGCTGGTTGAGTAGCTCGTCGAGGGAAGCCATGTCCTCGTTGATGGCACCGTTGGCGGGAGCCTTCTTGTCGTCGATCGGGGCGCCCAGGAGCTCCTCGTCGGCGTCGGCGTGATGCGTCGGCGTGGCGGAGGTGCCCAGCAGGATGTCGTCCGGACCGTCGGGGCTAAAGACCATCTGCAGCAGCTGCGAGAGGTCTTCCTCGTCGGCAACGTCGTCGTTGTTCTCGAGGATGTAGAGCAGGTCGTGGGCCTCCAGGCCGTCACGGAGCTCCTCGATCGCCTTGGCACCGATACCATCGATGCGCAGCAGATCCTCCTCGGACTTGCCGACCAGGTCGCCGACCGTCTCGATGCCGACCTCGCTGAACTTGTTGGTCCAGCGCTGTGACACGCCCAGGTCGTCGAACAGGTACAGGCGAGCCTTCTCGGCGGAGATGGTGTGGCCGTTGCGGGTGAACGAACCGTCAGCACCGCCGAACTCGTCGTAGCCGGCCCAGTCGAGCTGCTGCGGGAGCTGCTCGTCCAGGTCCTTGAGCTCAACCGGAGCCCACTCGGGCAGCGACTTGGCGTTGGGCGAAGCCGGGCCGTCGATGTCCACGTAGCCGTCGGCCGTACGATACGTCAGCTTGGCGTTGGCGTACGGCTTGAGGCCGGTACCAGCCGGGATCTTCTTACCGACGATGACGTTGGACTTAAGGTCGAGCAGGTGGTCGACCTTGCCCTCAATGGCAGCCTCGGTAAGGACGCCAGCGGTACGGATGAACGAAGCGCTCGACAGCCAGGAGTCGATGTTGGACGCGACCTTGAGCGTACCCAGGATGACGGGCTCGGCCACGGGAGCCTGACCGCCCAGACGGGCAACGCGCTCAACCTCGTCGGCGAACTCGTAGCGGTCAACGTACTGACCAAGCAGGTACTTGGAGTCGCCGGGGTTGGTGATCTGAACGCGACGCAGCATCTGACGTGCGAGCACCTCGATGTGCTTGTCGTTCAGGTCGACGCCCTGGCTGGTGTAGACGTCCTTAACGCTCTCGACGAAGGTGTGCATCGTCGACTCGATGTCGGTCAGCTTGCGCAGGTTGCGGAAGTTGACGAAGCCCTTGGTGATCTGGTCACCGGCGCGAACCTCGCAGCCGTCCTCGATCTCGGGCATAAAGCGCACCGAAGCGGGGACGCGACGCTCGTCGAGGACACGGGTGTGGTCCTCGGAGTCGGTGAGCGTCAGCACGTACTCGGACTTCTCGGGCTTAATCGAGAGGTGGCCGGAGTACGGAGCCAGCTCGGCCTCGCGACCCAGAATCTTCTCGTTGACGTTGCCGACGATATCGAACATACGGCTGACCGTAGGCAGACCCTGCGTAATATCGTCGACGCCAGCGACGCCGCCGGAGTGAATGGTACGCATCGTAAGCTGCGTACCGGGCTCGCCGATGGACTGGGCGGCAATAATGCCGACGGCAGTACCGATGGCGACCGGACGACGGGTGGAAAGATCCCAGCCGTAGCACTTCTGGCACACGCCGTACTTGGAGCGGCAGGTGAGCAGTGCGCGAAGCTTGACCTTCTTAAGGCCGGCATCGACCATCTTCTGGATGTCAGCGACCTTCTCGATGTAGCCGTCCTGCTCAAAGAGCACGGTGCCATCGGGAGCCACGACGTCCTCGATGAAGCAACGGCCGACGAGGTCGGTGTTGAGGTCGGTGGTGCCGGGGATGATGAGGTTGTAGGTGACGCCCTCGTGCGTACCGCAGTCCTCCTCGCGGACGATGACGTCCTGGGCCACGTCGACCAGACGACGGGTCAGGTAACCAGAGTCCGAGGTGTGGGATGCGGTATCGACCAGGCCCTTACGGGCGCCGTAGGTCGAAATGAAGTACTCGAGCGGCAGCAGGCCCTCGCGGAAGTTCGCCTTAATGGGAAGGTCGATCGTCTCGCCGGACATGTCTGCCATCAGGCCACGCATGCCGCCGAGCTGACGCAGCTGGGTCTTAGAACCACGGGCGCCGGAGTCGGCCATCATGTAGAGCGGGTTCTCCTCGTCGAACAAGTCGAGCATGAGCGCTGCGACCTTGTCGGTACAAGCGGTCCACTCGTTAACGACTTCGATGTGGCGCTCCGTCTCGTTGATGAAGCCCTCCTCGAAGTACTCGTTGATCTGGTCGACGTTGGTCTGGGCGCGGTCGAGCAGCTCCTGCTTCTCGGCAGGGATGAGAGCGTCCCACACCGAGATGGTGAGGCCGGCGCGGGTAGCGTAGTGGAAGCCGGAGTACTTGATGGCGTCGAGGATCGGACCGACCTTGGCCTCGGGATAGCGATCGCAGCAGTCCGCAACCAGCTTGGCCACATCGCCCTTGACCATCTTGTAGTTCATGAACTCGTAGTCTTCGGGCAGGCACTGGCGGTTGAAGATGATGCGGCCGATGGAGGTCTCGAAGCGCGCGGTCTTGTTGCCGGTGACGTCGTAGTCGACGAACTCATTCTTGCCGTTCTTGACGCGGAAGATACGGGTGCCGTCCTCGTTGATGACATTGGCGTCGGCAGCGGACACGCGGACCTGAATCTTGGCCTGCATGTCGACCTCGGAGCGGCAGTCATAGGCGTGCAGCGCGTCGTCGAAGCTGGCGAACACGTGGTTCTCGCCCGGCAGACCGTCGCGGACCTGGGTGAGGTAGTACACACCGATGATCATGTCCTGTGAGGGGATGTTGACCGGCTTGCCGGATGCCGGCGAGCGCAGGTTGTTCGCAGAGAGCATAAGCACGCGAGCCTCGGCCTGAGCCTGGCTGGACAGCGGCACGTGGACAGACATCTGGTCGCCGTCGAAGTCGGCGTTGAAGGGCGAGCAGACCAGCGGGTGCAGGTGGATAGCCTTGCCCTCGACCAGCACCGGCTCAAAGGCCTGAATGGACAGACGGTGCAGGGTCGGTGCGCGGTTGAGCAGCACGACGCGGCCGTCGATGACCTCTTCGAGGATATCCCACACAAAGGTGGCACCGCGGTCGATAGCGCGCTTGGCGCCCTTGATGTTCTCGACCTTGCCAAGCTCGACCAGGCGCTTCATGACGAAGGGCTTGAAGAGCTCCAGCGCCATGGTCTTGGGCAGACCGCACTGGTGCAGCAGCAGCTTGGGGTCGGTAACGATTACCGAACGGCCGGAGTAGTCGACACGCTTGCCCAGCAGGTTCTGACGGAAACGGCCCTGCTTGCCCTTGAGGGCCTCGGCGAGCGACTTGAGCGGGCGACCGCCACGGCCAGAGACCGGGCGACCACGACGGCCGTTGTCGAACAGGGCGTCCACGGACTCCTGGAGCATGCGCTTCTCGTTGTTCACGATGATCGCAGGGGCGTCCAGGTCGAGCAGGCGCTTGAGTCGGTTGTTACGGTTGATCACGCGACGATACAGATCGTTGAGGTCGGACGCGGCGAAGCGGCCGCCGTCGAGCTGGACCATCGGGCGCAGATCGGGCGGAATGACCGGGATGACGTCCAGGATCATGTTCGCGGGGCTGTTGCCGCCCTTCAGGAAGGCGTCAACGACCTCGAGGCGCTTGACGGCCTTCTCGCGCTTCTGCTTCTGGGAGTCCTCGTCGGCGATGATGGCCTTGAGCTTCTCGGCCTCAGAGGGGAGGTCGATGGCAGCGAGCAGGTCGCGGACGGCCTCGGCACCCATACCACCCTTGAAGTACATGGAGTAGTAACGGGTCATCTCACGGAACAGCGGCTCATCGGAGATGAGGTCGCGCTCGGTGAGCTTCATGAAGGCGTTGAAGGCGTCCGTGCGGAGCTGCTTCTCGTCCTTGCACTCTTCCTCGATGTCGACGATGCCAGAAGCGATCTCCTCGGGGGTCAGCGGCTCCTCGTCGGAGAACTCGTCAAAGTTCTCGGGGTTGCCCTGCTCCTTGAGGGACTCGATCTGGCGGGCGCACTCGGCATCGATCTCTTCCAGATCGGCGGCGAGCTCCTCGCGCAGGTCGTCAGCGTCGGCCTCGCGAGCCTCGTAGTCGACCTCGGTGATGATGTAGCTGGCAAAGTACAGAACCTTCTCGAGGTCCTTGGACTTGATGTCGAGCATACGGCTCATCGGGAAGCTCGTGGGGCTCTTGAAGTACCAGATGTGGGACACGGGAGCGGCGAGCTCGATGTGGCCCATGCGGTCGCGACGCACCTTGGCCGAGGTGACCTCGACGCCGCAGCGCTCGCAGACGATGCCCTTAAAGCGGATGCCCTTGTACTTGCCGCAGGAGCACTCCCAGTCCTTGGCGGGACCGAAGATCTTCTCGCAGAACAGGCCGTCCTTCTCGGGCTTGAGGGTACGGTAATTGATGGTCTCCGGCTTCTTGACCTCACCGTGCGACCAGGAACGGATCTGGTCGGCGGAGGCAAGGGAGATCTTTACCGAGTCAAAATCAGTAGCTTCGAAATCTGCCACAGTCAACTACTCCTTATCAGTGGTCGTGGCGGCGACAGCCTCGGGTGCCTCGGCGGTCTCGGCATCCTCGGCCTCGACGTCGGTGTCAACGCCGGCGAGCGCAGCCAGGTCGTCGAGAGCAGAGGTCTCCTCGGCGGTCACAGGGGCGGAGGCGTCCTCGTCGGCATCGTGCATGGGCTCGATGTCCAGCGCGAGGGAGCGGATCTCCTTGACGAGAACCTTGAAGGACTCGGGGATACCCGGGACAGGAACGTTCTCGCCCTTGACGATGGACTCGTAGGTCTTGACGCGGCCCACGGTATCGTCGGACTTGACGGTCAGGATCTCCTGCAGGACGTTGGAAGCACCGTATGCGTACAGTGCCCAAACTTCCATCTCGCCGAAGCGCTGGCCGCCGAACTGGGCCTTGCCGCCCAGAGGCTGCTGGGTAACCAGGCTGTAAGGGCCGGTCGAACGGGCGTGGATCTTGTCGTCGACCATGTGGCCGAGCTTGAGGATGTAGGACGTACCCACGGTAATGGGCTCGCGGAACTCCTCGCCGGTGCGGCCGTCGAACAGACGAGTCTTGCCGCGCTCGTCAAGCTGGGTGACGAACTCGGGGCGCATGTGATCGCCAAAGGCAGCGGTGGCCTTGTTGAGCATGTTCTTGTTGGCGCGACGGATGACCTCGGCGATCTCGTCCTCCTTGGCGCCGTCGAAGACGGGCGTGGCGGTGAAGAACGGACCGGGGACGTACTTGTCGGAGTCGGCCTGCTCGGTATCCCAACCGCAGGCAGCAGCCCAGCCAAGGTGGCACTCGAGCAGCTGGCCGACGTTCATACGCGAAGGAACGCCCAGCGGGTTGAGGATAACGTCGATCGGGGTACCGTCAGCCATGTAGGGCATGTCCTCGACCGGCAGAACGTTACAGATAACACCCTTGTTGCCGTGGCGGCCGGCGATCTTATCGCCCTGCTGGATCTTACGACGCTGGGCGACGTAGACGCGCACCTGCTCGTTGACGCCGGGGGCCAGGTCGTCGCCGTTCTCGCGGCTAAAGCGGACGACGTCGATGACGCGGCCGTAAGCGCCGTGAGGCATCTTAAGGGAGGTGTCGCGGACATCGTGGGCCTTGGCACCGAAGATGGCGCGCAGCAGGCGCTCCTCGGCGGTCAGAGCGCTCTCGCCCTTAGGCGTGACCTTACCGACCAGGATGTCGCCAGGGCCGACCTCGGCGCCGATGCGGATGATGCCGTCCTCGTCGAGGTTGGCAAGCATGTCCTCGGAGAGGTTCGGGATCTCGCGGGTGATCTCCTCGGGGCCGAGCTTGGTGTCGCGGGCGTCGATCTCGTGACGGGTGATGTTGATGGTCGTCAGCAGGTCCTCGGCCACCAGGCGCTCGGACACGACGATACCGTCCTCGTAGTTAAAGCCTTCCCACGGCATGTAGGCCACGGTGAGGTTCTGGCCCAGTGCGAGCTCGCCGTGATCGGTCGAAGGACCGTCAGCCAGAGGCTCGCCCTGCTCAACGGTGTCACCGACGCGCACGAGCGGACGGTGGTTGATGCAGGTGGACTGGTTGGAGCGCTGGTACTTGGCCAGGTGATACTCGTCCATGCCGCCGGCATGCTTGACGATGATCTTGGCGGCGTCGGCAAAGATGACCTCGCCGGCATTCTTGGCCAGGGTGACCTCGCCGGAGTCCAGAGCGGCGCGACGCTCCATGCCGGTACCGACATAGGGAGCGGCGGGGTGAACCAGCGGCACGGCCTGACGCTGCATGTTAGCGCCCATCAGCGTACGCTTGGCGTCGTCGTGCTCAAGGAACGGGATCAGCGTGGCTGCGACGGAGAGCATCTGGCGCGGCGAGACGTCCATGTAGTCGACGTCCTCGACAGGCACGTCGGCGGGAGCGCCGAAGGAGCCGTCGAAGTCGCGGGTACGGGCGATCACGGTGTGCGGACGGACGATCTTGCCCTCGGCATCGGTCGTGATGAACTCGTTGGTCTTGGGATCGAGCGGCGTGTTGGCCGGCGCGATGACGTGCTTCTCTTCCTCGTCAGCGGTCATCCAGTCGATCTGGTCGGTGGCAACGCCGTTCTCGACGCGACGGAACGGGGCCTCGATGAAGCCGTACTCGTTGACGCGGGCGTAGAGGGCGAGCGAGCCGATCAGGCCGATGTTGGGGCCTTCGGGGGTCTCGATCGGGCACATGCGGCTGTAGTGCGAGTTGTGAACGTCGCGGACGGCCGTCGGCACGTTGGTGCGGCGGCTGGAGCCCGACTTGTGGCCGGCAAGACCGCCAGGGCCGAGTGCGGACAGACGGCGCTTGTGGGTCAGACCGGTCAGGGGGTTCGCCTGGTCCATGAACTGCGAGAGCTGCGAGGAACCGAAGAACTCCTTGATGGAGGCCACGATCGGACGGATGTTGATAAGCGACTGCGGGGTGATCTCGTCGATGTCCTGGGAGCTCATGCGCTCACGGACGACGCGCTCCATACGGCTCATGCCGATACGGAACTGGTTGGCGACGAGCTCGCCGACGGTGCGGATGCGGCGGTTGCCAAAGTGGTCGATGTCGTCGACCTTGAAGCCCTGCTCGCCGGCAGCGAGGGACAGCAGGTAGCGCAGCGTCGCGACGATATCCTCGTCGGTGAGCACCGTGACCTCTTCCTCGGTGGTGAGGTTGAGCTTCTTGTTGAC
Organism: Collinsella sp. AM09-41; assembly: GCF_003473245.1. Taxonomy (NCBI): domain Bacteria; kingdom Bacillati; phylum Actinomycetota; class Coriobacteriia; order Coriobacteriales; family Coriobacteriaceae; genus Collinsella; species Collinsella sp. AM09-41. Next base: position 350,792 of record NZ_QRMJ01000001.1, read on the forward strand.
CTTGTAGCGACCGACGCGGGCCAGATCGTAGCGCTGCGGGTTGAAGAGCAGACCCTCGAGCAGGCTGCGGGAAGCGTCCACGGTGGGAGGCTCGCCCGGGCGCAGACGACGGTAGATCTCGATGAGAGCATCCTCGCGGGTAAGGGCGGTGTCGCGCTCCAGGGTGCGCTTGATCACATCGGAGTTGCCGAGCAGCTCGATGATGTCGTCGTTGGTGACGGCGATGCCAAGGGCGCGCAGGAACATCGTGGCGCTCTGCTTGCGCTTACGGTCGATGGAGACCATGAGCTGGTCGCGCTTGTCGACCTCAAACTCAAGCCAGGCACCGCGGGACGGGATAATCTGGGCCTTGTAGATCTGCTTGCCCGAATCCATCTCGGAGCTGTAGTACACGCCCGGGGAGCGGACGAGCTGCGAGACGACGATACGCTCGGTACCGTTGATGATGAAGGTACCCTGATCGGTCATCATGGGGAAGTCGCCCATGAAGACGAGCTGCTCCTTGATCTCGCCGGTCTCCTTGTTGGTGAGACGGACGTCGGTCAGAAGCGGAGCCTGATAGGTCATATCCTTCTCGCGGCACTCCTCGACGGTGTGCGCGGGGTCGCCGAACTGATGCTCGCCGAAGGTAACCTCGAGAACATGGTTCTGGCTCTGGATGGGGCTGGATTCCTTGAACGCCTCACGAAGGCCCTCGTCCTTAAAACGCTCAAAGGATTCCCTTTGAACAGAGATAAGGTTGGGGAGCTCCATGGCCTCCGGGATTTTCCCGAAGCTGACGCGCTTGCGCTCAGTGGCAGTGTATGCGTAGGTCACCAGGTTTTTCCTCCTTCACGGAAATGCTCGGTGGGTTGGCGAGGCATAGCTTCGCCAGTTATCGCAACCTAATAGTTTATCAGGTACCGACCGTTGGGCAAGAAAAGCCTTGACGCGATTGAGTTTTTGGAGTAGCAAAGTTTTTCGACAGAAAACACGCAGGTAGATGCATGTGTATCGAACATCTGTTCATATATTTTCTGTGAACAGAGAGCCGGCAATCGCAGCTCTTATAAAAAACGGGCGCGAACCGAGGTCCACGCCCGTAAATGTCGGTGCCCGAAGGCTTACTTGCGTATCAATCCGCCGCGCTCGTCGATGGCGTCCCAGAAGGCGTCGGCAAAGCGGGGGTCGTTTGCAGCCATGAGGGCGTTAGTGGCCATCCAACCAGAGGGAGTGCCGGTGTCGTAGCCCGACAGCGGGTCGATGACGACGGCGTACATGGCCTCGCGGTCGAGCGAACGGGCCATGGCGTCGGTGAGCTGGATCTCGCCGCCCTTGCCGGCCTGCTGATCTGCCAGCAAGTCCATGACCAGCGGGCTCAGCAGGTAGCGACCGACGATGTACAGGTTGGACGGAGCCGCCTCGGGAGCGGGCTTCTCGACCAGACCGCCGATGCGCCAGACAGCGCCCGGCTCGGCATCGGCAACGCCCTCGGCGCCCTCGAGCGAACCGACGCGCTCGCCGGCGATAACGCCGTAGCGGCTGACTTCCTCGGGCGAGCAAGCAGCGACGGCGATAACCGAAGCGCCACCGTGCTCCTTGGAAACGGCGAGCATCTTGTCGCAGATATCGCGGTTAGGCACAACGTAGTCGCCCAGAAGAACCAGAAAGTTCTCCCCTGCCACGGCGTCGGCAGCAGAGCGAATAGCATGGCCGAGGCCCTTGGGCTCGTACTGATAACGGAAGTCGACCGGCATACCGCCAGCGTGGGCGACAGCATCGGCATAGGCGTTCTTGCCGCGCTCGCGCAGCAGGTTCTCGAGCGAACGGTCGGGCTGGAAGTAGTTCAGCAGCTCGGGCTTGCCGGGAGAAGTAACGATGATGGCGTCGTCGACCTCCTCGGGGTCGAGTGCCTCCTCGACGACGTACTGAATGACGGGCTTGTCGAGCACCGGCAGCATCTCTTTGGGCGTGCACTTGGTGCCAGGCAGAAAACGCGCGCCAAGACCGGCGGCGGGGATGATTGCCTTCATGTTATTCAAAGATCCTTTCGCAGGCGCAAAAGCGCCCCATGCGTGCGGCACACAGCCGCAGACCAAATTGCGATACCCAAGCATCTTACCGCTGGAACTATATGTCGCTACAAGACAGAGACAATTCTTCAGCAGGTCAACGCAAATTATTGCTCGAATGGTGCAATTTTATTGCCCAACGGCAGGGCACCCGATACGACGCAAATCACAGAACATGGCAGTTTGAGCAACCGATGCCGAGGGACCGAAAAACAAAAAAGACGGGGCTCGCAATGCGAACCCCGTCTGCAAAGAAATCTGGCGAGAAAGCCTGATTACTTGAGGGTGACAGCAGCGCCAGCAGCCTCGAGCTTCTCCTTGGCAGCCTCGGCGTCCTCCTTCTTGGCACCCTCGAGAACAGCCTTGGGAGCGCCCTCGACGACCTCCTTGGCCTCCTTCAGGCCAAGGTTGGTGAGCTCACGGACGGCCTTGATGACCTGGATCTTGTTGTCGCCGAAGCCCTCGAGCACGACGTCAAACTCGGTCTTCTCCTCGGCCTCAGCAGCGCCAGCAGCGGGAGCGGCGACAACAGCGGCAGGAGCAGCGGCGGAAACGCCGAAGGTGTCCTCGATAGCCTTAACGAGCTCGGAAGCCTCGAGAAGGGTCATTTCCTTAAGAGCATCGATGATCTCATCGGTGGTAAGCTTAGCCATTTCTAAGTCCTTTCGGTTTCCGTGTCTTTGCACGGAGATCAGTTAAAACACGGCGCGAAAGCGCCAGGGGTGCGGCGTTGCCGCCGCGGGTGAAAACAGCGACTAGGCTGCCTTCTGCTCGGAGACCTGCTGAATCGAACGAGCGAGACCAGAGGAAACGCCGTTGACGCAGACAGCGATGTCGCGAGCGAAACCGGAGATGAGACCGGCGATCTGGCCGAGAAGCTGGTCCTTGGTGGGCAGCTCGGCGATAGCCTTAACATCATCGGCGGAAACGGCCTTGCCGTCGGAGATACCGCCCTTGATCTCAAGGACGCCCTTGGACTTAGCAGAGAAGTCCTTAAGGGCCTTAGCGGCCTCGACCGGCTCGGTCTCGTAGAACACATAAGCGACGGGGCCGGCGAGAATCTCGTCGAGCTCGGGCTGCTCCTGGTTCTTGAGAGCGATCTTGACCAGGTTGTTCTTGTAGACCTTCATCTCGGCGCCGCACTCGCGAAGCTGATGACGCAGCTCCTGAGCCTGCTTAACCGTCAGACCGTTGTAGTTGACAACGAACAGACCGGCGTTCTCGGCGATACGGGACTCGATCTCTGCAACCTTGTCGATTTTGTACTGCTGGGGCATGAATTACACCTCCTCGAATTCTTTCCGGGCACGGTCCGCCACAAGGACGTGACGGGGGCATGTCCAAAAAGAAAGCCCCCGCGCTGCATGAGCGACGGGGGCGAGAAGACATATCTACTCGACCACCTCGGCTGGCGGGATGTCCCATTAAGCTCGCGGGCAATGCCCGTTTGCACCGGCTGTCTCTGGCAGCGGATTCGTGCGTGAACCGAAAGTATTATGTCGGGGACCCCGGCGTCGGTCAACGGGAAACCGGGCTGCACACAATTCCACCATCCGGCCGCGCCGCCGAAGGCCAGGCGCAAGGTTTTCGCTCGGTCAGGTCCTGGGCTCGCACGAAGAGCACATTAAGTGCTCTTCGGCTCGTGCGGAATCTACGAAAACCTTGCGCCTGGCCTTCGGCGGCGCGGCCTGCGGTGACTTTGGGGCAGCCCGGTTTCCCGTTGGCCGGCACCCCCACTCATAAGCCTTAAGTCGGTGGGCTGATGATTTTGGGTCCCGTTGGGCTACAGAGTTGAAACGAAGGTGGACAGGCGGCGGAGGCCTTCGTCCAGATCTTTGTCGGAGACGCAGTAGCTGAGGCGGATGTAGCCTTCGGTGCCGAAGCAGTTTCCGGGGACTAGGGCTACGTTGGCCTCTTTGATGGCTTTGATGCAGAAGTCTTCGCTTGTCAGGCCGTACTGTTTAATGCTGGGGAAGGCGTAGAAGGCGCCGGCTGGCTCCACTACGTCGAGATCCATGGCGTCTAAGGCTGCGAGTACGCGCTCGCGGCGGGCTCGGTAGACTTTGAGCATGGGGGTTGGGTCGACGGTGAGGGCTCGGGCTGCGGCGTCCATCTCGAAGGAGACGGCGCTCGATACTAGGTATTGGTGAGCTTTTGCGATCTCGGCGATGACGGGTGCCGCTGCCGCGAGCCAACCCAGGCGCCAGCCGGTCATAGCCCAGGGCTTGGAGAAGCTCTCGATGACGACCGTCTGCTCACGCAGCTCCGGGTGACGCTGGGCAAAGCGCTCGTAGCCATCCACATAAACCAGGCGGTTGTATACGTCGTCGCAGACCACGTAGATGCCCGCCTGCTCCGCCACGTGCGCCACGGCGTCGAGCGAAGCCGCGTTGAGGATACAGCCCGTAGGATTGTTGGGCGAGCAGATGACGATGGCCTTGGTCGCCGGCGTCACGCAAGCACGAAGCGCTTCCTCATCGATCTGGAATTGCGCGGGCTCCGTATCCAAAAAGACTGCTTTGGCGTGGTTGGCCACGACGATGCTCTCGTACAGGCCAAAGGCCGGCGTGGGGATAATGACCTCGTCGCCGGGGTTGAGCATAGCCATGAATGTTGCCGACAGGGCCTCGGTCGCGCCGTCGGTCAGGATGACCTCGTCGGCGGAAAACGCCAGGCCCGCGTCATCCATATATTTGGACAGTGCATCACGCAGGGCGGGGCGACCGTTGTTGGGCGGATAGTGCGTGTCACCGCGGTCCAGCGCGGCGGTCACCTCGGCGCTAATCACATCGGGCGTGGGAAAATCGGGCTCGCCGAGCGCAAGCGCGATGCACCCCGGGTGCTGGGCAGCGAGCGCGTTTATCCGACGGATGCCGGAGGGCTTGAGCGTGGCAAGCGAGGTATTCATGGGCAGACGCATGGCGTTCCTTTCGTAAGGGTTGCACTAGGATAGCGCGCCCGCGCGCCACCAGACGGTGTAACCTAAACGGAAACGAACCGGAAAGGAGGCGGCGTGGAGACGACCGCACGCGGCGATGTACCAAAAACGCTGCAAACCATTGCGTATATCAGCATTCCCAATAGCTCCGATCTTGAGTTTTTGCTCTGGGACCTGCAAGATGCCATCGCGGCCTATGCCCGGCTTTCCGACACCGTACTTCCCCACCCGGTTGACTTGAAGGCGGATGATGCCGGTGCAGTCGATGGCATGGTGCTCGCTGTTGATGATGCATTTGACGATGAGGCTATGATCGCTGTCGAGCAGATACTCGATCGCCTTGGAAATACAGAGGCGTGCGTCTATGTCGTCGTGCAGGTTGCCCACAGAAGCACCGAGGGGACGCACATGCCCGTCAAGCGCCTGCGGGAAGCTTGCGAGCTCCGTAAACTAACGTGGTGCGGCGGCGTTGTCATCTGCGCCGGCAGCGGCATTGCGGCGCTTCGTCGCTCCCCGCGCATGGGCCTCTTGCGCCGGCCTTTTTCGGAAGCGATGGATAAGCTTGTGGGCGCTGTGCGCATGGGCTGCTCCATTGAGTATGCGCAGTTGCTTGGCGGTGGCAATGCCGGTGGCGTCGATGTCGACGGCATGGTGCGCGTCGAGCCCGCGCTGCCCGCGCCGATCTGGCGCACCATCATCAAACGCCTCGGCGCCCATGCTCAATCAAATATCTAAATTAGAGAGCAGCCCAGTCAACTGCCTCGCGCCAGCGCTCGACAAGGCGCTCCAGACGCCAAGCCGCATTGGCAGGACTTGTCGAGGGCAGGACGATGGCGGGCAGCCCGGTGCGTTCTTGTAGATAGCGTTTGTAGAGTCGCCCTGCCGTACCGCCGTTACAGACAACGACCTCGATAGGAGCTGCGCCGGTAATGCGCTCGGTATGCGCCGGAACGACGTTTTTGATGCTCGCGTCGCTCGAGCCCTTAATGTCGCAGCTCTCAATCACATCCCACAGGGCCACGCCACCGTTCAACAGCATGGATCGCTTGGCGGCAATGGAGGCATCAAGCGTCGCGGGCTCACCGCTTGCCAAAAGATCGCCCTCGTTGGGCGGCACAGGCATACCGAGGCACGTGGCCATCACACGCCAAAAGCGATTCTGAGGGTTGCCGTAATAAAAGGCATTGGCGCGCGAAAGCACCGAGGGAAACGACCCGAGCACCAAAACGCGCGAGTGCTGGTCGAACACGGGCTCAAACCCATGCTCAATATGTTGATAGTCCTCGTCAGACACGGCCATGGGCTAGGCTCTCAACAGATAGCGCACCTCGTAGGGTGCAAGCTCAAGGGTACCCGTCAGCTCGACATTGGGCGCATCGTCGGCAAGCAGGTCGACAAAGGACCCGTTGAGCTCGCCGGCGGCAAAGGTGTAAGGCTCGCCCACGGCGTTCACCGCCACGAGCACCGTCGCGTCGTCACAGGCGCGCTCGAACAGCAGCTGCTTGTTCTGTATCACCACGTTGCGGTACGCGCCGTAGCTGAGAGCGCGTGCCGCCGCGTCGTCGGCCGAGCGAAGGTGCGCAAGCTGCGTGATGAACGCCGTCAGCTCGTTGGGCGCAGGCTCATCGAGCGCAGGGCGCAGCGCCCAGTCGCCATCGGGGCCGCCCTTTTCGCCAGCAATTCCCCACTCGCTGCCATAGTAGACGCACGGGATGCCCGGCATGCCAAAGAGCATGCCATAGGCGGGACGCAGGCACGACTTGTCGGTGAGGATGCTTGCCAGGCGCGGCACGTCGTGGTTGTCGACAAACGACAGCAGGTGCTTGCCGCGGTAGATGCACCAGGGGTCACCGCCAAACTGACGGTGCAGCGAGTGCGCGATCTCGAACATATTGACCGAGTTAAAGCTGGAGTACAGGCCCTTGTAGCACTCGTAGTTGGTGCAGGAGTCGAGCATCTCGTCGTTGACGATCTGGTTATAGTCGCCGTGGAGCGTCTCGCCAATGAGCACAAAGCCGGGCTTGAGCTCACGGGCAAAGCTATGCAAACGACGCATGAAGTCGCGGTCGAGCATATAGGCAACATCCAAGCGCAGGCCATCGACACCAAAGTCATCGGCCCAACGGCGCACGGACTCGAGCAGGTAATCGACCACGGCGGGATTTTGCAGGTTGAGCTTCACAAGCTCAAAATGGCCTTCCCAGCCCTCGTACCAAAAGCCGTCGCCATAGCAGGAATCACCGTCAAAGCTAATGTGGAACCAGTCCTTGTACGGCGAGTCCCACTTACGCTCTTGCACATCGCGGAAGGCCCAAAAGCCACGACCGACGTGGTTGAAGACGGCGTCGAGCACCACGCGGATGCCGTGGGCATGCAGCGTGTCGCATACGGCGGCAAAGTCGGCATCCCCACCCAAGCGACGGTCGATATGGCGCAGGCTGCGCGTGTCGTAGCCATGGCTATCGGACTCGAGCGGCGGGTTGATCAGCACAGCGCCAATACCGAGTTTTTGCAGGTAGTCGGCCCATTGGGCGATCTTCATGATGGGCGCATCGGGGTTGGGCGCGGCGTTGGCAGCCTGGACGAGCTCATCCTCGGCAACGGGCGCGGCGTTTTCGCGCGGAGCTCCGCAAAAGCCCAGCGGATAGATCTGATAGAACGTCGTCTCGTATGCCCACATAGCAACCTCCCGGTAAGCTCAACACAACGACATCCATTGTATGCCCGGTGTGTATCCCCTCCCCCTAAATAAGTTGCGGTGGAATAGTTCCGTTTTGAGCCCCTAGAGGCCTTAAACAGGAACTCTTCCACCGCAACTGATGAGGGAACGTGATTAGGCGACAGGCTTTGCGCGGCGAATGGCCGGGAACAGCACCGTGATGGCGAGGATGACGCCCACGACGGTAATCGCCCCGCCCACGAAGCCAATCCAAGCGATACCGGGACCCGAAACCACGGCGCCGCCGATTGCGGTACCCGTGCCGATACCCAGATTGAACAGGCCCGAGAAGATCGACATGGCGACAGCCGACGAATCCGCCGGCGTGTACTTGATGAGCTCGGCCTGAAACGCCACGTTAAAGGCCGTGGAGCAGCAGCCCCATAGCGCGCAAACAGCGAGAACGGCGACGAGCGACGGTGCAACCGGACCCATGAGCAGCAGAGCCACCGGCACGCCGGAGAGCGTAATAGCCAAGAACGGGAACCGGTGCCCATCAAACAGTCGGCCGAACAGCCAGCTGCCCACCAGGCCGGAGCAGCCGAACGCCGTCAGCGTCATGGTAATAGCGCTTGCGTCGACGTGCGCGACCTGCGCCAGGAAGGGCTCGATATAGCTGTAGCCTGCGTAGTAGCCGGTCGCCATAAAGACCGTGACCGCGTAGAGCGCGATGAGGAACGGGTTCTTGAGGAGCTCCGGCAGTTGCTTGACGGTAAAGCGCTCACCCGCCGGCATGGCCGGAAACACCGCGGCCTGGTACACCACCGCGGCGGCAGAAAGGGCACCGACCGCGGCGAACGTCATGCGCCAACCCACGGCAAGGCCGATGGCGCGACCGATCGGCAGGCCAAAGATTTGTGCGACAGACGATCCCGTGGCGATCATGCTAATGGCGAGCGCCCCGTGGCGGGCGTCGACCAGGCGCGAGGCCATGATCGAGGCGACTGACCAGAACACGGCATGCGCGCAGGCGACCACCAGACGCGCGCAAACCAAAATGGGATATGTCGGTGCCACAGCGGACAGGAACTGGCCGAGCGAAAACACGGCCAAAACGCCCAGCAGCATCCGCTTGAACTCAAAGCGCGAGGCAAACACCATAAGCGGCAGCGACAGCAGCATGACGCCCCAGGCATAGACCGAGATCATGATGCCTGCCTGGGCCTCGGTGAGCGAGAACGACGCGGCGATATCAGTCAGAAGGCCGATGGGCATGAACTCCGACGTGTTGAACACGAACGCGCAGCAGGCGAGCCCGATAAGCGGGAGCCACTGCTTGAGTGAGATGCCATCTTGTCTTGCCTGAGCCATGTAGAAACCTCTCCGATTGTCTTGAGCGGTGGGCGATTATATAGCAACGGCCCCGCATCCGTCAGTACAGATGCAGGGCCGCAATCAACTCAATACACAGAGGTTGCGCCGTCAATAAATAACTAAGCCAGCCCCAGCAATATGCCCGCCGAATGCACGACAAACGCCACGATCCAGGCGACCGTCACCTGAAACGCGAACACGGCAACGGCATAGCGCGCGCCCAACTCGCTCTTGACGGCGCCGATGGACGCCACGCAGGGCGGGTACAGCAGCGTAAAGACCAGGAACACGTAGGCGGTAAACGGCGAAAACATGGTCGACAGTGCCGCAGGCGAGGTCGCGCCCAAAAGCACCGTGAGTGTCGATATGACGCTCTCCTTGGCAATAAGTCCCGTGACGAGTGCCGTCGAGGCGCGCCAGTCGCCAAAACCGAGCGGGGCCAACACCGGCGCGATGATGCTACCCAGACCGGCAAGCAGGCTTTGCGACTGGTCGGCGACCACGTTAAAGCGGATATCGAACGTCTGCAGGAACCAGATGACCACCGTAGCGGCAAAGATAATGGTAAAGGCCTTGGTAATAAAGTCCTTGGCCTTATCCCATGCCAGCATCACCGTCGTCTTGACGCTCGGCAGGCGGTAATTGGGGAGCTCCATGATAAACGGCACCGGGTCGCCCTTAAATGCCGTACGGTTGAGCACCAAAGCCGCGATGCAACCAACCGCAATGCCAATCAGATAGAGCGAGACCATGGCGGGAACTGTCGCCTGCGGGAAAAACGCCCCGCACAGCAGACCGTAGACCGGCAACTTGGCCGAGCAGCTCATGAACGGCGTGAGCATGACCGTCATCTTGCGGTCGTGCTCGGATGGGAGCGTACGGGTCGACATGATAGCCGGCACGGTGCAGCCAAAACCGACGAGCATGGGCACGAAGCTGCGGCCCGACAGGCCAAAGCGACGCAGCACCTTATCCATGACAAAGGCCACGCGCGCCATGTATCCGGAGTCTTCCAGAATGGAGAGGAACAAGAAGAGCACGACGATAATCGGCAGGAAGGTCAGCACGCTGCCCACGCCCGTAAGCACGCCGTCGACAGCCAGCGAGCGCACCACGTCGTTGGTGCCAAAAGCCTTGAGGCCCGCGTCGGCCGAAGCAATGATGGCAGCGATGCCGTCCTCCATGAGGCCCTGCAACGCCGCGCCGATCACACCAAACGTCAGCCAAAATACGAGGCCCATGATCAGCAGGAACGCCGGAATGGCCGTGTAGCGACCCGTCAGGATGCGGTCGATTTTGACAGAGCGCACGTGCTCGCGGCTCTCGTGGGGCTTCACCACGCAGCGTCCGCACACGTCGCCGATAAAGGTAAAGCGCATGTCGGCCAACGCGGACAGGCGGTCGGTGCCCGCCTCGCCCTCCATCTGGGTAATGATGTGCTCGATGGCGTCGAGTTCGTTGCGGTCCAGGTGAAGCGCCTTTGTCACCAGCTCGTCGCCCTCAACCAGCTTGGTCGCTGCAAAACGCACCGGAATATGCGCCGTCGCGGCATGGTCCTCGATAAGGTTGGCGATGCCGTGGATGCAGCGATGCAGCGCGCCGCCGTCCGGGCCATCGGGCGCGCAGAAGTCCAGGCGACCGGGGCGCTCGCGGAACCGCGCCACGTGCAAGGCATGATCCACCAACTCGCCGATGCCCTCGTTGCGGGCAGCGCTAATGGGGACAACAGGCACGCCCAACAGGCTCTCGAGCAGGTTGACGTCCACGGCGCCGCCGTTGGCCGTCACCTCGTCCATCATGTTGAGCGCGATGACCATGGGGCGATCGAGCTCCATAAGCTGCAGCGTCAGGTACAGGTTGCGTTCGATATTAGTAGCGTCGATGATGTCGATGATGGCGTCGGGGTTTTCGTCCAGGATAAATTGGCGACTGACGATCTCTTCGCCCGTGTACGGAGACAGCGAATAGATGCCGGGCAGGTCGGTAACGCTTGCCTCGGGATGGTTACGGATGGTGCCGTCCTTGCGGTCGACCGTCACGCCGGGAAAGTTACCGACGTGCTGGTTGGAGCCCGTAAGCTGGTTGAACAGCGTGGTCTTACCGCAGTTTTGGTTGCCGGCGAGGGCGAAATGCAGCGGCGCACCCTCGGGCACGGCCGTTTTTGCCGCACGGGGCGAATACGTCCCCTCGCCAAGTGCCGGGTGCTCCGTCGTGCCGATTGCGGCGTTAGTGCGCGGACCCGTGTCTGTGTCGTGAACACCCACGAGCTCGATGCGAGCAGCATCGTCCTTGCGCAGCGTCAACTCGTAGCCACGCAGGCGAATCTCGAGCGGGTCGCCCATAGGAGCGTACTTCATCATGGTGACTTCGGTGCCCGGCGTTAGGCCCATGTCCAAAATATGCTGTCGGAGTGCCTGATCGTCCGATGCCACCGATGCGACAACGGCGTCCTTTCCAATCTCGAGTGTATCGAGCTTCACGCGCTCATCCTTTCGTTAGACGCGGTTAACCGTTTACCGGGGCTAACCAACTCGTAACGACAAATGATAGCGCTCTGAACTATTATATAAAGTCAAATACCGATGTTTACCTGCGCAAACTTTATGCGGTGCGCCCCGAAGGCTCTTTACGCATACCGCTCAGCGAGATCGAAACGGAACCCGACCGCGCGGTAGCAGTGAGTCGATCACCCTCGACCGACCCCGTGCATGTAAAGGGCGCCTTGCCCATCAAGACGTGGGAGATAGTACCCAAGAGCTCAAAGAAATCGCCCTCAGCACGGGCACTCGAGAGAGCGATATTGAGACCCCTGACGTTTAGTACTGCCCTGAGCGCGCCGTTCACCCCATGTGAAAACGTCACCTCGCCGCGCTTGCTCCCCACCGGCGTCTGGGCCAAAACCACATACGTACCCTCAAGCATGGTTCCTCCTCTGAGTAGGCTTTTTGAAATGGCCATCTAGTCTACTTTGCTGCGAGACGGCTTGCCCAGAAACTGCAAGCACATAACGACGTTCAACCAACAGATTGCTGCAAGGAGGACAAGCGTGCAAGGGGGGCAGATTACATTTGGCACCACTTGCGCCAACGGACGGGATGCGGAGCGACTGTGCAGGTGGATTCCGGATCGCCGCTTCCTCCGTCCCCCAGCGAATCAAAACAAGTTGCGGTGGAATAGTTCCTGTTTGATGCTTTAACCAGCAAAAACAGGAACTATTTCGCCGCAACAGCAAAAGCCCGCGCTGGCAACAAATGTCACCTGCGCGGGCTTGGTGGGCGCTCACAAAGGCACGTTACAGAGGCCCACGTCAGTTATGGATTACCGAACGGCACCGGCACGCGACGCCTCCGTCGGCTTACCAAGCGATGAAGCTTGCCGCAGTCTTAGACTATCGGCGCAATGCCGGCAAAGTGCAGATACAGCGAGATGACCGCCACGACAATGACCACCGCTGCGATCAGCTTGTCGTGCAGGTGCGGAAGTACCGGCTTACCGCGACCTCGCTCGCCCAGCATATAAACGGGAATGGCCGGAGCAAAAAGGATCGTCGTGATCATGACGCCCTGGAGGCCCGTCGACCACACAAGGAACAATGTGTAAATGAAGCCGAGCGTGCCGAAGAATCGCGCCTTGCCGACGCTTGGCGCATGCGGTCCGTCCAGATGCTCCTTCTTCCAACCAATCACCATGTAATAGGCAGCCGAGCAGACATACGGAACCAGAATCGTGTTGACTGCGCAGCTATAGAAGAACTGGTAGGTGCTCGCCGCCACATACGACACGATCAAGAAGAGCTGCGTAATGCCGGAGCTCACGAGAACCGTTACCACCGGGGCGTCGTGCTTGTTCGTCTTGGCAAACGCCAGAGGGAAGGATCCCTGGCGCGCCGCCTCGAACGGCGTCTCGGACGCAATGATGACATAGCCCAGCAGCGCGCCGACCAACGAAAGGATAACGCCAAGGTTTACGATGGCAGCACCAACCGGACCGATTGCGCACTCGAGAATTCCCGCCATGGAGGGCGTTGCAAGCTGTGCCATCTCCTCGCGCGGCATAATGCCGAGCGACAGCATCGAGATGATCAGATACAGCGTGAATACAGCCGCAAATCCGAGCGCCGTCGAGCGGCCGACGTCACGCACGTACTTAGCACGGCCCGAGATAACGACAGCGCCCTCGATGCCCGTGAAGACCCAGACAAGGGCAATCATGGTCGAGACAACCTGCTCGCCAAAGCCAGGACCAGCCGGCTCTCCCCAGAAGTTGTCCATAAAGATATCGACGTTGAACTTACCCAGGAGCACGATACTCAGCACAAAGAGCCCCAACGGCACCAGCTTCGCCAACGTGACGATTGTGTTAATGCCCGCAGCCTCCTTAACGCCACGAAGCACAAGGGCGGTAAGGAACCACAAAAACACGCTGGCGCAGACGATAGAAAGCAGGTTGTTACCCGCGCCAAACGCGGGGAAGAAATAGCCCAGCGCGCTAAACAGCAAGAGCGCAAAGCTCACGTTGGAAAGACATGCGCTGATCCAGTAGCCCCAAGCGGAGTTGAATCCAATGTAATCGCCAAAACCGGCCGCAGCGTATGCATAGATGCCGCCGGTCAGGTCGGGACGGGCCTGAGACAAACCGTTGAACACCATCATCAGCGCAAAGACGCCAATAAAGCAAATTCCCCACGAGACGATAACCGCACCGGTATTTGCCCCGCCTGCTGCCATATCGCCGGCAAGCGAAAAGATGCCGCCACAAATACTGGCGGTAATAACCATCATGGTCAGACGAAAGAGATCGAGGCCATTAGGGTCGATAATCTCTTCATTTTGAGCTTTAGAGGCCATTGTATGTGCACCCCCTTCATCATGTGATCGAACGAAAGATGGCCCGGACGTCCCGAATCGGGTGCCGGGCCATCGGTCAAGCGATCATCAGACTGTTACAGCTATCGCGTTAGAAGCGCAGCGACAGGCAAGAAAGGCCGCCGTCGACCTTGCGATACTCGGAGGTGTCAACGACGAGTGTCTTGTAGCCCAGATCCTGCACGGCCTTGAGCACAGTCGGATAGCCCTCGGCAACGATGACCGTACCGTTGACCCAGATGCAGTTTGCGCCGTACGCCTCGTCCTCGGGCACGACGATCTTGTTGTACTGGGCAAAGTCGGGCTTATCGATGAACTCACCAGAGACGAGCATGTTGTTGTCCTCGATGTAGTTGACGCCCGTCTTGAGGTGCAGGACCTCCTCCAGCGGAACCTCGGAACCCTCGAGGCCCCAGCCCTCGAGAATCTCGCAGAACTGGCGGATGCCCTCTTCGTTGGTGCGAGCGGAGCGACCGACGTAGAAATGGTCGCCGACCATCATGACATCGCCGCCGTCGAGCGTGCCCGGAGAAACGATGTGCTTGACATGCTCGTCGTCAAAGAAGCGACGGACGGCCGGCTCGATCTCGTCCTTCTCGCCGTTGCGGCTATCGGCGCCGGGGTTGGTAATGATGGCGCCGCAGCGAGTGATAACGGCCGGATCTTCGACGAAGCAGCTGTCAGGATACTGCTCGAGTGCCGGCAGCACCGAGACGTCCACGCCGCACTGCTCGAGCGCATGCTCGTAATCGTAGTGCTCCTCGATGGCGCGCTCGTAGATGGGCTGGCCAAGCTCGGGGGCGCTCGTGATGCCATTGCTCAGGGACTTGCCGGGGCGGCGGATGATGACGTGGCTGAACTTGGTCATGATGATCCTCCTTGGATCTCTTGGCAGAGAGCGGGACTTCTTTGCGCCCGCCTTCCTTTCGATGGCTTTATCTTAGGGCGGTTTTCTTGTTTTGTATATTGTATACAATCCCGAACGGTAGATATTCCTCGGTAAGCGTATTCCTGCTTATCGGCGCAAAGTAGCACGATTTAGCTGGTCGTTCTATAATTCAACTGAGCTATTCAAGCGAAACGTATTTAATTTTAGAAATATACCGTTAAGGAACATAAGCTCATGGAAACGCTCAGAAGGCCCCTGAAGGACCACGTATACGACTATATTTCGAGCCGTATTGACGCCGGCGAGCTTTCGGCCGGCGACCGGCTGAGCGAGCAAGCGATCTGCGATGCCATGGGCGTGTCGCGCACGCCGGTCCGCGAAGCGCTCATCCAGCTCGCAAGCGACGGCTATCTGGACAATCTCCCCCGCCGCGGATTCCGCGTCCGTGGGTTCGATCAGCAAAACGCCGTTGAAGTCTTTGAGATTATGGGGCCGCTCGACGGGCAGGCCGCATATCTCGCCTGTCCGAACCTAACCGACGATGACATTACGCAGCTTAAATTTCTCGTCGGCTCCATGGACCTTGCGATCCAAGGCGGCCTCATCCGTAAGTACGACGATATTCAGCGAGACTTTCACCTTACGTACTTCAACCGCTGCGGCAACGACCGTCTGCGCGATATGATCTCGCAGCTCGAGCGTTGCTTTATCAAGCGCGATTACGAGACTGTCGACCAAGAGACGGCTTGCAAACTGCTCAATAAAGCCAACAACGAACATGCTCATATTCTTGAGTTGTTCGAAGCACGAGATGCGACGGGCGTGCGCGACTACGTTCGCGATGTCCATTGGAACACAGAAAACGCCCAGTTCACCGTCTGGTAGGAAAGCAACAAGGGACGACGTCGGTCTTAAACCTTGGCGCCAGCACCGCCCAAACTGATCCGTTTTCCTCCGTCCCCGAAGGATCATTCTTTTGGCAGCCAAGACAACGCCGATGTTTTGGCGCAGACAGCGAAAGCCCGTCAGAGCGAGCAAGGTGCCTTGAAACGAGGCGGCATTGACCTTCTGGTCATGCCGCCGAAGTTGAAAGGCAGATTGCTGCTCCGGCGGGCTTGCAGCGTCGAGTTGTTACGCGGTTTGGTAAAACCGCGTAACTAGAAGCCGTGGCGCTCCAGGAAACGGAAGGCTAGGCGGATCCAGGGACGGACCGCCACTTGTTTGTCCTCGTTGTCGACCGCGGTGTTGGCGTTGCCGAGCGAAAGGCCGTGACCGCCCTGGTCAAAGACGTGCATCTCGCAAGCGACGCCCTCCTCGGCCATGCGCTGCGCAAACGGATAGACCTGCGCGATCGGCGCCGTCTTGTCGTCGGACACGCCCCACACAAAGGTCGGCGGCATCTGACGCGAAACATGCGTGGTGGGGCAGATATCAGCCAAATGCTCGTCAGTTGCCTCGCCACCCGTCACCATCGACAGGTAGTCGTTGAGAAGATCGCGCCCCGTCTTGCCGCCCGTCTTGGGCACACGCAAGTCAATGCGCGGATCGCGCGTCTGCATGTCGCGCACATAGGCAAAGTCGAGCAATGGATAACCTAGCACCACGGCATCGGGACGAATGTCGTCCGCGCGCGCCCCTGCCAAGCCCGCGAAGGGACCAGTCTTCCATTGCGTTGCCAGCGAAGCGCAGATCATACCGCCCGCCGAGAATCCCACGACGCACACGCGCTTAGGATCGACATGCCACTCGTCGGCGTTGGCGCGCACCGTGGCGACCATCTTGGCAAGATCCGCCTGGGGGCGCGGAAAGCTCACGTCACCCGTAGAACTCGTGACATAGTTGAGCACAAAGGCCTGGTAACCGTGATCCAAAAACGCAAACGCCACGGGATCCTGCTCATGCGGAGCGATATGCGTAAACGCACCTCCGCCGCAGATAATCACGGCAGGGCGGCGACCATTCGGTTTATCGGGCAGCGGCTCGGCACCCAAATACGTAAACGTCGCCGGATATTCCTCGGTCGGCTCCTCGCCCCACAGCGCATGGTTCTCGACAATCATATGTGCTCCTTTCGCGCAAATTATGCGCCCTTGTTTTTCGCCTTCAAGCGTACCCCACTTGAACCCGTGACGCAGAAACACGCCAGCAATAAGTTTCCCTTCAACTGATATATCACATAATCCCAGCTCAGAGGTATCGCTGAGCAGCGTAGAATAGGGGGTGTTGACCAAGCCGCGAAACAGATATGAAACGTTTCCGGCAAACCAAACGCGCGATATGCGCCTATTTAAGTTGGAGGCAACTATGGGTCTGCTCGATTCGCTCAAGTCCACGTTCACTTCGTCGGGCGAGGCGTCCGTTCCGCCCGCAGCAAGCTTCGCCACCCGCGAAGGCGTCATCTACGCTCCTGTCAACGGCGTGCTCGTCAATCTGAGTGAGGTTCCCGATGAGACCATCGCCTCGGGCATGCTCGGCCAGGGCTACGGCATCGAGCCCATTACCGGCACCATTTACGCCCCCGCTAACGGCCGTATCGGCGCCACCACCGTCACCAACCACTCCATCGGCATGATCACCGAGGACGGTCTTCGCGTGTTCATCCATGTTGGCCTGGGCACCGTGGAAATGAACGGCAAGGGTTTTGCCCGCTTTGTCGAGATGGGCGACACGGTCAAGGCCGGCCAGCCGCTCATCAGCTTCGACCGCGACGCTATCAAGGCCGCCGGTCACGAGGACATCGTGACCGTCATCATCTCTGAGCTCGACCGCCTCAAGAGCATCGACCACGTCGGCGAGTCTGGCACGCTTATCGGCGGCAATCCGCTCGTCAAGCTTGGCGATCCGCTGCTGGTTGCCAAGACCAAGTAGCCAGGCCCCGCGCCACACAGCCAAAAGGCACCTCGTCAAGCGCCCGCGACCATTTGGCCGCGGGCGCTTTTCGTTTGAAAAACCATCCCGCCAATGCCTTATCTGTATAGCCCAAATGAGCCGAGCTGCTAGAATATCGAACTGTATGGATAACTATCATTCAACCGTTATGGGAGGATACGTGAACCGCACCAAAATCGCGCAGCTCTATGCCGATGCCGAGTCGCTCGGCGGCCAGACCGTCACCGTCGCCGGCTGGGTCAAGTCCGTCCGCGACATGAAGAACTTTGGCTTTGTCACGCTCAACGACGGCAGCTGCTTCCGCGACCTGCAAGTCGTCATGAACCGCGAGGCACTCGACAACTACGACGAGATCGCCCATCAAAACGTCTCGGCCGCACTCATTTGCACCGGCACCGTCAAGCTGACCCCCGATGCGCCCCAGCCTTTCGAGCTTTCTGCCACCTCCATCGAGGTCGAGGGCGTCAGCGCCCCGGATTACCCGCTGCAGAAGAAGCGCGCAACCGTCGAGTTCCTGCGCACCCAGCAGCACCTGCGCCCGCGCACCAACCTGTTCCGCGCCGTGTTCCGCATCCGTTCTGTCGCGGCTGCCGCCATCCACCGCTTCTTCCAGGAGCAGGGCTTTGTCTACGTCAACACCCCCATCATCACCACGAGTGACTGCGAGGGCGCCGGCGAGATGTTCCGCGTGACCACGCTCGACCCCAAAAATCCGCCCCTCACCGAGTCCGGCGAGGTCGACTGGAGCCAGGACTTCTTTGGCAAGCACGCGAGCCTTACCGTGTCCGGCCAGCTCAATGCCGAGAACTTTGCCATGGCCTTTGGCGACGTGTACACCTTTGGCCCCACCTTCCGCGCCGAAAACTCCAACACCACGCGCCACGCCGCCGAGTTTTGGATGATCGAGCCCGAGATGGCCTTTGCCGACCTGAACGACTACATGGATAACGCCGAGGCCATGCTCAAGTACGTCCTTAAGGACGTTATGGCCACCTGCCCCGACGAGCTCAATATGCTCAACAAGTTTGTGGACAAGGGCCTGATCGAGCGCCTGGACCATGTGGCAAACTCCGACTTTGCCCGCGTTACCTACACCGAGGCTGTCGAAATCCTGGAGCAGGCAGTCGCCGCCGGTCACAAGTTTGACTATCCCGTGAGCTGGGGCATCGACCTGCAGACCGAGCACGAGCGTTTCCTGACCGAGGAGCACTTTAAGCGACCGACCTTCGTAACCGACTACCCGGCCGAGATCAAGGCGTTCTACATGCGCATGAACGAGGACGGCAAGACCGTCGCCGCCGCCGACTGCCTGGTTCCCGGTATCGGCGAGATTATCGGCGGCTCCCAGCGCGAGGAGCGCCTGGATCTGCTCGAGGCCCGCATCAAGGACCTGGGCATGAATCCCGAGCAGTACAAGTACTACCTTGACCTGCGCCGCTACGGTTCCTGCAAGCACGCCGGCTACGGTCTGGGCTTCGAGCGCCTGGTCATGTATCTGACCGGCGTGGGCAACATCCGCGACGTCCTGCCGCACCCGCGCACCGTGGGCAACGCCGACTTCTAATCGCCACAGCGCCACCAAACGCGTTCCAGCGCATCACGCCAGCGCCTCTCGGCAAGCCGAGGGGCGCTTTTTTCAACAGTATCCGTCAAGCTTTTGGCAAGATTTTGGTCAGTTGAGCAGGGCTGTTGAAAACTCGACCCGCCGCTTGCCGACGACTACCGACCGCCCGGAGCGTCCTGCACCCCTGGGAAAGCCCCGCGCCCTAGGCTCCATACCGTCGCCACCCAAAACGGAAAGGACGTGGACGCCATGACCGAAACCGCTGTTGAAACTTACGAGACCACGACGAGGGGCGCCGCCTCGATGGCAGCCTATCGCGCCGTTCGCATCCTGCAACTATTAAGCGAAAACACCGGCGAGGACAAGGCCATGCTTTCCGATGAGTTGATCCGGCGTCTCGCCCATCCCGACGACCCCGCCCGCATGCCCATCTCGGCGGCGCGGCGCAGCATCTACACCGCCATCTCCGCACTTCGCCATGCCGGATACGAAATTGAGTACAAGCGCGGCGTTGGCTATCGACTCTTGACCCGTCCGCTCACCGACGAAGAGATCATCCGGCTCCACGGCATGGTCATGCGCAACCGCTCCACGCCCATCGCCATTCGAAAGAGCATAGCGCAGCACCTGGTCGCCATGGCGAGTGCCGACGTTCGCGGCTACCTCGATGCACCCGAGCCTGCTCCAAGCGCAGGCGACAAATCCACCAAGGCCACACGCACGCCCGTCAAGCGCATCGATGCCTGCGAGCTCATCGAGCAGGCCATCGACCACGGAACCACGGTGAGTTTTGATATTTCGAGTGTCACGGCACGCGGAGAGGTCGAAGTGGCGCGGATGACACTCCGGCCCTTTGCCATCAAGCAACGAGACGGCATCTCGTATTTGCTGGGAACGGTCTATGACGCGCGAGGCGCCGACGACACGCTGCGTACCGTTGAGATCGGCCGCATGAGAAACGTCACCACACGTCTCCTTGACGGCAAGAAGCTCTTCGCCGTCCTGGACGAGGACGATGCCTCCTCCGCCGCATAAGACCCTCCGCCGCCCATTCGACTACCCGTACCGCCCATCCGATTCTGTATTAAAAAACCCGCCAGGCTGTTGTAAAAATGGACATCAGCGCTACTATAGTTCCACTTGCACTTTGTCCCAGTGCAGTGTTTCCAGCCATTTTTATACTGGGGGTAATGATATGAAGGACATCACCATCAGCCGCAGGAGCCTTCTGGTCTCCGCCGGTCTGCTCGCGCTCGCCCCGCTCGCCGGATGCGGCGGCAACTCTGGTTCCGGCTCTGCTGCCGCCGGTTCCGACTACACCATCGGCGTTCTGCAACTCACCGAGCACTCCGCACTCGATGCCGCCAACGACGGCTTTGTCAAGGCCATCAAGGAGAGCGGCCTTAAGGTCAAGATCGACCAGAAGAACGCCCAGAACGACCAGTCCACGTGTAAGTCCATCGCCGACAAGTTCGTGGGCGATGGCGTCGACCTGATCTATGCCATCGCTACGCCCGCCGCGCAGGCTGCCGCCGGCGCCACCGCTGATATCCCCATCGTTGGCTGCGCCATCACTGACTACGCCGCTTCCGGCCTGGTCCAGGACAACGACAAGCCCGGCACCAACGTCACGGGCGCCTCCGACCTCACCCCGGTCGCCGAGCAGCTCGAGATGATGCAGAAGGTCCTGCCCGACGTTAAGAAGGTCGGCTTGCTCTACTGCACCGCCGAGTCCAACTCCGACGTCCAGATCAAGGCTGCCAAGAAGGAGCTCGACAAGCTGGGCCTGGAGTACACCGATTACACCGTCTCGAGCTCCAATGAAATCCAGTCCGTCGTCGAGTCCTCCGTGGGCAAGGTCGACGCGCTGTACTCCCCCACTGACAACACCATCGCCGCGGGCGCTTCGCAGGTCGGTCAGATCTGCAAGGAGAACAAGCTTCCCTTCGTGACCGGCGAGGAGGGTATGTGCATGGCCGGCGGCCTGTTCACCCTCTCTATCAACTATGAGGACCTGGGCTACGCCGCGGGCGAGATGGCCGTTAAGATCCTGAAGGGCGAGGCCAAGGCCGAGGATATGCCGATCAAGCACCTCTCGAGCAAGAACCTGGTCGTCGTCAAGAATGACGAGATGGCCGAGGCTTTGGGCATCGACCTCTCCGCTCTGGACGAGTAGCAGTATGCGCGGCGATGTGCCTAGGGCCCATACTCGCGCCGTTGCCGTGTTATTCAATATCTGAGCCACAGGGGCGAACGCCAAAGACCGGCGTTCGCCCTGCTTGTTTCGGATGAGACAAAACATCCGTCCGCAGCTCTTTTATGCATTGGTACCGCTATTATGGAAAATCACGTGTCCACCCTATCCTAGGAGGTATGAAGCATGCTCATTGCATTGCAGGGCGCCGTTTCGCAGGGCGTCCTCTGGGGCATTATGGTGCTTGGCGTGTTTATCACGTTCCGCCTGCTCGACATCCCCGATATGACCTGCGACGGCAGCTTTGCCCTCGGCGGCTGTGTCTGCGCCGTACTCATCGTCAACAATAACGTCGACCCCTTGCTCGCCGTGCTGGCCGGCATGTGCGCCGGCGCCATCGCGGGCGCCGTCACGGGCATCTTGACCACCGTCTTTGAGATTCCCGCAATCCTCGCCGGAATCCTTACGCAGATCAGTCTGTGGTCCATCAACCTGCGCATCATGGGCAAGTCCAACACGCCCATCCTTGCCAAGGGCACTATCTTCTCATCCGTCAGCAACATGACGGGCCTGCCGCAGTCCACTGTTGCCATTATCCTAGGCATTGTGCTGGCCGTGGCCATCGTCGCCATCCTGTACTGGTTCTTTGGCACCGAGATCGGCTCGGCGCTGCGTGCCACCGGCAACAACGAGTACATGATCCGCGCCCTAGGCGTCAACACCAACTCCACCAAAATGATCGCCCTCGTGCTCTCCAACGCCCTCATTGGCCTTTCGGGTGCGCTCATCTGCCAGAGCCAGAAGTATGCCGACATTGGCATGGGTACCGGCGCCATCGTTATCGGTCTTGCCGCCATCGTCATCGGCGAGGTGCTCGGCCGCCTGCTGCCCGGCGGTCTCACGCAGTTCTCCGTCCGTCTGGCCTCCGCCGTCTTTGGCTCCGTGGTGTACTTCCTCATCCGCGCCATCGTGCTGCAACTGGGCATGGACGCCAACGACATGAAGCTGCTCTCCGCCGTGATCGTCGCCGTGGCCCTGTGCGTTCCCGTGGTTTGGGAGCGCTATAAGCTCCGCAGCTCCTACACGAAGGGAGATGAGGCAGATGCTTAAGCTCTCGCACGTCAAGAAGACCTTTAACAAGGGCACCGTCACCGAGAAGCGCGCGCTCACCGGCGTCGACCTTACCCTCAACGACGGCGACTTTGTAACTGTGATCGGCGGCAACGGCGCCGGCAAATCCACGCTGCTCAACATGATTGCCGGCGTATATCCGCTCGATTCGGGCGTTATCGAGCTCGACGGCACCGACATCTCGCGCCTGAGCGAGTCGCAGCGCGCCAAGTACCTGGGCCGCGTGTTCCAGGATCCCATGCGCGGCACCGCAGCCGACATGCAGATTGCCGAGAACTTGGCCCTCGCCAAGCGTCGCGGCCAGCGTCGCGGCCTTTCGTGGGGCGTCACCAAGGCCGAGAAGGACGAGTACGTTGAGTTGCTCAAGCGCCTGGACCTTGGCCTGGACACGCGCCTCAACGCCAAGGTCGGCCTGCTTTCGGGTGGCCAGCGCCAGGCACTCACGCTGCTCATGGCCACGCTCACCAAGCCGCGCTTGCTGCTGCTCGACGAGCACACCGCGGCACTCGACCCCAAGACCGCCTCTAAGGTGCTCAATCTGACCGAGGAGATTGTCGACGAGAACCACCTGACCACGCTCATGGTCACGCACAACATGAATGACGCCATCCGTCTGGGCAATCGCCTGATCATGATGCACGAGGGCCACGTTATCTACGACGTGGCGGGCGACGAGAAGAAGTCGCTCACCGTCGCCGACCTGCTGCAGAAGTTCGAGGAGGTCTCGGGCGGCGAGCTCGCCAACGACCGCATGCTGCTGAGCTAAAACCTGCCAATAAGGGACAGGTTTATTTTGGCAGGTTTTATCTGCGCAAACGTCAAAACCGCCGCAAAGGAACAGATACCTTTGCGACGGTTTTCGCATATCATGTCGATAATCCAGCGTCAGCAGGAACCACTGGTTAAGAACTAAGGAAACTGCCATGAGAAGACTCCTTCCCCGTCTTGCTTGACCGCCGCACTCCTTGCCGGCGTGCTCGCCGGCGGCCCAGCTTACGCCACCGCGGCCACCCCATCTCAAGTTATCGGCCCGTCCGATGTGATCGGACGGGCTTTTTGGTGGGTATCATGGTTGAATGATCATTAGGAGGTTTTCCCTACATGGAATTGTTTGAACCGATTCTTCATTTCTTTGAGCAGCGCTGGGTCCACAACATCATCTGGGCCGTCATCTTGGTAATAGTCACCGCCATCGCCGCCAAGGTGGCATCCAAGACCCTGCGCCACCTACTCAACCGAGACGACAACCCGCTTCCCGCATCGAGCATCTTCATCAACATCGCGCGTGCCGTCATTTGGATGATCGGCGGCAGCTTTATCCTCGACAACTGCTTTGGCATTAACGCAAACGCGCTCGTCGCCGCTCTTGGCGTCGGCGGCATCGCCATCTCGCTCGGCTTTCAGGACACGCTATCAAACCTTATCGGCGGCATGCAAGTGACCTTTATGGGCATCATCAAGCCCGGCGACAATATCGAGGTCGGCGGCGTGTCGGGCGTGGTCCAGGACATCACTTGGCGCCACACGACCATCGAGGACGCCTGCGGACAGACCATCATCGTCCCCAACTCCAACATCTCCAAGAACACACTCGTGCACCTCATGCCCTTTGGACGCGTTGTCGTTCCCGTCGCGGTGAAGGACACGTCAAAGTGGGACTCGCTCGATGCGCTGGCAGACGAGCTCGCCTGTGCCACCAAGGTCGCCGTTTCACCCATCTCGGGCTTTGACAAGGAACCCTACGTGCTCTTTAGCGAGATCGGCGACTTTGGCATTAAGGGTAAGATCATCTTTATCGTCAGTGACGACAGCACCACCTTTACGGCAGCCGACGCCTGCATCCGCGCCATCGCCCCCATCATCGCCTAAAACCACCGCAAAGGGGACAGGCACCTTTGTGGTGGTTTCGCATCGTGGTACCATGGTTCATATCGTTGTTTAAACGACTAAGGGAGTAGACACCATGGAAGAGGCCTATCGTCAAGCGCGCAAGCGCGGCGAACAGGAACGCCGTCGCGCCATCAGCCAAAGCGAGCATCCATATCTTACGGACCTCGACAGCTTGGTCGCCCAGCTTCCCTGCGGGCAGCGCGAGAACATCGGCCTGCGGGACATTCCGCTCGAAATGGTCGTCGGCACGGTTACCAAAGGTCGCCAGTCCGCCTTTTCGTGTAACTTTATGCCGCTGCTCCCCTGGAATACCGAATTCGCCCGCAAATGGTCCAACCTCTACGATATCCAAATCTCCGAGGGCTACCGCGACCCCATCATCGTCACCGAGTTCATGCACCGCTTTTACGTCCAAGAGGGCAACAAGCGTGTCAGCGTCCTCAAATTCCTTGACGCTCCGACGGTCTCGGCCAAGGTGACGCGTCTGTACCCCGGTAAGTGGGATTCCGTCGAGAGCCGCCTGTACGGTGAGTTTTGCGCCTTTTGGTACGTATGCCCCCTGTACGAGATTGAGTTTTCGCGCGAGGGCAGCTACGAGATGCTTGCCAAAATGCTCGGCCAAGATCTTGTCGAAAAATGGCCTCAAAAGAAGGTCGACTACCTACGTCACACCTTCCTGCTCTTTAAGCGCGCCTATCTTCGCGCAGGCGGCGACCACCTGGACATTACGCCCGCCGACGCCATGCTCGTCTACCTCAACGTGTACAACCAAGACCGTCTACTGGATACGCCGACGGACATCGTCGTAAACCGCCTGTGCAAGATTTGGCGCGAGCTGGTCATTGCCGGCAAAAATGACGAGGACAAGGTCGATCTTGTCGAAGCGCCGAGCGTCGATGAGCAAGAGACACCCGCCAAGTCCACCTCCGGCGTGCTCAACTTCTTTATGGGCAAGACCGTCTATTCGGCGGCCAACCCCCTGCGCATCGCCTTTATCCATGAGTTCCCCTGTGCGACGTCGAGCTGGGACAGCCTGCACGACCAAGGACGTCAGTATCTCGATGAGCACTTTGGCGGTATCGTGCGCACCGAGGCGTTCGAGGACTGTCACGATCCGGACGTGTTCTACGCCGCCGTGGAAACGGCTGTCAAACATGGAGCAAACGTCATCTTCTCGACCTCGCACCGCCTGATGGAATACACGCTCAGGGCTGCGGTTGAGTATCCCCAGGTTCGGTTCCTTAACTGCTCTATCGGCCTTCCCCACCAAAGCGTCCGATCGTACTTTGGCAAGATGTACGAGGCCAAGTTTCTCCTGGGCGCCCTTGCCGCCAGCATGGCGGACAACCACCGCATCGGTTATCACGCGTCAGTCTTCGCCTCGGGCGCACTCAGCGAGATCAACGCCTTTGCGATTGGCGCCTCGCTGCTCGACCCCCGTGCGCAAATTATCCTGACCTGGGGCGATGTGCCCGCCGGAGGCCTTGCCGAGGCCATGTGCCGCGAAGGCGTGAGCGTCATGACCGGCGCCGATATGTCCAAGTCTCTCGAGGACCCCACCGCCTACGGGCTTCACCGTCTGGTAAACGGCAAGGAAGTTACCGGTATTGCTATGCCGGTATGGAACTGGGGCCGTTACTACGAACTCATCGTACGCAGCCTACTGCACGGCACATGGGACGAGACCGCCGATGACCAGCAGGTGCGCGCCGTCAATTACTGGTACGGTATGAGCTCCGGCGTCATCGATATTCGCTACGCTCCGGGCCTACCCTATCAGACGCGTAAACTTGTGCAGCTGCTTCGCAACGGCATTGTCGAGGGCTCCATCAACCCATTTGGCGGCGAGCTCCACAGCCAGGACGGCGTGGTTCAGATTGAGGGCTTCCCTCCCCTGCCGAGTACGCAGATTGTCGAGATGAACTGGCTGGCTGACAACGTTATAGGCTCGATTCCGCAGCTCGATAACGAGCCGGAGGTCCGTGCCCTATGAATATCCTAGCCATTGCCGATGTAGAGGAGCGCTGCCTGTGGGAATGTTTTCGCAAGGAGCGCTTTGAGGACGTTGACCTGATTCTATCCGCAGGCGACCTGGATCCGGACTATCTTGAGTTTTTGGTCACTGTCATCAACAAACCGCTTGTGTACGTTCGTGGCAACCACGACGACCGCTACGCGCGCCATGCACCGGGCGGGTGCATTTGTGTTGAGGACAGCGTATATGTGTACCGAGGTATTCGCATTGCGGGTCTGGGCGGTTCCATGCGCTACCGCGACGGCGCGAACATGTATACCGAGCGCGAGATGGCAAAACGCATGCGCAAGCTATCGCGAAAAATCGCACTGGTAGACGGATGCGATATTCTACTTACCCATGCACCCGTCGCAGGCATGGGCGACCTGGACGACCTGCCGCATCGAGGATTCGAGTGCTTTAATGCGGCTCTTGAGTCTTGGGGTCCCGACTATATGATTCACGGGCATGTGCACCAAAGCTACGGCCCCAACTTTCAACGCGAGCGCCAACACCCATGCGGAACGAAGATTGTCAACGCCTGCGGCTATACCAAGATCGAAATTGACGAGGCGCGCTACCCCACGCGCGGTTGGAAGGCCGCTTGGCTCAACTCGCAAACCATGCGCCGCGAGCTCAAACGCCACGAAGCAATCGAGTCTTCAACCGCCAGAACCCCCTGGTAACTGCCAACAACCACCACGAAGGGGATAGGCACCTTTATGGTGGTTTTGCTGACTCGTCCGACCTGTCCATCACGGTGCTTGTGTAATTAACGAGAACACTCATTGTTTTGTAAGGACGGCGCTCACGTGCCGTCTTTTTTTGTCAACTTATGCAGTCTCGACCGTGTTGTATGTAGAGGGACCTCGCGAGACGCCTTCCCTATATCCACCACGACCAATTGGAGGTGACACTATGCCTGCACGCCGTAACCGCAATAGCACGCTCCGATGCGATGCCGATCAGATCGAGCGGGAAGCAAAGCGCTTGGTCGACACGTATTCCGACCTCATCCTTCGATTGTGCTATTCGGCCCTTGGATCCGCTGACGACGCTCAAGACATCTGCCAGGACACGCTGATCAAGATTCTCCAACGCACTCAACCGTTCGACTCGCTCGAACACGAACGTGCTTGGGTGATCCGAGTCGCACTGAACGCATGTCGCGATATCGGCCGTACGCACGCGAATCACCCGGTTGTCGACCTCGATTCGCTCCCCGATTTCTGCGCACCCGTAACACATACCGAGCAAGAATTCGCGCAACGCGACTGCGCCATTCTTTCCGCTGTCACGGCCCTGCCTCAAGCACAGCGCATCGCCATCTTTTTGCACTACTACGCAGGCATGAGCATCAGGGAAATCGCAGGCGCCGTTCACGCGACGCCAGCTGCAACCGCCCAGCACCTTAGCCGCGGACGTGCGTCACTTCGGCTTTCCTTGAAAGGAGACCACAATGACTACGAATTCGAATGACTATCGCCACGCCCTGGAGCACATTTCGTTTACCGATAATGCGAAGCAGCACATGGCAAACTCGATTGCTCAGTCCGTCGCCTCGAGCGATGCGGCGACCGCTCAAAGCAACTTTAATGGCACGCGACGCAAGCCGCGCATCGCCCGCCATCCCGTAAGAACAGTCGCTCGCATTGCCGCTGTAACGGCAGTCCTCGCTATCGTCATTGGAGGCGCTGGCACGGCTATGGCAACAGGCGTCCTGCCGCTTCCTTCTGACATGCTTTCCGACATCTTTGACGGACCTGCTTCTCAAACCGAGATCATCGACCGTATTGGCCGGCCCGTCGGTGCTAGCTGCTCCAACAACGGAGTCACCGTGACCGCCGACGCCATCATGGGCGACAAGGATATGGTTACCATCGCCTATACGCTTACGTTCGACGATCCCGCTGCCCTGAAAAAGCTTTCCGAGCCGGGCGAGAACGGAACTATCGCCGGAAGTGTCGATGGAAACGTATACGTTGATGGCGAGCATGGCGGCCAAGGCCAATCATGGCTCATTGACAAGAACCCCAATGACTCCAGCATTCAATACTTTGCACAGTTCAGCGTTGAATCACCCGGCCTTATGGGCAGGACCGTCCGCACGCATATCAACTCTCTCGTTGTGCCACGTGCTGGCAAAGAGCTTCCCGAGTATAAGAAAATACTTACGGGCCCATGGGATCTTAAGTTCCAGCTGAATTACGAAGATACATCCGTTACGATTCCCGCGCCCAAATCGGTCAACTTTAACGGCACCAAGGCGACGATTCAAGAGGCCACCGTATCCTGCGTTGGCGTTTCAGTCCGCTACAACATAGATCGTTCCATCGAACACGACAACAACAGCGGCAAGATGTCTCAAAACATGGAGGAGTCTATGGATGCCGTTGGCAACATACCCCTCATCGTGACGTTCAAAGACGGTCATGTTGAGGACGCAACCAGCCACAGCGGCTATTTCGCAAATAAACTGGATAACGGCACCACTGATGTCCACAAGACCTGGCCGTTCTCGCAAGTTTGTGACACAGACAAGATTGCAAGCGTACAAATTGGCGATACGGTCATTCCCATGAATTCGTAACGCTACGCGGCTCGTATATGCACCCGGTTCCGCACTTCGCGTCTAAATATGCGCTGTCATCGAGCAGCGTGAGCGCAAGGCCGCCCGTATGGTCGGCTGGGAACACCTCGTTGCGCTAAAAACCACCACGAAGGGGACCGGCACCTTTGTGGTGGTTTTGCTGACTCGTCCGACCTGTCCCAACGGTTTGTCTCAATCTGTAACAGGTAGGGCCCAAATAATCGGTTAGCTGTTACAGATCGAGACAGACCACGGATGCTCAGCCGAAAATCTCAATCTGTAACAGGTAGGAACGATTTTGCCCCTTAGATGTTACAGATTGAGATATTTGACAGCTTGAATCGGCATCGCCTACAGCGCGGCGACGACCTTGTCGCCCATCGTCGTGGTGCCGAGGATCTTATCTGCCGGGGTGTTGACATCGGCGATGTCACGGGTGCGCCAGCCCTCGTCGAGCACGCGCGCCACGGCGCTCTCGATCCACGCGGCTTGCTCGCCCATGTCGAGCGCGTAGGTCAGCAGCATCGCCACCGACAAGATTTGAGCCAGCGGATTGGCCACGCCGAGCCCCGCGATGTCAGGAGCGCTGCCAGCGCTCGGCCCAAACAGCGATACGCCATCATCCAGCGAGGCAGAGGCAAGCATACCGAGCGATCCGGTAATCTGAGCCGCCTCATCGGACAGGATGTCGCCGAACATGTTCTCCGTCACCACGACGTCAAAGTCTGCCGGTCGACTGATGAGCTGCATGGCGGCGTTGTCGACGAGCAGGTCCTCAAGCTCCACGTCGGAGTACTCCTCGTCTTGCACGCGATGCACGATCTCGCGCCACATGCGGCTCGTCTCCAGCACGTTGCGCTTATCAACGCTCGTCACCTTGCCGC
The DNA here is from genome assembly GCF_003473245.1 of Collinsella sp. AM09-41. NCBI lineage: Bacteria > Bacillati > Actinomycetota > Coriobacteriia > Coriobacteriales > Coriobacteriaceae > Collinsella > Collinsella sp. AM09-41. Next base: position 380,724 of record NZ_QRMJ01000001.1, read on the forward strand.
GACGTTTGCGCGCCGCCTCAAATGCCTGGCGCGCAATGCGCTCAATCTCGTACTCGCGATACTCCATCACGTCGACCGCACGCTGACCGGCCGCACCCGCAGCGCCCGCGCAGGTCACGGATGCGGGCGCCAAAGTCCCACGGCATGTTGTAGCCCATCGTATCGGGGATGTTCACGACCGTGGCACCGGCCTTTACGGCCGCCTCGATAATGCGCACCAGAAACTCCTGATCGGAGCGGCCGGCATCCTCGGCATAAAACTCAACATCGTCAACGAACTTGCGAGCATGTTTGACGGCATGGATCGCTCACTCAATTGCCCTTTCCTCAGTCATATGGAGCTTGTCGCGCAGGTGACTGGTGCTCACACCCAGCCCTGTATGGATACGGGGCCTCTGGGCCGTTTTGAGCGCCTCTGCAGCCACTTCGATATCCCTGTCGACAGCGCGCGTCAGGCCGCATACCGTGCATCGGTCGCCCGCAATCTTGCCAATCTCCTGTACGGAGCGAAAGTCACCAGGACTCGAGATGGGAAAGCCCGCCTCGATAACGTCCACGTTCATGCGCACCAGCTGGCGGGCGATGAAGAGCTTTTCCTCGGTATTCATGCTGGCGCCCGGCGACTGCTCACCGTCGCACAGGGTGGCGTCAAAGATTGTGATTTTGCGGCTTATATGTTCCTCCTGATTGACCGTTTTATGACAGATGGCTTTCAGGAGAGAGAAGGCCTAGAGATAGAAAAATACCCGTGTCGCTCATCACGCCTGAAAGCGGCAGACGATAGCGCACCCGGGTACAACAAATCGTTATAGCGAGATTACAACCCTAGCGCGCTATCCAATCTAGTAGCGCTAGGCCTAGGAGCTGTTGCGTGTTCTTAAACATGTTGGGCTCCCTTCGGCCTCGGGTAGTACTACATCGCGCTAAAGTACAACACAAGTAAAACCACCACAAGGGTGCCTGTCCCCTTCGTGGTGGTTTCGTTGACTCAAAAGCAAGAGACCCGGTCCTGCACGAGGCAGAACCGGGTCTCTTTAGCAATGCTTGCTTTGCTCAGGCAGTAACTGTTAGTTACTCAGCCAGGAAGTCGCGCTGGATAGCGGGATCGACCTTGACGCCAGGGCCCATGGTGGAAGACACGGAGATGGACTTGACGTACTTGCCCTTAGCAGAAGAGGGCTTGACGCGCAGGATCTCGGTGTACAGGGCAGCGTAGTTCTCGACGAGCTGCTGCTCAGAGAAGGACTTCTTGCCCAGGGGCACGTGGCAGATGCCGTAGCGGTCGGCGCGGTACTCAACGCGGCCAGCCTTGAGCTCGGAGACCATCTTGGCGACGTCCATGGTCACGGTGCCGAGCTTGGGGTTCGGCATGAGGCCACGGGGACCAAGGATCTTACCGATGCGGCCAACCTTGGCCATCATGTTCGGCGTAGCGATAGCGGCGTCGAAGTTGATCTCGCCCTTCTGAATCTGGGCGACAAGCTCGTCGGAACCGATGATGTCGGCGCCGGCAGCCTCAGCCTCGCGGGCCTTCTCGCCCTCGGCGAAGACGGCAACACGAACGGTCTTGCCGGTGCCGTGGGGCAGGGAGATGGAACCACGGATGTTCTGGTCAGCCTTACGAGTATCGATGCCCAGACGGAAGTGGGCCTCGACGGTCTCGTCGAACTTGGCGGTGTCGAGCTCCTTAATGAGCTTGGCAGCCTGAAGGGGGGTGTAGAGCGTGGCGCGATCGATCTTCTCGGCAGCGGCGTTATAGCTCTTACCATGCTTAGCCATGTGCATTACCTCCTGTGGTTAAACGGGCGTGAGCCCTCCCACATCGTATCGTGTGCCCTATTGCACACATTTAACGGGCGCCCAGGTCGGAGCACCCGTCGTTACCATAAGAAATCGCTACTCAGCGATGGTGACGCCCATGGAACGGGCGGTACCGGCGATGATCTTCTTGGCGGCGTCAATGTCGTTGGCATTGAGGTCCGGCATCTTGATCTCGGCGATCTTGGTGAGCTGCTCCTGGGAGAGCTGACCAACCTTGTCGGCCTGGGGCTTAGCGGAACCAGACTTGAGGTTCAGCTCCTTCTTGATGAGGTGAGCCGCCGGCGGGGTCTTGGTGATGAAGGAGAAGGACTTATCCTCGTAGACAGAGATCTCAACGGGGATGATGTCGCCCTTCTTGTCCTGCGTCTCGGCGTTAAAGGCCTGGCAGAACTGCATGATGTTCACGCCAGCAGCGCCCAGAGCGGGGCCGACGGGAGGAGCGGGGTTAGCTGCACCAGCAGGAATCTGGAGCTTAATGACGTTGGCAACCTTCTTCTCAGCCATGGTCATTCCTTTCGAATCACGAGTGTGAAGTACTTGCTATATCGTAAGCACGCACGTGTTAGAAGCACTCCTGAGATGAGCAGTCACAGAAGAAGCACGCTCGCGCGAACGGACGAAAACTTAAGCGATGACAGCGACCTGGTTAAAGTCGAGCTCGACCGGCGTCTCGCGGCCAAAGATCATCAGCGTGACCTTGAGCTTGCCAGCCTCGGTGTTAACCTCGGAGACCTTGCCATCAAAGTCGGTAAGCGGGCCATCGGTGACGCGGACGGACGTGCCGACCTGAATATCAACCGAGGTGCGCTTGGGCGAATCGCCCTTACCGGGACGACGAGTCATCTTGTTGTACTCGTCGCGGGAAAGCGGAGCGGGCTTGCCGTTGCCGCCTAGGAAACCGGTGACGCCGGGCGTGTTGCGAACACACGTCCACGCATCGTCATCCATCTCCATGCGAACCAGGACATAACCCGGAAAGATCTTGGAATCCTTGGTCTCGCGCTTGCCACCCTCTTTGATCTCGGTGACGCGCTCCATAGGAATCTCGATATCAAAGATACGGTCCTGCATGCCCATGGTCTCGATACGATGCTCGAGATCGGACTTTACGCGGTTCTCGTATCCGGAGTAAGTGTGAACGACGTACCAACGCTTAGACATGGTTTAGCCCCTCAATCCAGAGAACAGAGCAAGAGCCTCGCCAAAGCCAGCATCGAGCAGAGCGATGACGACGCCGACGACGACCAGAGAAGCGCAAACGACGACCGAGTAGTTCACGAGCTCCTTCTTATCAGGCCACGTGACACGCTTCATCTCGGACTTGACCGAAGCGAAATACTTCTTGGTGCGGGCGAAGAAACCAGGCTTCTCGTTCTTCTTGGGCTTCGCAGCCCTCTCGTTCTTCTTGGCAACGGCCTTCTTGGCCTCAACCTTGGAGTTGGCGGCAGCGTTATTGGCAGGTGCCGGCTGCTGAGCCTTCTTCTTGTTCTTCTTGTTGGCCATTTGGGTTACCTCCGCGCAATGCGCTTATACATGAGTAAACCGTAAGCCCCCAATTGGGAGCTTACGGAATAATGACTGGCACGCCAGGAAGGACTCGAACCCTCAACACTCGGTTTTGGAGACCGATGCTCTACCAATTGAACTACTGGCGTATATGACTAAAGACTAGCGAGTCTCTTTGTGCAGCGTGTGGTGACGGCACCAGGGGCAATACTTCTTGATCTCCATACGATCAGGCATGTTCGCCTTATTCTTGGTGGTCGTATAGTTGCGGCGCTTGCACTCAGTGCACGCAAGAGTAACTAGAGTACGCATGTATCCTGAACCTTTCATATCCGCCCCGTACGGGCACGAGATGGTACTTTATCAGCTCTATGTAAGTGCTGTCAATGAAAACCTCGAATCAATTGGTTCTCGCTGAATCCATTCATATTTGGAACACATCAATGAAGCCAGCGAGATCTAATCAATCCCTCGCGCTTGGCTTATGGGCGAGCTAAGCGCAATCGGCAGGGAATAAGCCCCGCGTAGAAAAGAACCCGGCACCCAAATAAGTGCCGGGTTCTCTAAGTCAGCTATATCAGAGAGCTAATTTACTCAATGATCGTGGAGACGATGCCCGAACCGACGGTGTGGCCACCCTCGCGGATAGCGAAGCGCAGGCCCTCCTCCATGGCGATCGGGTGGATGAGGTCGCCCTCGATGGTGATGTGGTCACCAGGCATAGCCATCTCGGTGCCCTCGGGGAGCTTGACCGTACCGGTAACGTCGGTGGTACGGAAGTAGAACTGAGGACGATAACCATCGAAGAACGGGGTATGACGGCCGCCCTCCTCCTTGGTCAGAACGTAGATCTCACCGGTGAACTTGGTGTGCGGGGTAACCGAACCGGGCTTGCAGAGAACCTGGCCGCGCTCGATGTCCTCGCGCTTGATGCCGCGGAGCAGCAGACCGACGTTGTCGCCAGCCTCGCAGAAGTCCATGGACTTACGGAACATCTCGATACCGGTAACGACGGTGTTCTGGGTATCCTTGATGCCGACGATCTCGACGGGCTCGTTGAGCTTGAGCTCACCGCGCTCGACACGGCCGGTAGCAACGGTACCACGGCCGGAGATGGTCATAACGTCCTCAACGGCCATCAGGAACGGGAGGTCGTTGTTACGAGCAGGCGTCGGGATGTACTCGTCGACGGCGTTCATGAGCTCGCGGATAGCGTCCATCCACTTGGCGTCGCCCTCGAGAGCGCCCAGAGCGGAACCACGGATGACGGGGATGTCGTCGCCGGGGAAATCGTACTCGGAGAGGAGCTCACGGGTCTCCATCTCGACGAGGTCGATAAGCTCGTCATCGTCGACCATGTCGCACTTGTTCAGGAAGACGACGATGTAGGGAACGCCGACCTGACGGGCGAGCAGGATGTGCTCGCGAGTCTGAGCCATGGGGCCGTCGGTAGCAGCGATGACCAGGATAGCGCCGTCCATCTGAGCAGCGCCGGAGATCATGTTCTTGACGTAGTCAGCGTGGCCCGGGCAGTCAACGTGAGCATAGTGACGGGAAGCGGTCTCGTACTCGACGTGGGAGACGGAGATCGTAATGCCGCGCTCGCGCTCCTCGGGAGCCTTGTCGATGTTCTCGAACGCAGTGAAGTCAGCCTTGCAGCCCTCGGTCTCGGAGAGAACCTTGGTGATGGCAGCGGTCAGCGTGGTCTTGCCGTGGTCGACGTGACCAATGGTGCCGATGTTAACATGCGGCTTAGTGCGCTCAAACTTCTCTTTGGCCATAAAGCCCTCCTCTTAACAGGTCGTCCCCGGACGGGACTTTGCCTTTATACCATAGTGGCCTCTCAACATACTATTGAGAAGCCACCGTGTTACCTATGGTAGCGGTGACTGGATTCGAACCAGTGACGCCACGGGTATGAACCGTGTGCTCTAACCAACTGAGCTACACCGCCGGATGGAGCCTGCAACCAGACTTGAACTGGTGACCTCTTCGTTACCAACGAAGTGCTCTACCGACTGAGCTATACAGGCACTTGACGGGTGGGAGCTATAGGATTCGAACCTATGTAGGCAGAGCCAACGGGTTTACAGCCCGTCCCCATTAACCACTCGGGCAAACTCCCAATCGTTCAAGTATCCGCAGGTCCTTTGGTCTTTTGGACCGCCGCCCCCGCGAACGAAAAAGATAATACGATGCAACCTTGGGGGCTGTCAACGAAAACCTCTAGATACACGGTTCCGGGCGTATCTATATAGCCGTGACCTGCGGTTTTGCTGAGTTTGATTATGTGGAGTGATGAATTTGGCAATGCTGGCGTCATTTCCCAAGGGCACACTTTGGCGTGATGGAGTATGTCTGCAGTCTCGACCCTCGATAACGGATCCCTTGCGCTTATTACATAGGTCGTGATCGGCCTTCACCGGCACAATTCAGCGTGGATTTTCTCCCGTTTGACATCGAGCGTGGATAATCTCCCACTTTTGGCGTGTTTCTGAGGCCAAAGTGGCAGATTATCCACGCTCATTCTCTAGGCGGGAGAACTATAGAGCCGAACTACTCGGGCCAGGCCAAAGTAGACCCATAGAGCGGCTCCCCCTTGGTGCAGGGGTAGCGACTCAAGTAACACGACGATAGCAAGTCGAAGAAATAAGTCATGGCATATTTCGAATAAACGCCGAGTCGGTCAATTCCGTTTCCCGCATTACCAAGACGATATACACGGTCAAAAGACCTCGATTTGTCATCGTTGCTAAACGCAGTAATTAGAATCTTCCTGCCCGAACGGCAATCAAGATACTCACGTGCCTGTGACGCAAATAGCCCGGAGACCGATACGAGAATTATCAATGACTGCGAAACGTCTCCCATGTTTTTCAATTCCGCGACGTTAGCCCCAGCAACTATGCGAACTATCTTGCCCGCATAAAACATTTCCTGCTGAAATCGTACGAGATTGGCGCTCACATTATTGGTGCACCAGATTTCAACGTTTTTATGGCCATCAATTTCGTCGGCAAGGTGCTTAATAGCGATATCGGACACGCCGCTTTCAACCTCAGCGAACATCTCGATCATGCGAACGTCGAGCTCTGCCCTGTACTCCTCGTAGCCAAATTCCTCCTCTCGATGGCTTAAGTCGCTTGGAAAGACTGATTGAGTAAATGATTCTTTCAAATCGCTAAGAGACTGGTAGCCCAATCGATTGCAGAAACGACGAACAGCGGAACGGGTCACGAATGCATCGCGGGTTATTGCGGCAACATTGATTTCGCTCGAACGCCTAATGTGAGCGATGAGATATCGAGCGATGGCGGCATCGTTTGACCCAAACTCGCTGTTGATGATTGAGCTAATGCGATTGAGCACATCGAAGTCATTGATATTCACGTGATCCCTCTTTCCGCTCTCCTCGAAATCATGGTTCATTTATTGAATCAAACAGCTTTGGTCGTTCTCCTATGATTCAAATCAGTTGACGTCATCTTAATCGTAATTCCGCCACACGTATCCACCGTGTTGAATGATGGAAAGGGGATTCATGGACAACGTGAACAACATGCCGTTTCTCTGGGGTTCCGCCACGGCGTCTTATCAGTGCGAGGGTGCCTGGAACGAAGACGGCAAAGGCCTTGGCGAGTGGGATTTCTTTAGCCACACAAGCAATAAGAACATCAACCATGTTGACGGTGATGTATCTTGCGACTTCTACCATCGCTATGAAGAAGATATCCGCATGATGAAAGAAGGCGGACAAAACACTTATCGCTTCTCTCTTTCATGGAGTCGAATCATCCCCACGGGTATCGGCGAAGTGAATGAAGAGGGTATCGATTTTTATAATCGGGTCATTGATTGTTGCCTCGAAAATGGCATAGAGCCCAACGTTACGCTGTTCCATTACGATCTACCATTCACGCTTGCTTGCAAAGGCGGATGGCTGAACAACGACATGGCAGAGTGGTTCTGCAAATACGCCAAGATTTGCTTTGAGCGCTTTGGAGACCGCGTCAAAATCTGGGCTACCGTTAACGAGCCGCATTTCTACAGCTACTGCGTAAACATGTTGGGCAACTATCCCCCCAATCGATCGCTCGACGTTCAGTCGTACATGCAGTTTCAGTACAACCTGATGCGCGCGAGCGCACTCGCAGTCCGAACATATCGTCAAATGGGCTACGACGGCATCATCGGCGCCGTCCACGATGGCGGCGTTGTCGAACTCGACCCGGCAACCGAGCACCCTGATGACGTATTTCGATACGCAGACTTTTTCGCCAATCGCATGATTCTGGCACCAGCGCTTCAGGGTCAACTGCCGCCAGAAATGGACGAAATCCTTGAAAAACTTGGCGTCTCGCTCTATCGATCCCCAAATGACGTAGAAGAATTCAGAGACGGTAAAGTCGATTTTATTGGACTCAACGTGTATTGCCGAGAGTATGTAACCGACTGGCACGGTGGAGAGCTTGCCGTTTCGGCGAACAATAAGGGCGGTTCGAGCAAAAAGGTCGAAGGAAAATGCATTGCGCCCTTGTTTGAAAGCGCCCGCGACAGCAATGTTCCCCGCAATAAATGGGGCCGCGAAATACTCCCAGGTTGCATGTATTCAACCATCATGGATGTCCACGAGCGCTATGACGCGCCCCGCATCTTTATTACGGAAAACGGACATGGCGCCTATGAGCAACCAGACGCAGACGGAATGATCCACGATGATGACCGCATCGAGCTTCTGGGCCAGTTCATCGAGCACATGATGAGGGCTAAGCGCGACGGCGCGCGCGTTGAGGGCTACTACCTCTGGTCGACGATGGATCTGTATAGCTGGATCAACGGCTACGAAAAACGATACGGACTTGTCCATATCGACTTCGAGAACAATCTGGAGCGCACCCCCAAAAAGAGCTGGTATTGGTACCGAGACCTTATCTCGAAGTATCAGGAGCAGGAAGGTTAGGAGAAAGAGATGAAATATCAGGCAATGTCCGAAACAGTCCTAAAGGCTGTTGGCGGCAAAGAGAACATTACATCGGTAACTCATTGTGCGACGCGCCTTCGCATCGACGCACGAGACACCTCGATCATCGATCTCCAGCTCGCCAAATCGGCCGATCAGGCGCTCGGGGCAGTAGTCAGCGGTGGCCAGCTTCAGGTGATCATCGGCCCCAACGTCACCGAGGCTTACAACGACTTCCTCGACTTCGCGGGAATCGAAGTCGGCGGTGGCACGGTTGCCGACGATGCCCAAACCGCCAAAGACCTTGCAGAAGGCATTAAAAGCGGTAACACCGCCATGGGCTTGATTGAGAAATTCGGGAACGTCTCTGCACAGGTATTCATGCCCATCGTCCCGGCGCTCATCGTTGGCGGACTCATTCTTTCGATCAAGAATCTCCTGGTCAATTATTGCGGATTGAGCACCGATAGCGGAACCGCCCAGGTCCTGTTGGCGATCTTTAGCGCTTCGTTTAGCTTCTTACCCGTTTATCTTGGTTATCAGCTCGCGGCCGTCATGAAGATGCAGCCCATCATGGGCGCATTGCTGGGCGCGATCATGATCAGCTCGTCCATTAGCGGTGCCGAGGGTCTCGACTTTCTTGGTATTCCCATCCCGACGAACGACTATTCGAGTACGGTAGTGCCCATCGTACTGGGCGTTGTATTCATGTACTTTGTCGACCGCGGCCTTCAGAAGATCATTCCCGACGTTACCAAACTGTTCTTGAAGCCGCTGCTCACCATGATCATCGTCGTGCCCGTCGAGCTTATTATCCTTGGCCCCGCCGGCAGCATGATGGGCTACGCGCTGAGCGATGCCGTCACGTGGCTTATGGACAACGTGGCATTTATCGCTACTCCGATCCTGGCAGCCCTTAACCCCTATTTCGTCATGCTCGGTCTCGATAAGGCTTACATCGCAATCGAAGTTACGAGCCTGGCGCAGCTCGGTTGGGCACCCATTATCTTTGGATTCATCTCGAACCTCTGCATTGGCGGCACGAGCCTCGCCCTGGCAACTGCCATGAAGGGAAACAAAGAGAAGAGGGGTATGGTCACCACGGTTGCCGTCACCGCACTCTGTGGCGTAACCGAGCCCGCGTTCTACGGTTGCCTCATCGAGCGTCCCCGCCTGCTTGTCGGCACGGCAATCGGCGCGCTCTGCGCTGGACTCCCTGCAGGCATCTTTGTTCTGAAAGAGTATGTTGCGGGAGCATGCCCCGGCCTTCTTTCGGCACTCATCTTTATCGCTCCCGATGGGTCCATGGGTAACTTCGTGCTGGCATGCGTTGTCGCCATCATCGCCATCGTCGTCTCCTTCATCGCTGCACGCGTGATCATCAAGAAGAACCCCAGCTATATTGAGTAGATGCCCGCTGTTTACATTGGGGACATCCTCGGCAGACCATTAGCAAGAACCCAAAAAGTTCCTTAGGAGCTCGATTAATCCATTCGGATTCCTGAGGCACAAACGACCCCGATTCCACAATGAAATCGGGGTCGTTGTTTCTAAAGCCGTCGATAGACAATCGGTGTTTACCTTAGCTCCCTATCCAAGTTAATTATCCACGCTCGTTCTCCGGTCGGGAGATTTTCTTAGCTCGCGTATCCAGAAATCCACGCTCGAGCAGGACATCCAGATCCGCGCCCGCCCTTGTCTCGATCTGTAACAGCAAGAGGCCTATTCCGCTTCTACATGTTACAGATCAAGATATTCCTAAAACACCCTAAGTTTCATCTCAATCTGTAACAGTTAGATGCCGAATATCGGTCTTGGTGTTACAGATTTAGACAAACTGGAGGACGAGACAAACCAAAAACGGGATGGGCGCTAACCCGATGGCGCACCACCTAAATAGAAACGGGCTCTGTCCCTCTTGGAGACAGAGCCCGAAACTCTCATGGAGCCAGTGACAGGAATCGAACCTGCAACCCACTGATTACAAATCAGTTGCGCTACCGTTGCGCCACACTGGCACACTTGGCGCTTTCGCGCGAAGCCAATTAAGAATAAATGAATTGCGGACGAGGCGCAACAGACCCTTCGACCGACCACATCTCAAAACTATTCGCCAGAACGAATAGTTTTATCTGTTCGCCAAAACCAAAAACTATTCGTTTTGGCGACGGCAACGGGCTGGCCAATTGGGAAACGGGTCTCTATGGATAATCCCCTACCTCCCGCGAAGGGCCTTGAGCTTGGCCAGGGCATCGGGGCTCAGGCGGCTGCCCAGGGTCATCTTGATCTGCGGGGCTTCCTCGGCCTCGTGCACGTCGTTGTCGATCTGTTTGATCTCGTCCACCAGCATGCGGCTCGAGATGCGCGTAACGCCCTTACCCATGACGACGGCCTGGATCGTGCCGTCGCTCGACACCACGGAGCACGCGCGGCCTTCCTCGCGCGCCTCGATGCAGAGCTTCTGCACCACGGTGTCGGCCGACACGCCCGTCGGCGAAAACTCGATGCGCACGCCGCGGGCGGGCAGGTTGGGGCGCTCGCTGGAGATATTGCCCGCGCCGTCAAACACGATTACGGCCTCGTAGCGGCCCTGGGCAAACGCGGCAACATCGTTGATGAGTGCCGTGCGCGCCATATCGTGAACGTCGCTGGAATACGGATCATCGGAATGGTCGTAGACGAGCTTTTCGTAGCGCGGCGTGCAGTGGATCACGTTGTAGCCGTCGACCACCAGCAGCTCGGGCTTATTGGAGTGCACCGTCGAGACCGGGTCGGCGATGGCCTGCGCAAACGCATTGCCGCCCACGCCATAGGTCGCGGCCGAAACAATCGGCTTGGCCGAGCCTTCGCCAAAGCGCTTGGCCTTGGACTTGGCGCGGTTCTTCTTGGACATGCGCTACTCCTCCCCCATGAGCTCGCCGGCATTGCGGCGCAGCCACTCAAAGCACAGCGCGGTGGTCGCCTGGGCCACGTTGAGACTCTCGGTCATGCCGCGCTGGGGAAGCTTGGTCAAAAAGTCACATTTCTCGAGCACCAGACGCGAGATGCCGTCGCCCTCGGAGCCCATGACGAGCGCCACGCGGCCCTCGAAGGGAGCATCCCAGCAGCTGCCCTCGGCATGCTCGGAAGCGCCACCCACCCAAAAGCCGGCGGCCTTGAGGTCATCGAGCGCACGGGCGATATTGGGCACCTGCGCGATAGGCAGATGCATGACGGCGCCGGCGGAGGTCTTGTAGCTGCCCACGGTCACGCCGGCGGCACGCTTGTTGGCGATGATGACGCCCGCTGCGCCCACAACCTCGGCAGAGCGCACGATGGCGCCAAAGTTACCGTCGTCGGTCACATGGTCGAGCACCACGACAAGCGCCGGGCCCTCGCCTGCGCGGTCGAGGATGTCGGCGACATCGGCGTAAGGGAAGTTGCCCACCTCGAGCGCAATGCCCTGGTGAGCGCCATGGCTCGACAGCGCATCGAGCTGCGCGCGCGGCACATACTTAATGCGGACGCCCGTGGCGTTGAGGTCATCGACCAGGCGCGACAGAGCGGCATCGCGCTCCCCGCCCTCGGCGATGAGCGCGCACTTGATGGGAAAACCGGTGCGCAGCGCCTCGGCGGCAGCACGACGACCTTCGATAAACTCGCCCTTGGGAACCTGGACAGCGTCGCGGTTACGATCGCGTTGCGGACGTGCGGCCTGGGCGCGATCGCGCTGGCCCTTGAGAGCGGCAGCGCGGTCGTTGCGGCGAATCGGACGCGAGCCAGAAGCAGTCTGCTTGCCGCCACGAGGCGCACGCTTGCGATTGTCGGCCATAAAACGGCCTCCTTTAAAAAATTTTCAAACAGGACAAAAGAAGCGACCGCTTAAGACGAATAGCTCAAGCGGTCGGTACGGGTTTTCCAAGTGCCCGAGATTGCCGTGAAAGAGGAGCGACGCGTACTTGAGTACGCGAGCGACGGTTTGAACGGCAAGGTCGGTTGCTTGGGAAACCCGCGGGGATTAGAGAGATTTAATACGGGTGCCGGCGGCGGTATCCTCAATGGTGAGGCCCAGGTCCTTGAGCTGGTCGCGGATGGCGTCGGCCAGATCCCAGTTCTTGGCGGCACGGGCCTCGGCACGGGCCTCGAGAATCTTGGCAGCGGCCTCGTCCACGTCGTCACCCGTGTAGGCGACCAGGCCGGCGGCAACGCCCAGCAGGCCCAGCGGCAACTCGACCTTGGGCTCGGGGAGCTCGACGCCAAACGTATCGAGCAGCTCGACCAGCGTATCGGCAGCAGCAAGCGCAGCGGCCTTGTCGGCAGCATCGCCCGCCTGCTCCAGGTACTGGTTGCACTCGGTCACAAAGCCAAAGACAGCACCCATGGCACCAGCGGTATTAAAGTCGTCGTCCATGCACTCCTTAAAGGTGGCACAGGTCTCGGCGGCCTTGGCGGCAAACGCCTCAGATGCTGCCTCATCGGCATCGGCCGCCGCATGGTTCGCGGCCCAGCGCAGGTTCTCGACCGTACCGGCGATACGCGTAAGCGAGTTCTCGGCACCCTCCAGGCGCTCCCAAGAAAAATCGAGCGGCGAGCGATAGCTCGTCTGCAGCATCAGCAGACGCAGAGCAGCAGCGGAGTGCTGCTCGAGGACCTCGGCCAGCGTAAAGAAGTTGCCGAGCGACTTGGACATCTTCTCGCCGTCTACCAGCAGCATGCCCGTGTGCATCCAGGTGTTGGAGAAGCCCTGGTGCCAGGCGCAGGTGGCCTGGGCGCACTCGTTCTCGTGATGCGGGAAGGCAAGGTCGGAGCCGCCGCCGTGGATGTCGATCGGGGTGCCCAGGTAGCGATGCACCATGGCGGCGCACTCGGTGTGCCAACCGGGACGGCCTTCGCCCCAGGGGCTCGGCCAGCTGGGTTCGCCGGGCTTAGCGGCCTTCCACAGGGCAAAGTCGAGCGGGTCGTTCTTGTCCTCGTTCTCCTCGATGCGCGCGCCAACCATAAGGTCGTCGATGTTGCGGCCCGAGACCTGACCATAGTTGGGATCGCTGCGCACGGCAAAGTACACATCGCCGTTATCGGCTGCGTAAGCGTGGCCCTGCTCGATAAGCGTCTTGATCATAGCGATCATGGGGCCGATCTCCTTGGTGGCGCGGGGGCGCACATCGGGATCGAGCACGTTGGCGGCGCGCATGACGCCGATGAACTTGTCGGAGAACTCCGTCGCGACCTCGGCGGCCGTACGGCCCTGCTCGTTGGCGCGCTTGATGATCTTGTCGTCGACATCGGTGAGGTTCTGGGCGAACGTGACCTCGTAACCGCTCGCGATGAGCCAGCGGCGAATCACGTCAAAGCTGATGAACGTGCGGGCGTTGCCGATATGGATGTTGTCGTAGACCGTGGGGCCGCACACGTACATGCGAACCTTGCCGGACTCGATGGGCTGGAACTCTTCCTTTTTATGGGTAGCGCTGTTGTAGATACGCATTCGTTACTCCTTAACGGTTTTCTGTAGCAGGCAGACGGCCCAGGCGCCAATTCCCTCGCCTTGGCCTTCCCAACCGAGCTTTTCGGTCGTGGTGGCGGCGACGCCCACGTTTTCCACGTCGACGCCCAGGGCATGGGCAAGGTTGGCGCGCATGGCATCGCGGTGCGGAGTGATCTTGGGTTGCTGACAGGCAATGGTGCAATCGGCATCGACAAACTCAAAGCCCAGCTCGCGCGCATAGTCCATCACGCGGGCGAGCAGCACCATCGAATCGGCACCCTCGTAGGCGGGATCGGTGTCGGGGAATAGCTTGCCGATATCTCCCCCGCGGCAGGCGCCCAGAATGGCGTCGGCCAAGGCGTGCGCGAGCACATCGGCATCCGAGTGGCCCAGCAGGCCGCGCTCGTAGGGAATGTCGACACCGCCGATGATACATCGACGCCCCTCCACCAGACGGTGAACGTCGTAGCCATGGCCAATGCGCAGGTTACTGAACATGGGGAAGGTCCTCTCCCTCGGCCATGCGGCCAAGCAGAATCGCGGTTACGGGACGCAGGTCCTCGGGTACCGTCACCTTAAGGTTATCGCGCGGGCTCTGGACACAGCGGACGCGCCCGCCCATGCGCTCGACCAGCGATGAATCGTCGGTACCGATAAAGCCCTCGGCGATAGCAGCGGCGTGAGCGCGCTTCATGGCGTCGACGCTAAAGATCTGCGGCGTCTGCGCGGCCCAGTACAGCTCGCGCGGCGGCGTCTCGACGATGTTGTCGCCATCGACGATCTTGAGCGTGTCGATCGCGGGCTGACCGCACACGATACCGTCGAGAGCACGGTCGCTCACGAGCACGTCGACCGCATGATCGATGGCCTCGGTCGTGATGAGCGGACGGGCGCCGTCGTGGATGGCGACATATTCGAAACCCGCCGGTACCGCATGCACGCCGGCACGGGTGGAGTCCTGGCGGGTGTCGCCGGCATCGGCAAAACTGATGGGCGTGTCATAGTCAAACGGGTCGATGGCCAGGCGGCGCATCTCGGCACGGCGCTCGGCAGGGCACACCACCACGATGTGGCCGACCTTGTTGCTACGATCGAACGCGCGGATGGACCAGCTCATGAGCGGACGGCCCGCCACGTTAACGAGCTGCTTGCCGCCGGGATTTCCAAAGCGCTGGCCGCTGCCGCCGGCAACGACCACGGCGCATACGGGCGCCATTATGCGTTCCCCTGTTTGGTACCCTTCATGCGGTACAGGGAGTCCGCAAGAATGGCAGGGTTGTTGACGCCAAAGTCGCCCAGGCGCTCCGGATCCTCGCTGATGTCATCCATGAGCTCCTGCAGCGAGCCGTACTCGTCGACGATCTTCTCGGCCACGCCGTCGCGCACGACGGACACGCGCGAAAGCGTGCGCAGGCCCAGCGGCGTCATGACGGAGTCCTCGTCCAGGTCGTCGTAACCCAGAACCGCCGCCACATGCTGTGGGTCGGACAGGTCCTTAGGCGTCATACGGCTCAGGTTGGCGCGGATCTTTTCGGCATTGGCCTCGGAGGAATCACTCGCATAGTCGCGAATCATCAGGTCGTACTCGGTATCCATGCTGGAGCCGGCGAGCTGCTCGAGCTGCATCTGCACGAGCTTGCCCTGGTTGCCCAGCTTGACAATGCAATCCTTAAGCTCAGTCTTTGCCTGCTGCATGATCTCGAAGCTCGAGAAAATCCCGGTGATATCGGCGAGCGTAACGTAGTCATCGAGCTCGAGGGCCGTCAGACGCAGCAGGGAGCGGTCGAGCGACTGACGGGTGGTCTGAAGCGTGGCGACGAGCTGGTTGACCGAGCTCATGATGGTGGTGACGGGCTGGATCTCATAGCTCTTGCCGTGAACGTACACGTTGACGACGGCACGACGGGCCGAGACCGAGATCACGATGGCATCGGTGAGCACCGACATGCGAGCGGCAGTGCGGTGACGCATGCCCGTCTCGCTCGTGGCAAGCGAGGGATCGGGATTGAGGTGGAAGTTGGCGCGCAGGATCTGGGTGAGGTCGCCGTCGATAACGATGGCACCGTCCATCTTGGAGAGCTCGAACAGGCGGTTCGAGGTGAACGAAATGTTGAGTGGGAAGCCGTCGTTACCGGCAGCGAGCACGTTTTCGGTGTCGCCGACGCAGATAAGGGCACCCAGGTGACCGGCGATGATCATGTCGAGGGCGGTGCGGATCGGCTGACCAGGTGCCGTCAGGCGGATGGCCTGTTCCATACGCTTTTGCAGCTCGTTCTTATCCAAGGCATCGCTCCCATCGCATACGCTCCATAAACGCTAAATAGTTTCTCACGGTTTGTCCCCGCGGCGCTCGCGAAATCCGATGCTTACAGAATGAGCGAACACCGCTGAGAGCCTCAACCCAAATGAGCTGTTCATGTGGTAGCATCGGGATTCACATGAATGAGGGAGTAGTCGCGTGACCGGGTTCGCCTCCGGTGGCGCGGCAAGTCAACATACTGGCCGACACGGTCTGGCTTGCCTTAATGAACGAGACTCGTGGTTGTACGCGCGGCGCGTACGCCACGGGTCTTTTTTGTTGCTCCCCTGTCAGAAGTACACGCGGGTTCGCCCGCAAGGAGGGAGCCAAACCATGGGACTCGTAGAGCTCGTGCTGCTCGCCATTGGCCTTTCGATGGACGCCTTTGCCGTATCCATCTGCAAGGGCCTTGGCATGAAGAAGATCAACCTTAAGGTCGCCGTAGTGCTCGGCCTGTTCTTTGGCGGCTTCCAGGCCGGCATGCCCGTGATCGGATGGGCGCTTGGCAGCCAGTTTATGGGCATCATCGGCCCCATCGACCATTGGATTGCCTTTATCCTTTTGGCCTTCATCGGCGGCAAAATGCTGTGGGAGGCTTTTACCGAGGACGAGGATGAAGGCGACGGCAAGAATGCCGAAAAGATTGAACTGAGCGAGTACCTGATCCTCGCCATCGCCACTTCAATCGACGCCCTGGCCGTGGGCATCTCGTTCGCCGCGCTTTCGGTCGACATCGTTCCCGCTGTATCGCTTATCGGCGTCACAACGTTTATCTTCTCCGTCGCCGGCGTAGCGATCGGCCACACCTTTGGCGCGCGCTACGAAAAACCTGCCACCATCGTGGGCGGCATCGTGCTCATCCTCATCGGACTTAAGATCTTGCTTGAGCATCTGGGGATTTTGGCGCTGTAACGCCAAACACAATCGCTCAAAACTCAACGCCAGTACAAGGCCTCATGCAAAGTTTTGCATGAGGCCTTTTCGTGCAGACTTTTGCATGTCATACTGATATGCAAAAGTCTGCACGTTAGGAGATCGCCGTGAATACCCTTCCCATCACCACACCGCGCCAAGCTGGCATCTACGTGCGCCAGGCACGCGAGGCTCAGGGTCTCACCCGTGCCGCCCTCGCCAAAACGGCCAGTGTTTCAGAGCGCCTGCTCGCATCGCTCGAGCTAGGAGACGCCACCGGCATTCGACTCGACAAGTTGCTGTCCGTCTTTAACGCACTCGGCATAGGTCTCTTTGCGCAAAGCGATAACGACTCCATCGCATCGCCCTCCGAACATCCGACGACGAAAGCGGACCTCCCTATCGCGAACTCGAATGCCCTGCCAAAGCCAAGCGTAGGCAGACGACCCGCTCGACAGGGAACGCCATCTTCCTATGGTGCCTTGCTGGCCCAAATCGCAGCCGAGCAAGGCCTTTCCGACACTTCAGACCTCTCCTTTGACTGTAAGGTTGTGAAATAAATGGCAGAGATGGAGCTTGCGACCCTCATTTGTGGCGAAATCGCAGGCACTCTCCGGCAAGACGAGCATGGACTCTGCAGCTTTGTATACGCCCCAACCTATCGCGGAGCACCACTATCGCTTACAATGCCGCTTTCCAATCGCACGTATGGCCATAACATCGTCCGCCCGTTCCTATTTGGCCTTTTGCCCGACAGCCAAGAGCAGCGTCGCGCTATTGCCGCCGAGCATGACGTTGCATCCAACAACCCCGTCGCCCTCTTGTGCCATATCGGTCTTGACTGCGCAGGGGCCGTTCAGTTTTGTCGAACCGATCAATTAGGCGCCGCCCGCGGCAGGGTCTCGGCATACCGCCCGCTTACCAATTCTCAAATCGCTCACAAGCTCAAAGCAATTCGCGATGACGAAAGAGAGACATGGATGGGCTCCAACGAAAGCTGGTCCCTGGGCGGCAACCAAGGCAAATTTGCACTAGCTTGGCATGATGGCCAATGGTGCGAATGTCTAGGGTCATCCCCCACTACCCATATCTTCAAAAATGGTGTCGTTGGGTTCAAACATCAGGCCTTAAACGAATTCGTCTGCATGAAAACGGCTCGGCGTGTTGGCATTCCAACTGCCAACGTCTCCTATTGCACATTTGAAGACGAAGCCGCGCTCGTCGTTGAACGGTACGACAGAATTGTCAATAGCAGCGGAAATATCGAAAGGCTGCATCAGGAGGACTTTTGCCAGGCGCTCGGTGTATTGCCAAGCCAGAAATACACCGCCGACGGAGGACCAACCACACGAGACATCCAAGAACGACTGATTAACACAGTCCCCCACCACATGAATCTTGTGCTTTTTACCTATATGTTGTTCTATAACGCCATTATCGGAGCGCCTGACGCACACGCTAAAAACTACTCGCTCATCCTAGGTAAAGGCACAAACGCAGCGCTCGCACCCATGTACGATGTCGCATCGGGCTTGGCGTACGAGCGTATGCGCCGCCGGGCGCGCCTTGCCATGAGCGTTGGCGGCGAAAATCGAGTGGGGCGCATCGGTCCAGGCGCTATCCGCCGATACCACGGTATGGGCGACCCCGCGCTGGAGGCGGCGCTCACCGATGCCGGGCTATCCGAGAAGTTTTGCTTTGCGACCATGATGGACCTCGCCTACGAGGTGCCCATTTGCATGGAAGAGATCATGGACGAATACGCCGACCTGCCCGGCATGGCGGACCTGCGCGAGCACATGCTCGGCCCCGTCCGCGAAAACTGCCAGCGCACCCTCGACCTCATCAAGGCGGATATGGGCTAGGCGCCAATCAATCCACATTTCTTAAAAGAAGAGGGGGGCACCCGTCGCAAAAGTTCGGATGCCCCCTCTCGTAATGTCATTTGCAATCCGCTAGCACGTGGCTCGAACTGCTGCTAGCGCGACCCTTACGCGGCAAGGCGCTTGAGGACGTCGATGAGCAGCTCGTAGAAGCGCTCGGCAGAAGCGAGCTCCATGCTCTCGTCCGGGGTGTGGACATCGGAGAGCGTCGGGCCCACGGCGATGGCGTCCAGGCCGTGCAGGGCCTCAGCAAACAGGCCGCACTCAAGGCCAGCGTGAATGGACTCGATGCGCAGCTCGGAGCCAAAGAGCTCGCGATAGCTCTCGACAAAAACGTCGCGGACCGGCGAATGCTCGGCATAGCTCCAGCCGGGATACTCGAACTCGAACTTGGCGTCGAAGCCCAAGACATCGGCCAGCGTCTGCAGGCGGTCCTTGAACTCGTTCTGCAGCGAGGTGATCGAGGAGCGCGGGGACAGCATGATCTTGACCTGGTCGTCGGAAGTGGCGACCACGCCGATGTTGGAGGAAACCTCGACGGAGCCGTCAGTGGCGACGTTGCGGCGAATCACGCCGTTAGGGGCAAGACGCAGGGCGCGGATGAGGGCAAGCGCGGACTTCTGATCCATGGCCTCGACCTCGGCGTCGTCAGCAATCTCGACGGTGCAGGTAAAGCCGGGGTCGAAGACCTCGAGCTCGGCAGTGACGTCGGCGATGATGTCCTTTGCGATCTGGGCCGCGGCCTCGGCGGCAGCGTGGTCGGCGTAAACCAGCTCGGCCTTGCACTCACGGTTGATGGCGTTGTCCTTAGTGCCGCCGTTAAAGCTAACGATGGCGGGCTCGCCGGCGACCATCAGGCGGTCGATGATGCGGGCCATGATGAGGTTGCCGTTGCCGCGCTCCAGGTTGATATCGTTGCCGGAATGACCACCCAGTAGGCCGGAGATGTCGAGCGTGAGGGTGCTGCCGGTCTTGTGCTCGCGCACGATGGGGCAGGTGTAGGTAACAACGACGCCGCCAGCGCAGCTGACGGTGGCAACGCCCTCTTCCTCGGAGTCAAGGTTAATCATGGTGCGGGCGCTAATCTGGGACTTGTCGAGCGTCTCGGCGCCGACCAGGCCAGTCTCCTCGTCGGTGGTGAATACGCACTCGAGGGCGGGGTGAACGATCGAATCGTCGTTGAGCACAGTAAGCATCAGAGCGACAGCAATACCGTTGTCGGCGCCCAGGGTGGTGCCGTTAGCGGTGAGGACGCCGTCCTTCACGACCAGGTCGATACCGTCGGTCGTAAAGTCGTGCTCAACAGAGCCCAACTTGTCGCACACCATATCGATGTGGCCCTGCAGCATCACAGTCGGGGCATTCTCGGCGCCGGCAGAAGCCGGCTTGCGAATGATGACGTTGTAGACCTCGTCCTGGTACACATCGAGGCCGCGCTCCTTGGCAAACGCAACCAGGAAATCGCTGATGCCCTTCTCGTTGCCAGACCCACGGGGGATCGCGCTGACCTCCTCAAAGAAATGGAACAGCTGGGCGGGCTCGTAGCCGGTGATCTTGTAATCCATGGTGCCTCCTTGGCGCAACTGGTTAGACAGTAAGACATGCGCCTTGTATATTCCCAGACTTTGCGTGCATAAACCAGTCGAAAACGCCGAGCGCCCTCGCATCATCGGCTAACGGTGGACCGTATAGCGTAACGGTCACAACTTCCGCAGCTCTACAAATCGAGGCGCCCTTTCCGGAGCGCCTCGATTGCGCGTATCAAATTGTCGCCACGCCTTACAGCGCGCCGGAACCGGCTTGCATCATGCCGCCGGGGCCCGAGGTCACGCCGCCGCTCACGGGCGCGGCGCTGCCAGTGTGCGGTGCCGCCGGGGTGGTATCGCCACCGAGCGTACCTGCCGGACGCGGTGCCGGAATCTCGCCCGTGCCGTGGCTAAAGACAAACTTGCCATCGGCCACGTCGCACAGGACGGTATCGCCCTCGCCCCACTCGCCGGCCAGAAGTTCCTCGGACAGCGGGTCCTCGATGAGCTTTTGAATAGCACGGCGCAGCGGACGCGCACCGTTGGTGAGGTCGGTGCCCTCGGCCACGATCTTGTCATAGGCCGCATCGGTGAGCTTGATGTTCATGCCGTTGGCAATCAGACGCTGGCGCAGGTCGTCCACCAGCAGGTGCGCGATCTTGGTGAGATTCTCGCCCGAGAGCTTCTGGAACACAACAATGTCGTCGATACGGTTGAGCAGCTCGGGGCGGAACAGGCGCTTGAGCTCGCCCATCGCGCGACCACGGATCTCACTCGACGTGAGACCCTGCTCGCCGGTGGTGCCAAAGCCCACGCTCGCATCCTGCGCAATCTCGCGGGCGCCCACATTGGACGTCATGATGATCACGGTGTTGCGGAAGTCGACCGTCTTGCCCTGGCTATCGGTCAGGCGGCCCTCCTCCAGCACCTGCAGCAAGATGTTGAAGATATCGGGGTGCGCCTTCTCGATCTCGTCGAACAGCACGACCGAGTACGGGTGGCGACGAACGGCCTTGGTGAGCTGGCCGCCCTCGTCGTGACCGACGTAGCCCGGAGGGCTACCGATGAGCTTGGAGACCTCGAACTCGCTACCGAACTCGGACATGTCGAAGCTGATGAGCGCGTCTTTGCTGCCAAAGAGATACTCGGCGAGCGTCTTGGCGAGCTCGGTCTTGCCCGTGCCGGTGGGACCCAGGAAGATAAAGCTGCCGCCGGGACGACGCGGGTCCTTGAGCGGCGAGCGGCTGCGGCGCACGGCCTTGGCGACGGCCTCGACGGCCTCGTCCTGGCCGATAATGCGGGTCTTGAGCACGCTTTCGGTCTGCAGCAGGCGACGGCTCTCGCTCTCGGTGAGCGAGGAAACCGGCACGCCAGAGGTCACGGACACGATGTCGGCAATCTGACTCACGTCGATGGTGAGCGGGCTGGCGTCGAGCTCGGCGGTCCAGGCAGCCTTGGCCTCGGCGAGTTCAATCTCGGCAGCCTTCTGCTGCTCGGTGATCTCGGCGGCCTTGTTCATGTCGTCGCTCTCGGTGGCCTCCTGCGCGGCGGCCTTGAGCTCCTCTATGCGATGCTCGGCCTCGCGCACCGGCTCGGGCGCGCGGTTGGCGGCGATGCGAGCGCGGGCACCGGCCTCGTCGATGAGGTCGATTGCCTTATCGGGCAGGAAGCGATCCTGGATGTAGCGGTTGGAGAGGTTCGCGGCGGCCTCGATGGCACCCTGTGTATAGCGCACGTGGTGGTGCTCCTCGTAGCGCGGCTTGAGCGCGGTCAAGATCTTGACTGTATCCTCGACGCTCGGCTCCTCGACATCGATGGTCTGGAAACGACGCTCGAAGGCCGGGTCCTTGGTGAGGTACTTGCGGAACTCCTCGGCCGTGGTGGCACCGATAATCTGGAAGGCGCCGCGCGCGAGCACCGGCTTGAGCATGGAGCTCGCGTCGATGGAGCCCTCGGCGGAACCGGCACCGATGATGGTGTGCATCTCATCGATAAACAGGATGACGTCGTCGGCCTCGGTTGCCTCCTGGATCACGTTCTTGAGGCGCTCCTCGAACTCACCGCGATACTTGGCGCCCGCAACGAGACCCGGCAGGTCGAGCGTCCAGATATTCTGGTTCATGAGGTTCTCGGGCACGTTGCCGGCGGCGATCTGTTGGGCCAGACCCTCGACGATGGCCGTCTTGCCCACGCCGGGATCGCCCAGGATGAGCGGGTTGTTCTTGGTGCGGCGCGAAAGGATCTCCATCATACGCTGGACTTCCTTTTCGCGACCAATCACGGGGTCGAGCTCACCGTCGCGGGCCTTCTGCGTAAGGTTGGTCGCGAACTGCTTAAGCGTATCGGTACCACTCCCCTTTTGCTGAGAGGCATCCGAGCCGCTAAAGAACGGCAGGCCCGCACCGGGACGACCAGCACCGGCACCGGCGAGCGGACGCTTCTTGTCCTGGTCCTTGGCAGTGAGTTTCTCGATAGCCTTTTTGATGGAGGCGGACGACACGCCCAGGCGCATGAGGATGTCCATGGCCATGCCGTTGCCCTCTTCGACGATGCCGATCAGCAAGTGCTCGGTCGACACGTAGGTCTGGTTGTTCTCACGCGCCACGCGGAATGAACGCTCCATCACGCTAATGACGAGCGGCGTAAAGGCGAGCTTGGCCGCCTCGGTCTCCTCACTGGGCTCGGGAACCGTGGTCTGGACCTCTTTGAGCGTGTCCATGATGTCATCGTAGGAGATGTCGAGCGAACGCAGAGCCTCGGCGGCAATGCCCTCGTCCTCCTTGGCGAGTGCGAGCAGCAGGTGCTCGGTACCCACCTTATTTGAGTGAAGATCGAGCGCTTCTTGCTTGGCCATGGACATGACCTTACGCGCGCGATCGGTAAAACGGTCTAACATGCTAGTTCCTCTTAGACGAGCTAGTTTTTTCAAACGCAAAGCGCCGCCCCGCGGCAGCGCTTTGGTCTCTTTACCCATATGGAGTATATGTTAACCGTTGGGACCTTTTCCGCATGCAGCCATACGACAACGTCTACAAAAAAGGAATTGCTCGGGTCCGTTTGGCGGTTTGGTTTTGAGCTGCTGTCTAGCAGGCGGGCTCGGCGCCCATGTCCTCGGTAACGTCATTGACGGCATCGGCAACGGGAGCGCCCGGCATGCGCACGAGCTCCATGTGCGGCTCGGCAAAGACCGTGCCCATGGGGAAGGCGCGGCGGAAGACAAAGCGAGCAACCGGACCGGCCACCAGCAGGTTCCAAGGTAGAGCCATGATAAAGTTGCGCGGAATGTTAACGAGCCACATCATCGGCAGCAGCTGCAGGTTGGCGAGCGGGCCGCCGGGCATGTGGAACAGGCCCTCGCACGCACCGTAGAGCGACATGATGATGACCATAGGAACGACCATGCAGGAGCTGACGGCGAGCGTCATGGCAAGCGGCGAACTCTTGCCCGGCGTGACCAGGAATTTAAAGGCGAAACCCTTGGCGAGCGGGCTGGCGACAAACCAGTCGCAGCACATGGCAAAAACGTAGGCAACGGGGAAGCCGAGCCACGCGGCGGCAACAACCTCGCCGTTAATGGCCCCATGCTGCAGGGCAACGTTGTAGATGCTCATCCAGAGCACCATGCAAAAGCACATGATAAAGGTGAACAGCAGGCTCTCTCGTTTGTTGATAGGCATAAAGGGCAAAATCCTTTCTGTGTTACGCCGCGGCACCACGCAACAAAAACGGGCGGACGAGATGGAGCTGTTGGGACTTCATCTCGCCCGCCCGTGATACGTGCGTCTGCGACTACTTATGTGGTGGAACCAGCCTAGCACGAAAACCCCGCGCTTCGTAAGCGTTGAGTTTGTGAAGATGCGGGGCACCAATAATCCCCCGACCCCATAAGTTGCAGTGGAATACGGACTGTTTTGACCCTTTAAGCAGCAATTCAGTCCCTATTTCACCGCAACTCATTTGGTGCAAAGCAACCTGTCCCCCTTGCACCAATTAGCTGGTGTGGCGCCAGCGAGAGTCGGTGAGGGTTCTCGCCACGCCCAGGCCAACGGGCAGAAACGCCACAATGAGCACTGCACGCACAAACCAGCCGAGCATATTGACCGTGTCGAAGGTGCACATGTAATACATCGAGCGATACAGATACAAGCCCGGCACCATAATGACAATCGATGGCACCGTGAGGGCGATACGTGGGTAGGTGAGCTTGATTTCGGCTAAGCTCGCGAGCAGCCCCGATACCAGCGCGCCAATAAACGCTGCCGCCTCGGGAGGCATACCTACGCTCAGGCCCAGAAAGGGAAACAGCGTCGGCGCATCGACGAGCGTAAGGCGCAAGGTATTGGACACGGCGCCGATCAGCCCAGCTGCCGCGGCCATCTTTACCGGGCTGTTGAACATAACCGAGAAGCCAAATACACCGACGAAGCTCATCACCACACGCAAGAGTGTAAGAGCCAACGGTGAGAGCCCGAGCGGGACAAAGTCATCCGGTGCCAGCCCCACACACTCGGCAACCATCCAGCCCACAAGGGTCGCCATCACAATAATCGACACGGCATACGAAAGACGCTCAATGCCGCTTCGCATATCGAGCTTAGCGATGTCGAGGCCTGCCGTAATGAGGGGAAAGCCGGGAATCACAAAGAGCATGGCGCCGATATAGCCTTCTTGGTGCGACATTGCCCCCGGTACGACCTGGCCAAGGCCGAGCAATGCCAGCAGATACGAAACGCAAGCGAGCGCAACGCCAATCGTCAGCGCGCTAAACTGGCCAAGACCCTGCTTGAGAATATGAGAGCGAGCAAAGTTGCCGACACCAGCGCCTACGAATGCGCAGGCCATCTCGATAGGGCCGCCGCCGAGCAAAAAGACGAAGGCGCCGCAAGCACAAGCTGCCGCAAGGCCCTGTTGCCAGGGAGAGTAATCGGGTTTTGAACTCTCAACGGTCTTGAGCATCTCGTGGTATTCGTGCACGGTAAACCGGCGCCCATACGTCTCGATTTCCTTTAGGAAGCTCTCCATCATCCAAATGCGATGGGTATTGACTCCCGTTGTGGGCAGGCTGACAACCTCGTTAAAGCAGTGGCCATCTTCGATGCAGGTGCACTCAAACGACAGAAGACTTAAGTCAACGTGGACGGTGACACCGAGTACGGCGGCAACGCGATTCATGGTATCGCGTACACGCCAGGCACCCGTTCCGCTCGCGAGCATAAGCATACCGGTGCGGCAGATGATGGATGACTTATCGGTGAGCGGCGCATCGACGGCAAGCTCATCGCCTGCCGTCACGATCTGGTGCCAGTCTGTTTTCATATGGAGTGCGCCGGCACGAACACCGTGGTGCATGGGGGCTCTCGAAAGCAGCGAGTCAAGACGCGAAGACTGTGGGGGCTCCGTTGATTCGTCCTCAACCTCATCAGTCTCTTCATCGACCAGATCAAATGAGTCAAGCGATGCCGGCTCGCGACGATCGATTAGCTCCTCATCCTCATCGTCAAAGTAATTGAACTGATCGAGCATGTCCTCTTCGATTGCACGCTCGCTCGCGTCGTCCATATAGACGCTCCCTTCCTACCGACTAACCCCCATCCTAGGCAGCGACGGCTAAAGGAAACATAAAAGAGACGGCTGCCATGCGAGCCATGTGCTCAATAGCCGTTGGGTAGTCGTTTAAGAACGTCCCCAATGACTATTGACGGCCAAGGCAACGCCGATGTATTGGCAACGTCAGCGAGCGGGCCGCATTTGAGACAAGGTGACGTGAAACGAAAGGGCGCTGACCTTCTGGTCGCGCCCTTGAAGTTGAACGTCAGATTGTCCAAATGCGGCCCGCGCAGCGTCGAGCCGTTACGCGGTTCGTAGAACCGCGTAACTAGTTAGTACATCTTTGCGCCGGCGGGGATGGAAGCGTCGAGCTGGATCAGATTGAGACGCTCCTCGCCCTCCTCCTCGTGGATAGCGCTGATGAGCATGCCGCAGCTGGGAATGCCCATCATCTTGCGCGGCGGCAGATTGGTGATGGCGAGCAAGGTCTTGCCGACCAGGTCCTCGGGCTCATAATAACCGTGAATGCCGGAGAGGATGGTACGGTCGGTGCCGGTGCCGTCGTCGAGCGTAAAGTTCAGCAGCTTCTTGGACTTCTTGACGGCCTCGCATGCCTTGACCTTCACGGCGCGGAAGTCGCTCTTGGAGAAGGTATCAAAGTCGACGAACTCCTCAAACAGCGGCTCGACGGCAATCTTGGAATAATCAACCGTGGGCTTGAGCGGCTTGACGAAGGGGCTCGCGGCGTTGCCGGCCTCGGCAGCCTTGGCGGCAGCGGCACCGGACTGGAAACCCTTCTCGGGCTTCATGTGCGGGAACAGCAGCACGTCGCGGATGGAAGCCTGGTTGGTGAGCAGCATGACCACGCGGTCGATGCCGATGCCGATGCCGCCCGCGGGAGGCATACCGTACTCGAGGGCGCGCACGTAGTCCTCGTCATACTCCATGGCCTCGTCGTCGCCGCCGGCCTTCTCGGCCATCTGGGCAGCAAAGCGCTCAGCCTGGTCGACCGGGTCGTTGAGCTCGGAGAACGCGTTGGCGTACTCGTGACCGGCAATAACCAGCTCAAAGCGGTGCGTCAGACGCGGGTCGTCCTCAAAGCGCTTGGCAAGCGGGCTGACCTCGATGGGGTAATCGCACACGAACGTGGGGTTGACGATGGTGTCCTCGCCCAGCTCATCGTAAATCTCGGCGATAATCTTGCCGGCGGTCCACTCGGGCTTAATCTCCAGGCCCTTCTCGCGCGCGGCGGCAGCAAGCTCCTCGACCGGCGTGTCAATGGTGACCTGCTTGCCGAGCACGTCGGAGACGATGTCGGTCATGGGACGGCTGGCCCACTCACCAGAAAGGTCGATGGTCTGGCCCTGGTACTCGATGACCTCGGGGTTGCCGATGGCCTTGTTAGCCGCCTTAATGACACCCTGGGCGAGCGCCTTCATACCCTCGAGGTCGGAGAAGGCACGGTAGGCCTCCATCGTGGTGAACTCGGGATTGTGGGTAAGGTCCATGCCCTCGTTACGGAAGATACGGCCGATCTCGAACACGCGCTCAAAACCGCCGACGATGCAGCGCTTGAGGTGCAACTCGGTAGCAATACGCAGGTAGCACTCCTGATCGAGCGCGTTG
This sequence comes from Collinsella sp. AM09-41, assembly GCF_003473245.1. NCBI lineage: Bacteria > Bacillati > Actinomycetota > Coriobacteriia > Coriobacteriales > Coriobacteriaceae > Collinsella > Collinsella sp. AM09-41. The sequence continues at coordinate 408,268 of NZ_QRMJ01000001.1, forward strand.
AAGTGCGTGATGAACGGCTTGGCAGTAGCGCCGCCCTGGATGGTCTGCAGGATGGGGGTTTCGACCTCCATGTAGCCGTCGGACTCCATAAAGCGACGGAAGGTGGAAAGAATCTGCGAACGCTTACGGAAGGTCTCGCGAACGTCGTCGTTGGCGATCAGGTCGACATAGCGCTGGCGATAGCGGGTCTCCTTGTCGGAAAGACCATGGAACTTCTCGGGCAGCGGACGAACGGCCTTGGCAAGCAGGGTCGCGCTCTTAGGGGCAACGGAAAGCTGGCCGCGCTGGGTGCGCACGACCACGCCGGTCACGCCCAGGATGTCGCCCAGGTCGAGGGACTTGAGCGTATTCCAGGCAGCCTCGTCCATGTCATTGATGCGGCAGAACAGCTGAATCTCGCCGGTCGCATCGCGCACGACGATGAACATGATCTTACCCTGACCGCGCTTGGCGACCACACGGCCGGCGATCTTCACGACGTCCTCGGTGTCCTCGCCATCGGCAAGCTCGGCGTACTTAGCCTCGATATCGGCAACGTAGTCCTCAAGCTCAGAGTGCTCGGGATAGGGGTTCTGGCCCGCCTCGAACAGGGCGGCGCGCTTGGCCAGGCGGGTGGCGCGCTCGTCGTTGAGCGTCGATGCCTGATCTGCGGCGTTCTGGTTCTCTGCCATAAGTTAGCTCCTCAAACTAAAACGCTCCCCAGGATTCGGTCCCAGGGAGCGAAAACATACCTTTACGCGGGACCGTGGTCTAGCGTGCAATCTTGGCGATGGTGTAGACGCGAGTCTTGCCGGAAGGCGTAACGACCTCGACGGAGTCGCCCTCGCCGTGACCGATGATGGCGTGGCCGACCGGAGACTCGTTGGAAATCTTGTGCTCGAGCGAGTTGGTCTCGGTGGTACCGACAAGCGTGACTTCCATGACCTCACCGTTGGGATCAATCAGAGAAACGGTGGAACCGATGGAGACGGTCAGATCGCCCGTGGTGGCAGCAACCTGAGCGTTGGCGAGGATGGCCTGGATCTCGGCAATACGAGCGGCGTTCTGGGCCTGCTTGTCCTTAGCGGCGTCGTACTCGGAGTTCTCCGAAAGGTCGCCGAACGCGCGGGCTTCCTTGATGTCCTCGACGATCTCCTTGGCGTAATCGCCCTCACGCCAAGCGAGCTCCTCGACGAGCTTCTGGCGGCCCTCAGCGGTCAGTACGATCTGGCTTGCGTCCATACGGATATCTCCCCAACTCTGATCAAACAATCAACTGTCAACAAAACGAAAAAGACCGGCTAGCCTGCGGGCAAGCCGGTCAGGTGCTCACCCCAAAGGGATGGGACTACTCTGCGTCCGCGTCGCTGTCCTCTGCCTGCTTCTTCTTGGCAGCAGCGAGCTTGGCCTCGAGCTCAGCGATCTCCTTGTCCTCCTCGGACTGCTCGACCACGACCTCCTCGGCCTGCTTGGTCTCGGCCTTATCGTCGCCCTCCATACCCTCACGGATATTCTTGACGGTAGAGCCGAGGGACTTGCCGAGCTTCGGCAGGTTCTTGGGCCCGAAGATAATCAGGACAACGACGAGAATAATGATGAGCTCAGGAGCCCTCAGTCCAAACATGTAGACCTCCACAATACAGCGAGACAAGCTCGAATGAGTATACCGCGGGTATCGCGGTATCACAACAATAGCTAAAAAAAGGGACCGCAAGAAGCGGTCCCTCCTCATGCTCTGGTCGGGTTGACTGGATTTGAACCAGCGACCCCTGCGTCCCGAACGCAGTGCTCTACCAAACTGAGCCACAACCCGTTAGCTCGACTATAGTAACAAAGATTTTCGCCGCGTGCTAGATAAATTTTTATTTCTTTGGCGCTTCAATGCGAACCGTGTCGGAAACGAGCTCCGTTGCATAAGCCCACCAGCCGTTTTGTTGAGCCGTCGCCGCAAGATTGGCTGCCGTGGCGGCGCTATCGCAGAGAGCAAACGAGCAGGCACCCGAACCGCACACGTTTGTGGCAATGGTACCGTCCTGTGAACGAAGCCAGTCGAGCACCGTTTGAATCCGCGGCTCCATCTGCGCGGAAATGACACCCAGGTTGTTGTGGACGAGCGCGTAGGCCGCCTCTGCGTCTCCCGAGCGAAGGGCAGATGCGATCGCTCCGGGCTTGTCCGCAGGCGCTGGGGTCTCGTCAACACGTCGATAGGCTTCAATTGTTGAAACGCTTGCCTCGCGCGGCTTAACCAGCACGACGGGTGTCGCGGGAAGTGCGGGGTACTCGGTTGCCAGCACGTCTCCCCCACCCACGTAAAATGCAGGGCTGGCATGCAAAAAGAAGGGAACGTCGGCGCCAATGCCGCGCGCGATGTTGTCCAGCGCGGGATCGGCACGGTCGATACCCCACAGCTCTGCCAAGGCGACAATGACCGCCGCGGCATCCGTCGAAGGACCGCCCAGGCCGGCACACAACGGGATGCACTTCTCGATCGTGATGCAGACGTTGGCTTCACGACCATAATGCTCGGCCATAGCGAGCGCAGCACGATACGCCGTATTCTTTTGCATGGGAAAGTCGGATGTCGGAATCGTCTGGACGGTCAGCGCCTGTGCCGGCGTAACCGTCACGGTATCGACAAGACCGACGGCTGCCATCAGGGAATCGACCTTATGGTAGCCGCGGTCGTCACGCTCGGTATGAACCCCCAGATAGAGGTTAATCTTTGCCGGCGCGGAAAGAGCCAGGGACCGATCGGTCACCGTTAGTGCTCCTCGAGCTGATTGCCGAGCGGGGTAAAAATGTGCTCACCGCTCTCGGGGTCGAACAGCTCGACCTGCCCGGTGAGGACATCGATATACTGGTAGGACTGACGCGACTTGCGGCCGCGACGTTCGTCAACCTCGACGATAAAGACGGCGGGGTGGACGCTCTTGATGGTGCCCATGCGCTCGACGACGCGGGTGCGGCCCATGTTGGCCTTCACCTTGACGCGATCGCCCACCATATCGGTCAGCTTCTCGTGGATGTCGTCGACGTGATTGACTTCCATCTCTTCCATGAACAGGGCCTCCAGAAGGTGCAATTCAAAAAAGGGGATAATACCCCTAAGATAGACAAAACTCTAATACTATAGCACCCTGCTGCCGCCATACGCAAGTAGCTAAAAAAGCCCCATCCCAAATACGTACCAGACGACAACCTCGCATGACCAGTTGTTACGCGGTTTGGTAAAACCGCGTAACCTAAAGGTTGTCCGTGTCCAAGACGATGGTGAATGGGCCGTCGTTGACCAAGTCGACTTTCATATCGGCGCCAAAGATGCCGTGCGCCACGTGTTCGACATCTTTGCGAACGAGCGTCAGGAAGTACTCGTAGAGCTCGTTGGCAACATCGGGCGCGCCTGCATCGGTAAACGACGGACGGCGACCGTGGCGGCAGTCAGCGAACAGCGTGAACTGCGACACCACGAGCATCTCGCCGTCGACATCGGCAAGCGCCAGATTGGTCTTGCCGTTCTCGTCCTCGTTGATACGCAGCCCGCGGAGCTTGCCCCACAGCTTGTCGGCCTCGGCACGCGTGTCGCCGTGGCCCACGCCCAGCAGCACCAGATAGCCGCGCCCAATTTTACCCACGCACTCGCCGTCGACTGTCACGCCGGCATTGAGTACGCGCTGCACCACCGCACGCACGGCTTACTCCTCGCCCGTCAGTTTGGCGGATAGGTGCTCGAGCGCATGGAATCGATGGCTGATGGCGTTCTTCTCGTCCGCCGTGAGCTCGGCCATAGTCTTGCCCGGCGTATCGACCGGCAGGAACAGCGGGTCGTAGCCAAAGCCGTGATCGCCGCGGCCCTCGTGCGCGATAACGCCCTCACAGGCGCCCTCGCCATAGGTGACCAGGCCGTCCGTATCGATGAGCGCAACGACGCTCATAAAGCGCGCGGTGCGGTCCTCGTCTGCCACGCCTTCCAGATTCACGAGCAGCTTGGCATTGTTGGCGGCATCGTCGCCGTGAACGCCCGCGTAGCGCGCGCTATACACACCGGGCTCACCGTCCAGCGCGTCGACGACCAGGCCCGAATCGTCGGCAATGGCCATGAGCCCCGTCTCTTCGACGGCAGCCTGCGCCTTGATGATGGCGTTCTCCAAAAACGTCGTGCCGTTTTCCTCGGGGTCCTCAAAATCACCCAGCTGACCCAACGCCACAAAGCGAACCTCGGGCATGACCTTGCCCAAAATGGCCTCGATCTCGGTGAGCTTATGGGCATTGCCCGTTGCCACGACGATGGTCGCCGCCGGGTCGAGGGTGTCGATATCGATCTTCTCTAGTGCCATGACTGGCTTCCTTGTCTCTATAGCAATGCCGCCCAAGGGAAACTGGCCTCGAGCCCTCTCCCCTCCCTGGCGACAGAAACCTTATACTTCGACGTTTTCCCAGATAAAACCTACCAAAATTAACATCCCTTTTTGGCAGGTTAGGCGAGGGCTTGGCGCTGAAGCTCGATGAGCTCGGCAACGCCCTTGTCGCCCAGGTCGAGTAGGGCGTTGAGACGCTTACGGTCGAAGGGCGCCTGCTCGCCGGTACCCTGAAGTTCGATCATCTCGCCGGTGTCGGTGGCGACGAGGTTCATGTCGACTTCGGCGTGGCTGTCCTCGGAATAATCGAGGTCAAGCAGCGTATTGCCGTCGACAACGCCCATAGAGATGGCAGCCACCTGGCCGGTAAGCGGGATGCGCTCGATCTTGCCTGCCTCGACCCACATGGCGAGGGCGTCGTGCAGCGCCACCCAGGCGCCGGTAATGCTCGCCGTACGCGTACCGCCATCGGCCTGGATCACGTCGCAGTCGACGGTGACGGTGTACTCGCCGAGCGCCTTCATGTTGACGACGGTACGCAGGCTGCGACCAATGAGGCGCTCGATCTCCATGGAGCGGCCTTTGCGGTTGGCGTGCTCGCGCTTGCAGCGCTTGCCGGTCGATGCCGGCAGCATGGCGTACTCCGCCGTTACCCAACCGGCCTTGGCGCCCTTGCGCCAGCCCGGCACGCCCTCCTCGATGGTGGCAGCGCACAGCACGCGCGTATCGCCAAACTCGGCCAGGCACGAACCGTGGGCGTGCTTCATAACGCCGCGAGTAAGCTTGATGGGGCGCAGCTCATCGACGGCGCGGCCGTTGGCGCGGTTAACCTGCATGTACTCCATAGGAATATCCTTTCGGCAAAAGATGTGGCGAAGGCTTTGGCGGCTGCCTTACATCTATTTCAGCTCATCGATATCGATATGTTCGATGCTCTTGAGCGGCTGACCAAAGATAAAGCTGCCCGCCACCGCAAACTCGGCAATGTTATCGGCCGTCGTGGCAAAACGATGCTGCGGCTCGGCGGCGTCGCCCGCCAGCTGCTCGCGGCGCGTGAGGATATCGGTCAGCTCGCGCGTGGTCTCCTCGGCGGAACTTACGACGCGCACCCCAGGCCCCAGCGCATGCCGGATAGGTCCCACCAACAGCGGAAAATGCGTACAGCCGAGCACCACGGTATCGATACCGTGGTCGCGCAGCGGCTCAACCGTGGCACCCACCAGCGCACGCACGGCAGGCGTATCGAAGATGTCCTCGTTCTCGAGCCACTGTTCCTGCAGATGTGCACCCGAGGCGAGCTCGTGTTCGACAACCTCGACAAAGCTCGAGGCAGGACAACCGTATACATCGACGCCGGCATCTAGATCCTGAATGGCGCGCGTGTAGGCGCCCGAGCGAATGGTGAGGTTGGTGGCGAGCACGCCCACGCGACGCGAACGGGTGCTGTTGATTGCCGCACGGGCACCCGGCGCGATCACGCCGATCACGGGAACGTCGAGCACCTGCTGGGCCAGACGCAAGGCCGCAGCTGTCGCCGTGTTGCAGGCGATGACCATAATCTTGACGTCGTGCTTCGACAGCCAACGGCCCGCCTGCAACGCAAACGAGCGCACCTCATCCTCGGTGCGCGTGCCGTAGGGGCAGCGTTTGGTGTCGCCGAAGTAGTAGACGGACTCGTGCGGCAGCACCGTCGCGATGGCGCGCGCAACCGTCAGACCGCCCAAACCAGAATCGAACACGCCAATCGGGCGCGTGTCGCCTGTCGGATTCTCGATATCGGACATTACCTCACCAGTCTCTCTCGAAAAGACATGTCCAAGTGCGGCGACGCCGCGCTACGAACGCGCCGCGACCAGCAGCTCTGCCGTCGCCGCCCAACCGTCGACAATTTTGCCGCGCGTAACGAAAGCGTTCTCGCAAGCAGCCAGGAACTCGGGCGCGCCGGCGCTCGTCAGGCCATTCTCGACCAGGCAGAACGTGCCCACGTGATCGGCCATGTAGAAGTCGGACTCGGAATCGCCGAGCGCGAGCGTCTCCTCGCGCTCAATCCCCAGGTGCTCGCAGAAGCGCGCGATGGCAACGCCCTTGTTGAGGCCGGCGGGATTGATGTTAAACGCGCGACCGTCCTCGACGCGATCGAGCTCGAGCGTCGTCGGCTTGGACAGATGCGTCAGGTGACCGTTACAGGCCCACACCAGGCCGCAGCCGGCCTCGTCCAGGATGGCCTGGACCTCATTGTCGGGCACATCGCCGCGCATGCCGACGGTGACCTCGCGGTACTTGTAGCCGGTCGACATGTCGTTGTGATACTCGATCTTGTGCGGCCAGCGGGCAAGAATCTTCTCGCACACGCCGGTCTGCTCGATCACCTGGTGCGGAGTAAGGCCGCAGGCGGGGTCGTAAGGCATGTCGCCAGTCAGATACTCCCAATCGTTGGCTTTGAGGTCGTACATGACCAGGCCGCCCATCTCACCGATGTAGGAGTTGAGGCCGAGCACGCGCGCATCCTCGTGGATCATGGTACGGTTGCGGCCCGAGGTGGGAACCACCTGAATACCAGCGCGGGCAAGTGCCACGACGGCCTCGACGAGTTTGGTCGAGGGGTTACCGTCGTTGTCGCGCAGCACGCACGAGCCGGGCGCGAGCATCGTGGCATCCAGGTCGGTAAAGACGTACTTGACCTTGGCCAAGCGCTCGCGCATCTCGCCCGAAAGCTCGGCAACGGTCGGCAGGGTGTTGTGGGACATGGTTACTCCGTTTACGTAGAAGGGTTTGGACTTGGACGGCATGTTTTGATTGAGGGAACACGCTTATGGCGACAGCGCACTCAGGGCGCCGCCGCCATCATGGTTCATTAGTCAAACTGGGTAACATCGATCAGGCGATTGGCCAGCGAAAGGTCGCTCTCGATGGGCACGAACTCGTCGCCCACGTGCATGAGCTCCTCGTCACCCTTTGCCAGCAGCAAGACAATGGTGGGAGCATCGGGGTTGACGTACTCCTCGCGCGCCGCCTTGAACGCCGCATGCACAGCGGCTTCGCGGTCGAGGATGATCTTGTTCGGCGTATCGTCGGGAACATGCTCGGCAAGCTCGCGACAGACCTTCATCGGGTCCTCGTGAGCCGGGTCCTCGTTGGCAAAAATCATCAGGTCGGAATATGGTGCGGCCTCGCGCGGAAGCTGCTCGCGGCGCTCCTGCGCCTTGCCGCCGGCAGCGCCAAACACTGCAATGACTGGACTAGCGGGAAACGCGCGCTTGACCGACGAGAAAAGCGAACGGAACGAAAGCTGGTTGTGCGCATAGTCAACGACGCAGATCACGCGGCCGTCCTTCGACTCCACGACCTCCATACGGCCCGGCACACGCAGTTTGGAGAGGCCCTTCTTGATAGCCTCGATACCGATGCCGATCTCGCGCGCAGCGGCGATAGCGACCAGCGCGTTTTCCACGTTAAAGTCGCCCGCGATGCCCAGCAGGACCTTCTCCCCCGCCTCGGACTCGTCGGCACACAGGCCATGCAGGTTAAACTCGATGTTAAAGCCGACCATGCGCACATCGCTCGCCCACAGGCTTGCCTCGGGATGCTCGACGCCAACGGTCACCAAGCGCTCGGCCGTCGACGCTGCCTCCAACACACGGTCAACCTCTTCGGTGCCCAGATTCACCACGGCGGTCTTTGCCTGGTCAAAGATCCTGAGTTTGCTCTCAAAATAATCCTCAAACGTGGGGTGTTCGATCGGTGAGATGTGGTCACGGCCGATGTTGAGGAAGCACGCCACGTCAAACGGCAGATTCTCGACGCGTTGGTACTTGAGCGCCTGGCTCGAGACCTCCATGACCATGGATTGGCGACCTGACGTGCGGCAGTTGGCGATATGGCGCCAGACCTCGGGGGCCTCGGGCGTAGTATTGGTGCTCTCGTAGCACTCGATGCCATCGTCGGTACTCACCGAGCCGATCATGCCGCAGGACTCGCCCGCCGCTTTGATGATGGACTGGAGCATAAAAGCGGTCGTGGTCTTTCCCTTGGTACCGGTGATACCCACGATCTTGACGTCGTGGTCGGGACGGTCGTAGACCTCCGGCGGCAACAGGGCCATGGCCGTGCGAACGCCATCAACAACCAGCATCGCAGCACCGCTCTCCTGCGCCAGCGGCTCCAGAGACTCGACCAGCGACTCCTCGCACACAAATGCGACGGCGCCCGCATCGAGCGCCATGCTCAAAAACGCGGGCTTAAAGGCAGTGCCTTTGCAAAAGAACACGTCACCCGCCGAGACCGTACGCGAATCAAACGAGCAGCCGGTCACGGCACGCTCGTCAACCTGCTCTGACGCGCGCAGCTCGCCGCACACATCGAGAAGCTTGGCAAGCGTATCGACCGTGGTCACGGTCGCGGAATCCGAATGGTGCATCTTTCACCTTTCTCAGCCATTTGGCAGGGACGGTTTTTATAGTAACTGAAACGCACCACGCAAAAACGGCTCCCGGAGGAGCCGTTACGCGCAGGCGTTCGTAAGCCGAGGCTAGGCAGCCTGAACAGCGGGCTGGTCCTCGTCGATAAAGAAGCGCTTGTACCACACCAGGAACACGAGCGGCGTATAGATCTTGCGCTGGAAATCGCCCTTGCCCGCAAAGTGCAGATCGAGCAGGTGCATGAGCTCGTCGGTATCGAAGAACTCGCTTGCCCACGGCGCGGTGAAGTACTCCTTGACATAGTCGTACCACTTTTGCTCGCGCAGCCAGTAGACAATCGGCACCGGGAAGCCCACCTTGGGACGGGTGGCCCACTCATCGGGCAGCGACTTGTTGGCAGCGTGGCGGAGTACCTGTTTGTTGCCGTTCTCGTTGATGCGGTAGCGATCGGGAATGTGCTCGGCGAACTCCATGACTTTGCGGTCCAGGAAGGGCACGCGCAGCTCCAGCGAGTGCGCCATGCACATCTTGTCGGCCTTGAGCAGAATGTCGCCCGGGAGCCACATGTTCATATCCAGGTACTGCTTCTTGACCAACTCGGGCTGACCCTTCACGCGCGCATAGATGGGGGCGGCAAGCTCGAAGGCGCCATCGCCGGTGTTGTACTCGGGCTTGAGCACGCCGTCGACCTCGCGCTCCGGCCATACCAGAGCCTGTCCCAGGAACGACTTCTCGGGGATCTCGGCACCCTTGACCAGGAAGTTATGTCCCTTGAAGTACGGCATATGCAACGCCAGGTTACCGAGCGCGCGACGGATGGGCAGCGGCACCATCTTTTTGTACTTGCGCACCGGAACCGTGTCCTCGTAGTAGGCGTAGCCGCCAAAGAGCTCGTCGGCGCCTTCGCCCGAAAGCACGACGGTGACGTCCTTGCGCGCCATCTCGGCCAAGAACCACAACGGCACAGACGACAGGTTGGACTGTGGCTCGTCCATGTGATACTGAATGTCCTCGAGTGCGCCAAAGAACTCGTCGGCGGTGATCATCTTGCGAACATTCTCGACGCCAAGCTTGTCGGAAAGTTCCTTGGCGTAGTTAGTCTCGTTGAAATTCTTGTAATCGAAGCCCACCGAGAAGGTCTTGTCGGGCATGAGGCAAGCGGCGATGTAGCTGGAGTCGACGCCGCCGGAGAGGAACGACGCGACCTTGACGTCGGCGATGCGATGGGCCTCGACGCTCTCGTGCACGACCTCGTCCAGCTCGTCGACGTACTCCTCGAACGGCTTCTCGACGGCAGAGTAATCGCAATCCCAGTAGCGCTCGATGTTCATCTTGCCGGTCGGGATATCGACGGTAAAGTAGTGCGCCGGCGGCAGCTTGTAGACACCCTCGAAGAAGGTCTCCTCGGTTGCCGAATACTGCAGCGTCATGTACGGACGCAGGGCCTTTTTGTTGACCGCCTTGTGGAAGTGCGGGTAGTCCAGGAAGCTCTTGATCTCGGAACCGAAGAGCACGCCCGGAGCGCCGTCGCCCGCATCGGCCATGGGATAGTAGTAGAGCGGCTTGATGCCAAAGATATCGCGGGCGCCAAAAAGCTTATTCTTCTTCTTGTCCCAGATGACGAAGGCGTACATACCGCGCAAGCGATCGAGTACTGCCTCGCCCCACTCCTCATAGCCGTGCAGGAGGCTCTCGGTGTCGGCGCCGCAGTGGAACTTGTAGCCCTTGGCCTCGAGCTCGGAACGGAGCTCTTGGAAGTTGTAGATCTCGCCGTTGAAGACAATGACGACGCTACCGTCCTCATTGGCCATGGGCTGAGCGCCGGCCTCGGTCAGGTCGAGGATCGACAAGCGGCGGAAGCCGAGGGCAACGCGGCCGTCGATAAACTGGCCGCCCATGTCGGGACCACGATGGACGATGCGGTCCATCATCTTGGTGAGCACCTCGGATTGGTTATCCGTCCCACCGACAAAACCGACAAAACCGCACATATACTATCCCCTCTGCTGTTGCTGGGTATCAAATCGAATCAGTAGCTTTTGAGTATACCCGAGGGCGTAAAGAGGGGCGGAATGTTCAGGCAATCTCAACTGAATCAGCTCCGCGCCGACACGCGCCGGTTACCTTTAATGGATATGAGATGAATGAGGCGATTGTTTTGCTATACTCTCTCCGCACGGGCGATTGGCGCAACGGTTAGCGCAGGTGCTTTACACGCACAAGGCTGGGGGTTCGAATCCCTCATCGCCCACCATTGAATTGGAAACGGTCCTCGCAAGGGGACCGTTTTTGTTTGGGCCCAGCGCATGGGATTCGAACCCGACAGGGTGCGAAGCTGAGGAAACGCGAAGCGTTTTCCAGCGCAGCACGCGAGGGCCGCAGGCCCGAAGCGAAAGCGGGCGGCGTCAGCCGCACGCGACATCCCTCATCGCCCACCACTGATTTGATAGGCTCCCAGCTATGGGGGCCTTTCTTTTTTGGGCCCATCGCGGGGGGATTCGAACCCGCAAGGGTGCGGAGCTGAGGAAACGCGAAGCGTTTTCCAGCGCAGCACGCGAGAAGCGGAGCGACGAAGCGAGAGCGGGCGGCGTCAGCCGCACGCGACATCCCTCATCGCCCACCACTGATTTGATAGGCTCCCAGCAATGGGAGCCTTTCTTTTTTGGGCCCATTTCATGGGATTCGAACCCGCCAGCACGACTGTCACAAAGGCCGTGGCCAGAAAATGGCAAAAATGAGTACTGTTACTAATTTTGTAGCAGCGATTTTTGGGTTTCGCTGGGTAAATCTAGCCCTGAATCAGCGATTTGAAGCCTTTGCTAGCTGTTTCCCCATTAACATAACTGAACATGTGTGGTCTAACTAATCCTAGATAGTCGGTTTCATATGAGATTCAGCTGGTAACAGTACTCATATTTGATGTTTTTTGACCAGCAGGTCTCCCCGCCTTAGCAAATCTAAGGCAAAACGGGCTCCAGACCGCTGAATCGTGCCGCATATGGCACGTCCACAGTCCGGAACCCGGTTCAAATTGAGTTATTGCGCCGCGTTAGCCCAAGACACCCGACAGAATCTCGATCAGACTGTCCACGTCGGATTCCTCGCAGACGAGCGGCGGCAGGAAACGCAGCGTATGGGCACCCGTAGCGTTAATCACGGCACCGGCGGCCAGCGCGCGGGCAACAATATCATGCGCGTCGCCCGCGGCATCATCCAAATCACAGCCGAGCATCAAGCCGCGGCCACGCACCTCGGTCACGTTCGGCAGCTTGGCGAGCTTTGCCTCCATATAGGCGCCTACCTTGGCAGCATGGTCGGCATAATCGCCGCGCACGAGCGCGGAGAGCGTCGCGGCGCACGCCGCGACAGCCAAGCAGCTACCGCCAAAGGTCGAGCCGTGGTCGCCCGGCTTAAACACGTCGGCAATCTCCTTCTTTGCTACGACGGCACCCATGGGCACGCCATCGGCAATGCCCTTGGCAAGGCTCATGATGTCGGGTTCCACGCCATAGGTTTGGAATGCAAACGGCTTGCCGGAGCGGAAGATGCCGCACTGGACCTCGTCGGCTATAAGCACGGCGCCCACTTCGTGTGCCAGGTCGCGCGCTGCCGCCATAAACTCCTCGGTCATGGGGTGCACGCCACTCTCACCCTGGATCGGCTCGAGCATCACGGCACATATTTCGCTCCCCAGCTGCTTAAAGATCGCACGCAGTTCATCGATATCGTTGGGCGTACAGGCCACAAAGCCACCCGGCAGCGGGCGGAAACTATCCTGCAGCCAATCCTGCATGGTGGCGGCAATGGTCTCGAGCGTACGGCCGTGGAAGCCGCCGCGCATGCACACGATAGTGTTGCCGCCGTTACCGGCACGCTTGGCGTACAGGCGCGCAAGCTTCATCGAGCCCTCATTGGCCTCGGCGCCGGAGTTGGCAAAGAAGGTCTCCCAAACCTGCTCATCCGCAGCCGGGGCACCAAGAGCAGCTGCCGTGGTCTCATCGCCGGCGGCAATGGCATCGGCAAGCACGCGTGCACCATCTAAGTCGTCGTTGGCAAGCTTGGACAGCAGCGCCGCGACCTGTCCACGCTGCTCGATGTAGAAGTAATTGGAGACATGCATGAGCTTTTTGGTCTGTGCCTCGAGCGCCGAGAGCACAGCCGGGTCGCCATGACCTAGGCTGCACACGCCGATGCCGGCAAGAAAGTCGAGGTACTCACGACCATCGTCGCCGGTGAGCTTCATGCCGTGACCCTCGACAAACTCGACCGGAGAGCGGCCAAAGGTATGCATAACGTAATGGGATTCAAGCGATTGCTGAGCTGCAAGTGACATGGGATGCCTTTCGTTGAGCGCCGGACGGCGCAGGCCTATGGGTGCAGAAATGGGGCGGCTGCGGGTCAGTTAGACTGTCTGAAGCTTCTCGACCTCGTCGAGGTTCTCGGTCAGACGCGCAGCAAACGTCGAAAGCGGATGCGGATGCGTATCGAACTCGTAAGCCGTCTCGGTGGAATGGATCACGGTGCCGACGCCGGCATCGGTCAGCAGCTCCAGCAGCAGCGAATGCGGCGTGGTGCCGTTGATGATGTGAGCGCGAAATACGCCGCCGGCAAGCGCATCGACGGCCGCACGCAGCTTGGGAATCATGCCCTTATCGACCTCGCCGCCGTAGAGCATTTCGTTAACCTCGTCGAGCGTTAGGTTGGAGATGAGTGAGTCTTTATCGCTAAAGTCCTTGTACAGGCCGTCGACGTCGGTCAAAAAGATCGCCTTATGCGCATGCAGCGCCGCCGCAACGGCACCGGCGGCGGTATCGGCGTTGATGTTGAAGAAACCGCCGTCCTCCCCCGCCGCGACGGTAGCGATGACGGGGATGTACTCGCTATCGAGCAGGCGCTCGATATAGTCGGTGTTGACGTGCGTGACCTTGCCTACGCGGCCGAGTTCGGGGTCGAGCGGCTCGGCGATGAGCGTACCGGCATCGCTGCCCGAAACGCCCACGGCCAGGTTGCCGTGATGGTTGAGCGCCGCGACCAGCTCCTGGTTGACCTTGCCGCCCAGCACCTCGCGCACGATATCCATGGTCGCCGGCGTGGTCACGCGCTGGCCGTTCATAAACTCGACGGGGATGTCGTAGTGGCTAAGCGCCTCGTTGATAGCCTTGCCGCCGCCATGCACGATGACGGGGCGCATGCCGATGATCTTAAGCAGGACGATGTCGCTCATCACGTCGCGGCGCAGCTGCTCATCAACCATGGCGGCTCCGCCATATTTGATAACAACCGTCTTGCCGGTCAGGTTCTTAATCCACGGCAGCGCTTCGAACAGCAGCTGCGCGGTTGCTTCGTTGGATTCGCTCGAACGACAATCGCGTGCGAATTTCATAATCTGCCTCGTCTTTCGTATCGTTATCGCGCCGTGCTCCGCTGTCCGCAATCGCGGCAAGATACGCAGCGTGCCTGGAATCTAGGAACGGTAGTCGCCGTTAATGGAGATGTACTCGTGCGTGAGGTCGCAAGTCCACACGGTGGTCGCCGCGTCGCCCGCGCCCAGGTCTGCCGAGATCACAATCTCGGGCGCCTCAAAACGTCGCAGAGCCTCGTCCTCGTCAAAGGGAACAGTCAGACCGTCGCGACAGACAGGCATGCCCATCATGTCGATGGAAACGTCTTCCTGATTAAACTTCACGCCGCACTTGCCAAGCGCCATAGCAACGCGGCCCCAGTTGCAGTCGTGGCCGGCGATGCAGGTCTTAACGAGCGGCGAGTTGGCAACGGCACGGGCGGCGATATCGGCCTCCTCGTCGTTGGCGGCGCCGGTAACGTTGACCGTAACAAGCTTGGATGCGCCCTCACCATCGGCGGCGATATTGCGCGCCAGGCTCTCGCACACCTCGTGCACGGCAAATGCCAACTCGTCAAAGGCATCGGAGCCCTCGACGATAGGCTCGGCATCTGCGGCAGCGGCGCCGGAGGCAAGCATGATGCAGGTGTCGTTGGTCGAGGTGTCGGAATCGACCGTTACCTTGTTAAAGGTCTGCTTGACGGTCGAGAGCAGCAGGGCATGAAGTGCCGCAGGCTCGACGGGGACATCGGTGGTGATAACTGCGATCATGGTGGCCATGTTGGGCATGATCATGCCCGAGCCCTTGCACATTCCGCCTACCGTATAGACATTGCCCGCATGACCCGCAGCCTCACTGACGTAGGACACGGCGTACTCCTTGGAGTGCGTGTCGGTCGTCATGATGGCGCGAGCGGCATCGGCGCCACCGTGGGCGGAGAGCGCCTCGTAGGCAGCAGGAATGGCGGTCTCAAACGTGTCGATCGGCAGAATCTGGCCAATTACGCCCGTGGAGGCGACCAGAATCTGCTGGGGCTCGCAGCCGATGACCTGCGAGGCGATGTTGCAGGTCTCGCGCGCGCAGGCAAGGCCGGTCTCACCCGTGGCGGCGTTGGCATTGCCAGAGTTGACCGAAACGCCGGCAATGACGCCGTAGCCCTTGTCGGCGCCGCCCAAGTTGGCACGGCTCACCTGCACGGGCGCCGCACAAAAGCGGTTAGTCGTAAACACACCGGCCCCGGGGCAAGGCTTATCGGGCACGACGAGCGCGTAATCCAGGCGCTCGGGATTCTTGCGGAATCCGGCATGGATGCCCGCCGCCTTAAAGCCGGCCGCCGCCGTTACGCCGCCCTCTACGGCACGAATCTTGATATCGAACTGCTCAGCATTCATCGTCTTTACGACTCCTTATGTCAAACAAAAAATGGGCATCGGTTGGTGCGCCATGCCAGTCGTGATCATGAGACCAGCTTAAGAGTGGCGCCCCATTCGATGCCCGACTACCAAATCGTTAACAATCGAATGTGCTACACCGGGCACGCCACTGTAGGCAAGCCTCGTCGCTCGTCAAAGCCAAAGACGATATTGGCGCACTGGACTGCTTGGCCCGCAGCGCCCTTGCACAGATTGTCGATGGCGCCCGTCGCCACCAGCACGCCCGCGCGCTTGTTGAGCGCGAGGCCAATCTGGGCAGCGTTGGTGCCGACGACCGAAGCCGTCTTGGGCTGCTGGCCGGCATCGAGCACGCGCACAAAGGTGCGACCGGCGTAGAACTGCTTGTAATGGTCGACGACATCCTCAAGAGCCAGCGTGTCGAGAGCCTGCGGCGCGAGCGGCAGCGTCACCGTGGAGAGCAGACCGCGCTTGAGCGGTGCCAGGTGCGGGGTAAAGACGACGCGATCGGTCAGGCCAAGGATTTGCTCAATCTCGGGCGTGTGGCGATGCTTGCCCACGCCGTAGGCCTCCAAGTTCTCGTCGGCGCTGCAAAAATGGGTGCGGGCGTTGCAGGACTTACCGGCGCCCGTCACGCCGCTAATGGCATCGACAATCACGGGACCGTTCTCGGCCACCCAGCCCGCGCGCACGGCGGGCGCGGCGGCAAGGCTCGTTGCGGTGGGATAGCAACCGGCGCAGGCGACCAGCACGGGTTTGCCGTCGGCATGGTCGGATGCGGCGGTCTCCAAGTCCTGGCAGAACAGCTCGGGCAGACCGAAGGCACGGGTCTTGAGCAGCTCGGGGCTCGTATGCTCGGCGGCATACCAAGCCTCAAAAACGGACGCGTCGTTCAGACGGTAGTCGGCCGAAAGATCAAAGCAGGAGACGCCCGATGCAAGCAGCGCGGGCACCTGTGCCATGGCAGCCGTGTGCGGCACGGCCAAAAAGACCGCGTCGCAGTTCTTGAGCTCGGGGGCATCATGCGTCGTAAAGACAAGATCGCTTACGCCGGTGAAGCTCGGGTACACCGCAGACAACGGCTGGCCGGCATCGGCGTTGGACGTAATGGCAGCAAGTTCAAACTCGGGATGACCGAGGACGAGGCGAATGAGCTCGGCTCCGGCATATCCAGCCGCGCCGACGATTCCAACCTTCAAAGACATATCAGACTCCTTGTCTGCGATTTATGCACCGATGCGCATTTCGCAGCGGTCGTTATGAAGTGGGTTGAAACTTTAGCACCAAAAGATGCATGAATACGTAAATGGCTTGCATATTCATGCATTGAAACATTCCCGACACATTCGCTTGAAGGAATTGACAAATGGAGCGGGCCCCGTATTGACCGGCGCTCCTAACGGCGCCGGGCAATACGGGGCCCGCCCATGCGAAAACCAAGTTGTTAGGATGAGCCAGCTGGCTAGAGCTCGACCGGCACCCATTCGTCGTGATTGCAGATAAAAGCCTCGGGATCCTCGACGCTAAAGAAGACGAGCGTGGGGTCGTTAGGCCCCTCATAGTGCTCGCCCAGGTGCTCTAGATGCTTCCACCCGGCTTCGCGCATTTCGCCTAAAGCCCGGTCATCCAAGCCGGCACGCCCGCGCAAGATGAGCCAGCCATGGCCCGGCCACCAACTCGTGGCCTCAAAGCGCTGGTTTTGCAGCAGCTCTTGCCACACATCTTTGGTGCGCGCTGTTACAAACCACAGCTTGCCATCCTGGATCTGAGCAAACGAAAATGGACGTACATGTGGCTGCCCGTCCACGCTCGTCGCCAAGTACCACGCCGGCACCGACGTCAGATACTCCAAAACCGTATTCAATCCGTCCATGCGTCCTCCTGCCACTAGCCAATTTGGAACGGGTAGTTAATTTGAGACGCGCTAGAGCTCCAGATGCTCTTCGCTGCCGTCGATATCGCAGAAGCGGGCGGCGATATTGCGGACCGAGAAAAACGCAAGACGACCGTCGTTGGCGCTCTCATGCTTCTCGCCAATGCCCACCATGTGCTTAAAGCCTGCTTCGCGAACGCGGTCGCTCACCACCGCATCGTCCTCGAGCGCGGCCTCGCCGGACAATACGATCCAGCACTCCCCCGGCTTCCAGCCCGAAAGCTCGAACTTGGGGTTCGCGCTGAGCTCGGCCCACACATCCTTATCGCGCGAGGTGCAAAACCACAGCTTGTCATCATCGACCATGGCAAACGAGAACGGCCTCACGCGCGGCTGATGTCCGTCCGTCACGTCGATCGTGGCGAGATACCACGCCGGAATACGCCTAAGATACGAACAGGCGCGCTCGAGCTGCGCCGTGCGGTCGTTGTCGGTCATGGGAATCCCTTTCCTGCGCTCGAATCGCGCCTAAACAAGTTGAAGATTGATGACGATGACGCAGATGAGCAGCAGCGCTGTCACCACCGCCGCCAACGCATCGCCGCGGCCAAATGCAAGCGCATGCAGACGCGTGCGGCCCTGTTCGCCGTGATAGCAGCGTGCATCCATGGCAGCAGACAACGTCTCGGCATGACGGAACACGCCCGTGAACAGTGGAATCGCCACACTGCCGAGCATACGCACGCCGCCGAGCGGGCCACCCGTTACGCGTGCACCACGGCTTGCCTGCGCATCGGCCGTCTGCTTCATCTCGGTGGCAAACTGCGGCATAAAGCGCAGCGCGATGCCCATGATCATGCCGAGCTCGTGCGCAGGGAGCCCCACACGCGCAAACGGCGCGAGCAGGCGCTCGAAGCCCGCGGTGAGGTCGAGCGTCGGTGTGGTGAGCGTGATGGCGCTCATACCGGCCATCATCAAGGTCAGGCGGCACGCCATAAAGGCGGCGGAATGCAGCGAGCCCTCGCTTATCCGCAGAAAGCCGAGCTGCCACAGGATGCGCCCACTCTGATCGGTAAACAAGTTGAGCACCGCGACCACCACGACAATCGCCAGCAATGGTGCCATCGATGATAGGACCCGGCGCAACGGCACCCGGGACACGGTATAGATCAGGACAACGAAGATTGCGACCGGGGCCAGTCCGCGGAAGCTGCTGACCGTGAGCGTCGTGATCAGAAACACAAAGCCCAAGAGCAACTTAGTTCGCGGGTCCAGGCGGTGGATCGCACTATCGCCGGGATAGTAGCTGCCAAACGAAAACGCCTCCATTAGCAGCCCTCCTCTCGCGCGACCGTCTTGGATTTAGCAATGTCCGCGACGTTAGAAGGACCGTCTGAGCGACCGATCGGCAAATCTGCCAACTCGTCGGCCAACGACTCAACCGTATAGAGCCCGCCGCGACGCAGCGGCACGCCCGCTTCCGCGAGCGCCAACGCCATGCGCTGGGCAGCGGGAACACCCAAGCCGATTGATTTAAGCTCATCCGCATGCGCAAAAACCTGAGCGGGCGTGCCCTCAGCAAACACCGCGCCCTCGTTCATCACGACAATACGATCGCAGCAATTGGCAAGGTCATCCATACTGTGTGAGACCATGACGACGGTCAGGCCCCCATGGTGAAGTCGATCGATGAGCTCCAGGAAATCACTGCGCGCCGCCGGATCGAGCCCCGCCATGGGCTCATCGAGTACCAAGACCTCGGGCTCCATGGCAAGCACGCCGGCAAACGCCACGCGCCGCTGTTGGCCACCCGAAAGCTCAAAGGGACTCTTGTCGCCCACCGTGGCCAAGTCGAGGCCCACGCGCGCGAGCGATGACTCAACGCGGCGCGCGACCTCGGCCTGCGACAAGCCAAGGTTGTGCGGGCCAAACGCCACGTCCTGCGTCACGGTTTCGGCAAACAGCTGACGCTCGGGATATTGAAACACCACGCCGACCTTGGCCTTAACCGCGGCGGCATCTTTCTTGTTTGCCAGGTCGAGCCCCAACGCGTAAACGGAACCCTCCTGGGGGCGAATCAAACCGTTGAGATGCTGGACCAGCGTCGACTTACCCGAACCGGTATGACCTGCTAAGCCCAGGAACTCGCCGCGACGCACCGTCAGCGATACATCGCGCAGCGCCCACGGGCTGCTGGGGTCGTTTCCCCAGAGAGCCTGTTTGCTCGATTTGCCCGCAACGGCCGAGCGCTTATGCCAGCGGCGACGCTCGCGCGGACTGAGCGAATAACTGTACGAAACATGGGATAGCTCGATGACGGGCTCCGACGCGTTGCCCTCGTTGTCTACCGGAACAGTGCCGTCAGCGATTTCCAACTGGGACGCGGAAGGCCGCCCTGCGGTGTCTTCCCCACTCCGGTCGGCATATACCTGCGCAATCTCGGCGACCATATCCGCCTCGCGCACCTGCGCATGAACGGGCACGCCCTTCGCACGAAGCGCCGTGCCCAAGCAGCACGACGCCGGCATATCCAGGTTGAGCTCCGCGAGCTCATCTGCCCGCGTCAGAATCTCCTCGGGCGTACCGAGCATGGCAACGCGCCCCGCCCGAAATACCGCGACACGATCGGCCTCGGCGGCCTCTTCCATAAAGTGCGTAATCATCACGATGGTCATGCCGCGATCGTGCAACGCGTGGCAAGCCTTCATGAGGCCCTTGCGTCCACGCGGATCGAGCATCGAAGAAGCCTCGTCCAAGATGAGCACGCGCGGTTCCATGGCGAGCACACCGGCAAGCGCCACGCGCTGCTTTTGGCCACCCGAGAGCGCGTGGGTCTCGTGGCGCTCAAAGCCCACCAGGCCCACGCCCTTCAGCGCCTCGCGTACACGCTGTGCTATTTGTGCCGATGGCACGCCAAGGTTTTCGGGACCAAACGCAATGTCATCTTCGACAAGCGTTGCCACCAGCTGGTCGCCGGGATTCTGGAATACCATGCCCGCAGTCGAGCGGATGTCGTAGACCAGCTCGGGATCGGACGCGTCCATGCCGTTGATGCGTACCGTGCCCGCATCGGGCTGCAACAGTGCATTCAGATGCTTGGCAAACGTCGACTTGCCCGACCCATTGCCACCGAGGATGCAGAAAAACTCCCCGTCCTCAATGTTCAGATCGACGCCGTCGAGTGCCGGTACGGCACCGTCATAGCTAAAGGAAACACCTCGGCACTCAATCATGCGCGACCTTTTACCTGGTCCTTTTTGGGCGTGATGAGATTAGAGACCGCCTTGTACACCGCCAGCGTTAATACCGAGTTGAGCACGGTCTTGATGAGGTTGAACGGCAGCACGGCAGGAATCATGAGCGGGGCGATCACATCAACCGAGCCATACCAGAACCATACGCCAATGGTAAGGTTTGCGACCATAGACAACGCCGTAGCGGCAATAACGCCGAGCACCAGACCAATCACGGCACCCTTATAGGTATGCATCTTCTGGTAGACGATAGCCGCGGGCAGAATATAACCCAGCGTAGCAACCAAGTTCATAAGCGCGCCGACCCAGTCACCCGTGGTGAGCGCATGGATAACGATAGCCATAGCGGCAACAGCGGTACCGGCGCCGGGACCATACGCAAACCCGCACACCATCGCCGGCACCAGCGACGGGTCATACGTCAAAAACGGCGCCGAGGGAAGAATGGGCAGCTGCACATACATAAACAGGGCACCCAAGGCGCACATCAGCGCCATGGTAACGAGCTGTTTGGTGCTCCACCTATTCGTGTTCTCAAAATGGATATGCTGCGACTGTTCAGACATAAGATCACCTGCCTCTTTCATCCGGACTTTAACCGTTGGTACTGGGATCTCACCAGTTCAGCCGGCATGCGAACCAACACACGCACGGGTCGCGGACTCATCGGCTCGGTCGCAGACACCTCGCCTGCGCCACGGCGTCCCTTTGACACCGCCCGACTTACCGCCAGTGGGGAATTCCACCCCGCCCTGAAACAGCAATTGCAAGTGTAGCACGAGCAATCGTTCGCGCAAGTATGCCAAGGGTAATTTGTGGTGGGAAACGCTCCAGAAATGCGGTAGGGACAAGTTAGCGCAACAACCACGTCCTCCATCCGCCCCAAAGTAGCGCGCCTTCCGCGGCAGAGCCGCGAAACAGCGACCGGGACACGCATCCCCCTCAACCACGTCCTCCTCCGCCCGCCGACCTCAAGGCCGTAAACGCAGGGAATCCGGGGGCGTGACGGGGGCTTCTCTCCGGAACATTCCGCAAAGGACGCAAAGAGGCTCCGCAGCGCGAAGCGCGATGCGGAGCCTCTTTGCATGTCCGAGGACGTTCCGGAGAGAAGACCCCGTCACGCCCCCGGATTCCCGGTGGGAGTTCTAGACCTTGTCGGCCTTAGTACATACCGCCGCCCTGCTGACCAGCGGTAGCAGCAGCGATAGCGTCCTCAAGCTGAGTGTTCTTGGGCACATCGGAGACGGTAGCCTCGGTGATGAGGATCAGGCTGGCGACAGAAGCAGCGTTCTGCAGGGTGACGCGGCTGACCTTGACGGGGTCGAGGACGCCCATCTCGATCATGTCGCCCCACTCGCCGTTGGCAGAGTTGAGACCCTGGCCGGCGGGCAGCTCGGCAACCTTGTCGACCACGACAGCGCCCTCAAAGCCAGCGTTCTTGGCGATGGTGGCGACCGGAGCGGTCAGAGCCTTCTTGACGATATCGACGCCAATCTTCTCCTCGGGGTCGTCGATCTCGACAGCATCGAGCGCAGGAGCAGCGTCCATGAAGGCGACGCCACCGCCGGCGACGATGCCCTCCTCGACAGCAGCGCGGGTAGCCTGCAGGGCATCCTCAACGCGGTGCTTGATCTCCTTGAGCTCGGACTCGGTAGCAGCGCCGACCTTGATGACGGCAACGCCACCGGAGAGCTTGGCCAGGCGCTCCTGGAGCTTCTCACGGTCGAAGTCAGAGGTGGTGTTCTCCATCTCGCCCTTGATCTGAGCGATGCGGGCGTCGATGGCCTCCTTGGAGCCAGCGCCGCCGACGACGACGGTGTTGTCCTTGGAGATGGTGACGGACTTAGCGGTACCGAGCATATCAGCGGTGATGTCAGCGACCTTCACGCCCAGCTCGTCCAGAGCAGCCTGGCCACCGGTGAGGACGGCGATGTCCTCCAGGATGCGCTTGCGGCGATCGCCGTAGCCCGGGGCCTTGACGGCGCAGACGTTGAGGGCGCCACGGATCTTGTTGAGGACGAGGGTCGGCAGAGCCTCGCCATCGATGTCCTCAGCGATGATGAGCAGGCCACGGCCAGCGCGCTGGACAGCCTCGAGAACAGGCATGATGTCCTGGACGCTGGAGATCTTCTGGTCGGTGATGAGGATGTACGGATCCTTCATCACGGCCTCCATGCGGTCGTTATCCGTGACGAAGTAAGCGGAGACATAGCCCTTGTCGAACTGCATGCCCTCGACGGTGTCGATGGTGATGTCGAACGTCTGGGAATCCTCGACGGTGATGACGCCATCCTTGCCCACGACCTCCATGGCCTCGGCGATCTTCTCGCCGACCTCGGGGTCACCGGCGGAGATGGTACCGACGGAAGCAATCTGCTCCTTGGTCTCGACCGGCTTGGCCTGCTTCTTCATCTCGGCGACGGCGGCGTTGACGGCCTTGTCGATGCCGCGACGGATGGCCAGCGGGTTGGCGCCAGCGGCGACGTTGCGCAGACCGTCGTTGACGATGGCTTGAGCGAGCAGGGTTGCGGTGGTGGTGCCGTCACCCACGGTGTCGTTGGTCTTGGTGGCGACCTCCTTCACCAGCTGAGCGCCCATGTTCTCGATGTTGTCCTCGAGCTCGATCTCCTTGGCGACAGAAACGCCGTCGTTGGTGATGGTCGGAGCACCGAACGTGCGCTGCAGCGCAACGTAGCGGCCCTTGGGGCCCATGGTGACGGTAACGGCGTCGGCCAGAGTGTTGACGCCCTTGGCAAGCTTAGCGCGGGCATCGGTGTTGAACGTAATGTTCTTTGCCATGGTAGGTAATCCTCCAAAAGAAATGTGACTCGCGTCGCCGCTTCCGAGTCCTATGCGGCGGGCGCGTTCAAAGACGAATCAGAGATTCTGACGAGACTAGGCCTCGACGACAGCGTAGATGTCGTCGGCGCGCATCAGCAGATACTTCTCGCCGTCGACCTTGACCTCGTTGCCACCGAACTTACCATAGATGACAACGTCACCGACCTTGACGTCCATGGGGATGCGCTCACCCTTGTCGTTGACCTTGCCGGCGCCAACGGCAACGATGGTGCCGCGCTGCGGCTTCTCCTGGGCGTTGCTGGCGATATACAGACCAGAAGCGGTCTTCTGCTCGGCCTCGTCGGGCTTGACCAGAACACGATCTGCAAGCGGCTTCAAAGACGACATGCTTGTTTCCTCCTTTTTGGGCCGCGCGGTTATGCCGCGCGAATTAACCCTTTTTGTTTGCGTACGCGTTGAATGGTACCCACGAATGGCGGGTTATACAACACGGAGTCAAAAAATCTTATTTTTTGGCACTTAGATTTTCTGAATGCCGGGGGATAACTTAGCGATGCCTCCCGTGTGGCTCCGGAGGGGCGGGGCATAAGGTTTCCTGCTCGGGCAGTCCTGCTCGCACGAAGGCCACATTAAGTGGCCTTCGGCTCGTGCGGAACTCGCGATAAACCTTATGCCCCGCCCCTCCGGAGCCACACGGGAGGCAGGTTAACTAATTCGGGCCCGGCATTCAGAAAAGTCAGTGCAGCAAAATGGCGATGCGGATAGCGACATGTGCATGGTTTTCGCTGCGCGCACGGGTCCCCTGGGGAGCACCGTGCATTTTTGGGAGTATTCAGCAGACTAGGACGGCTGCATACGTGCCGGACACACCATATTGGTCCCAAGGACGCCTTCGGCCGGCGATTTTGGTCGGCAGGCAAACCCCGTCAGGACAGAAAGGCATGCCTCACGCCGCACCGGAGCACAAAATGACGTCAATCTCTGCAACGTTACTCAGCCGCAGCGGCACAGGCAGAGCTCGCGGTGCTGAATACTCCGTTTTTTGCACGGCGCGGACGGGGGTACATCAGGATCCGGAAGAACATCCCAGCCTTTTTATGCAATTCGTAATGGAAAGTATGCAAAACACCTAGAGATAGCATTGCTGCTGTCCAAATTGGGCGCGGGGCGGCGGCGCCTCCGCCCCGCGCCCAAATCAAGCAGGGCGGGGACGCTCCTAACGAACCCCCCATTTGCAAACAAACGCGGCTCGAGCGCCATCCCAAAATAAGCTGCCCGAGCCGCGTTTAACGGTAAGACATGAATACTTAGCGCTCGTAGATCAGGTTGCCGGCTAGGTAGGTGGCTTGGACTTTGGTGGCTTGGAGTTCTTGGGGGTCGATGGTGAGTGGGTTTTGGTCCAGGACTACCAGGTCGGCGTATTTGCCGGGTTCTAGGCTGCCGAGGTTTTGCTCGTCGCCCGCTGCATAGGCGCTGCCCAGGGTGTAGTTGCGCAGAGCCGTTGCCGCATCGATACGCTCGCTCGGCAGCCAACCGCCCTCGGGCCAGTGGCTGCGGGGGTCTTGGCGGGTGATAGCCGTGTAGAGCACGTTCATGCTGGTAACGGCTGTGATGGGGCTATCGGTGCCGAAGGCTTGGCGGATGCCGCGCTGCTTATAGGTCGCAAACGGCCACATGATGCGGCTACGCTCCAAGCCCAGGTCGCGCTCCGGACCACCCGGGTCGAGTGTGATATGACAGGGCTGGCTCGAGGCAATGACGTTGAGTTTGCGCAGACGATCGATGTCCTCGGGCAGCAGATTCTCCAAATGCTCAAGCGTATTATGGCCGTGCTGGGGCAAGCCGTAGAGCTCTGCCGCCTCCTCAAAGATATCGAGTGCGGCATGGATGGCGCCGTCGCCGATAACGTGGATGCGCACGGTGTGGCCGCGCTCGGCTGCCGCCAGGACCAGCTTGCGCATGCGCTCGACGGGAACCGTCAGGCGACCTTGATCGCCCGGGAAGCGCGGGTTGGTATAGGGATCGGTGAGATAGGCCGTGTGTTCGCTCGAGACGCCGTCGAAGAACTGCTTAAAACCAGGCGCCGAGAGCAGCGCGTTGTTCGCGTAGCGGGTCTGCAGTTCTTCTAAGCGCGATTGGTCATCCAGCAACGTGGGGAACAGATGGGCACGGATGCCCAGTTTGCCAGCTGCCTGCAGTTTGTCGTAGACGTCATCGCGGATAAAATCGCAGCCCGGCATGGGCATGAGCGACATATCGCATATCGAGGTGATGCCCTGCTCGGCCATCCGCCTCATTTGATCGGCGTAAGCGCTTGCGATGCGATCCTCGCCCAGCCACTCAAGGCAGCGCGGTAGCAGCTGCATAGCAGCTGCCTCGTGAGCAATGCCCGTGAGCTCGCCGTTTGCGTCCTTGTCGTAGCTGCCGCCCGCTGGCGGCTCGCTGTCGCGCGTGACGCCGAGCGCCTCGAGTGCACGGCTGTTGAGCCAAAGCGTGTGCCCGTCGCCCGAATACATAACGCAGGGACGATCGGGGAATGCCACATCGAGCGACGCCTTGCTAGGATGCTCGGGCGGGTCCCAACGGTAGTCGCGCCAGCCCTGCGTCACAACCCAAGCGTCATCGGGCAGGTCCTGGGAAAACTCGCGCGCATGCTGCACCAGTGCCGCCTCTGACGTGCCCATATCCATGAGCATGTACGGCGAGGAGCCGACCGAGGTATGGAAAAAGTGCAGGTGCGCGTCATGGAAACCGGGGCAGACAAACTGCTCGCCGTAGTCGATAACCGGCGTGGCGGCAGGCGCGGCGGCAATCACGTCATCGGGCGCACCGACTGCGACGATACGGTCGCCTGCGATGGCAATCGCCAGCTCGCGGGCAGTATCGATGCCGTCTTGCGCGGTAAAGACGTTCTTGGAGCGGATAATCCGATCGATATGTTGCATGGGCATCCCCATCTCTGGCAGGAAATTCAACACCCCCGAGTGTACTCCCCCGCCCTTGCAACAAAACCCCAAGCGGCAAACGGCAACTTTACCAGCCCTAGCGGCAGGTGGCATACTGGAGAGAGCCTGTACGATTTTGCGATCAACCCAGCAAGGAGCAAATCGACCATGACGAAGACCAAGGCACAGCAGATTATGGCGGCGACCGAGGCTCGCGCGGCTGACGACGTCACCGCAGCCATCAAAGATATCGCTACCGAGTTTGAACCCTATATCATCAAGCAGCGCCGGCACTTCCATAAGCACCCGGAGCTGAGCCTTGCCGAGGAGCGCACGACCTCCGACATCGCCAACCAGCTCGACGCCATGAATATCCCCTACGAGCGTCCGCTCAAGACCGGCTTGGTGGCAACGCTTCGCGGTACCGCGTCGGATGCCTACCACGAGGACGGCACGCCGCGCCGCCGTATCCTGCTGCGCGCGGATATCGACGCCCTGCCCGTCACCGAGCAGACCGGCGAGGAGTTTGCCAGCGTCAACGAGGGCTGCATGCACGCCTGCGGCCACGACTGCCACATCGCCATGATGCTCGGCACGCTGCAAATCCTGCGCCATATGACCGACGACATCCACGGCGAAGTCCGCATCGTCTTCCAACCCAGCGAGGAAAACGGCCAGGGCGCCAAGCTCATGATCGGCACGGGCGTGCTCGACGGCGTCGATGGCGCCTACGCCGCGCACATCTGGAGTGAGGTCGACGCCGGCACCGTGAGCTGCGAGCCCGGACCGCGCATGGCCAATACCGACTGGTTCCGCATCGACGTCCGCGGCACCTCGTGCCACGGTGCCATGCCCCAGCGCGGTCACGACGCCGTTATGGTTGCCGCCGAGATCGTCAACGCTCTGCAGACCATCGTTTCGCGCGAGATCAGTCCCTACGAGCCGGCCGTCATTACCGTCGGCGAGCTGCACGGCGGAACCGCGCGCAACGTTATCGCCGGCACGGCTTACCTCGCCGGCACGGTGCGCACCTACGGCGATTCGACCCACGAGGAAATGCCGGAGCTCATGCGCCGCATCGTGGAGCATACCGCGGCCGCCTTGGGCGCCGAGGCAAAGCTCACCGACTACACCATCGCCAACTACAAGGTCGAAAACGATGCCGCCTCGAGCGAGCGCTGCCGCCAGGCAGTAATCAAATGCTTGGGCCCCACCGGCCAAGGCCATTACCGCGGCACGCTTTCGGGCGAGGATTTTTCGGAGTACCTGCGCCGCGTACCGGGCGTGCTCGCCTTTGTAGGTACGCGCAACCCCAAGATTGGCGCCACGTACGCCCAACATTCCTGCTTCTACAAGATCGACGAGACTGTGCTGGCAAAGGGCTCCATGGTGGCCGCCCAGTATGCCATCGACTTTTTGGCCGAGCCCACACAAGAGGAGCTCGACGGCCCCGCGATCACCGCGGTCGCCGAAACCAACCCCGACCTGGCCGCCAAGTTGCGCTCTGCCAAGGCAACGACCGCCGAGGCTCGCGACGCCATCCATGACGCCCGCACGGCACGCCATGCCGCGATCAAGGGCATCCACGATGCACGTGCCGCCGCTCGCCGCGAGGAGAAGCGCGGCGAGTAGTCGATTCGCGGCCATCTCGCAGTCATAGCCACATCGCGATATCAAAGCGGGGGCGGACGTTTCGACACGTCCTCCCCCGCTCATTTGTCAAGCGCTATTTCTACCGTTTCTACCCCGTCCCCAAATGGCAGGTGGCAGGGTTACTCGTCCTGCGGGTCCTCGTCGGAGCTTGGCGCAGGCTCGGGCTCAGGCACGGGCACGGGCGCGGGCTCAGGCTCAGGCTCAGGCTCAGGCTCAGGCTCAGACTCAGGCTCGGGCTCGGGCTCGGGCGCAGGCGCCGGCGCCGCAGCGGAATCGGATACGGGCGCTGCGTCGGCGCTAAAACCAGCCGGAGCAGACTTCTTCTCAAACGGCAGCACAAAAGTCAGGACGTCGTCCTTGTCCTCGTCGGCCCACTCGCTTGCGTAGCGCGCAACCCAATAGCCAACGGCACGATGCTTGAGCATCTTGCCAAAGACCGTAAGGAATACCGTGACAAACGCCGTCAGCACCAAGAACAATACGAGCGTGATGCCACCGCCGGTAACAAGCGCCTCAATAGCCGAAGGACGGTAGTAGTAGTTATACATACCGACAGAGGCAATGGCGCCGAAGACGAGCGTCAGGATCCATGTGACAACGTTGGCGACCAGACCCGTCAAAAACTCGGGAAGGAACGAAGCGCAGAACAGCTTGGTCTTGTTGTGCTTAAACGCCGCCCAGACCTTGTCGAGCGAAAACGCGCTCTCGACACGACCGGTCACCGCAAAGTGCATCACGGCAATGTCGGCGAACATCTTAAAGAAGACCCCCAAGACCGCCGTGGCAATCATAGCCAGGACAAGCAGGCCAAGCGAGCCAAACAGCGCTGCCTCGAGTGCATAGGAGCCGTAATACGAATACGAGCCCGCGGCGCCAATTACCACGCTCTCCACCAGCGAAAGCACTACACCGATAACGGGAATGGCAGCGATAGCCTCGAGCACGACCGAGATAACGCTCGAAAAGACTCCGAGGCCAAACGACGTGGAACGCATGAGTGGACGATCCATACCGCCATCAACCTTGAGCGACAGATCGCGACCCCACTCAATACCAAAGCCGGAACCACACACGCTCGCAATGCAAGCTGCCAAAAAGCCGATGGCAGCCGCAATGCCGCCAATAACGGGAATAAACAGCACGAGTACCGACACAACACAAATCAGCGCCGGTAAAAAGGCAATCTGGCACACGCGCTGCAGCACGCCCGGAGTCTTGGTCATATCCTCAAACGCCTGAGCCACACAGCCCTTGGACGCATTCGCCACGGGCGGTTGCGGAACAAACTGCTGGGGCTGACCCTGAGGGGCAGAGGCTGCGGCACCGGCATTGGGGGCACCACACGTGCCGCAGAACTTGTCGTTATCGCCCATGGGGGCGCCACACTGCGAGCAGAACATAGAATCATCCCTTCGTATCTTGAACGAATCATCTGGATCGCAAACGATGTCTTTGGCATCATTATCACCCAATGTGGGGACAAATACTCCAACATGACGCATTTGCAATGCGCAGGGCGCTATTCGATTGTTTGATGAGCTCGACCGCGTTAGTTCGTTCCGCGGAAACCCTTGCCGACGATCTCGGAGCTGTCGACAATCGTGATAAAGGCACCCGGATCGACTTCGCGCGCATAGCGGCGCAGTTGCACGGCCTCGCGACGGCTTAGCACGCTCATGATCACCGTCACGCACTTGCCCGAAAAGGCACCGTAGCCGCGGCTGATAGTCGCCGTACGGTTGAGATGCTTGACGATAAACTCCTCGACCTTAAGGGGCTCGGAGCAAATGACCGTGCAGACTTTACGCAGGTGGATGCTCTCGATGGCTTTGTCGACCACAAGCGTCTTGGCAAACAGGCCGAGCACGCAATACAGACCGACGCGCGGGCCGTACAAGAAGGCCGCGATGGTCACGATGCCGATATCGACCAGCAGCAGCGCACGGCCGATCTCAAGCGTCGTGCGGCGTTTGAGAATCATGGCGAGGATGTCCGTGCCGCCCGTCGAGGCACCAATATCAAAGACGATGGCGCTGCCGAGCGCCGGCAGAATCACGGCAAAGCACAGGTCGAGCCACATATCGCCCGTCATCGAGACATCGGTCGGAATAAAGAGCTCAAACAGCGAAACATAGGCGGACAGCGCAAACGAGGCAAAGACACTCCACAGGATTGCCTTGCGCTCCAAAAAGATAAAGCCCAGAACGACCAGGACCGCATTGATAATCCACATAAAGACGCCGACGGGCAGGGTCGGGAACAGCGTGGACAGAATGACCGACACGCCCGAGGTGCCGCCAAAAGCAAAGTGATTAGGGGTTTTAAACGCGACGATGGCAAAGGCCGTGAGGATCAGGCCCAAATTGAGCTCGGCAAAAAAGCGCGGAAAGCCCGGCTCCTGGCTGCGCTTGCGACCAGCGCGCTCGCCCCGCTCGATAACATCGCGATCGACCACGCGTTCCATCGGCACTACGGGAGGACGATGCACCTCCTCGGCAGCACGCGACGCCGCCTCTGCCGCAGCGGCCTCAATTGCCCATGCCTTGCTTTCTGTTTCGTGCTCGTCGGCCATTACGGCAACCCCTCGTTAACAATTTGGAAACATTGCGCCCATTAGAGTAACGCGGAACGTGGGGATTGCAACCCTTAGTTAGACGAGCGGTATGACTACATCGGGAGCGTACAAAAACGGCCGGCCACGCTTTTGCTTGCGCGGTCGGCCGTTTAATGTTTTCGCAGATAAAACCTGCCAAAACAAACCTGTCCCTTTTTGGAAGGTTATTCGTGCTGGCTGGTGCGGTGCTCGTACTCCTCGGGGGTGATGACATCCTCGATGCGCAGGTTGACGCCCGCCACCTCAAGGCCGGTCATCGCGGCAAGGCGCTCGGTGACACGTGCCTTGACATCGTCGAAGATCGCGGGCGCATAGGCGCCGTACTCGATGATGACGGAGATGTTGACGACCACGCGATTGTCATCGGTAACCTCGACCGTCACGCCCTTGGTCAGATTCTCGGCACCAAACTGCTCCTGCACAAAGTGCATGAGGTTACCCTTCATGCCCAGAACGTGCGGAACCTCGCGAGTGGCCATGGCAACGATCTTCTCGATCACGCCGTTGGAATAGGTCAGCGAGTCCTCGGACTCGTCTGCTTCCTCGTCGTCCTCATCCGTATCGGACTCGGCCTCGACGAGAGCCTCGTCCTCGAGCGTCACATCCTCAGCTTCGGCGACGACTGCCTCGTTCTCCTCGAGCTCGGTATCGGCTACATCGACCTTCGTATTAAAAGCCATGGTTCCTCCTTATGCCTGCCGCGGATGCGACAGTCGAATACATATTAGCGGCCGCTAAACAGACGGCCGAAGAAGTTGACGATCCCGTTCTCGCCGTCGCGAATTTGGCCGATCACAGCGCCGATCAGCACGAAGAATGCAATGACGAGCGTGTCCCACAGACCCAACGTGAGCACCAACACGGCGAGGATAAAGCCGGCGACGGCGCCGAGCGTGGTGTTGGGATGACGCACAGC
Source organism: Collinsella sp. AM09-41 (assembly GCF_003473245.1). Classification (NCBI taxonomy): domain Bacteria; kingdom Bacillati; phylum Actinomycetota; class Coriobacteriia; order Coriobacteriales; family Coriobacteriaceae; genus Collinsella; species Collinsella sp. AM09-41. The sequence continues at coordinate 439,810 of NZ_QRMJ01000001.1, forward strand.
ATAGCTCCAGATGGCAGCGCCCGTACCCTTGATGAGACCCATAGCCTCGTCAAAATCCGCGGCTGCCGCGTCTTGTAACTCGGTTGCCTCCGCTTTGGAGTCAACAGGTTCGCTCGCCGGCGTGGCGCTCTGGTCAATCGTCAGGCGCGGCGTACGAGCGGTCTTATCTTGATTGGTATCACTCACCGGAAACCTCCACGGTCTGGACGGTAGTCTTGGACGGCAAAAAACGGACACGCGCGGTCGTACCCGGCGTGCCGAGCATGGTGTCGCAGGCCTTCTCGATGCGCTGCTGCATCGAGGTGGCAAGAGCGGCAACGTCCTTATCATCGAGCGCGATGGCCTCGACCTTAAAACGGACGTGCGAATCGTCGGGGCCTTGGACGCGGGCCTCGACATGCTCGACCATCACGCGGTCGTCACGCTCGGCAGCAGCCCTGGCGCACGAAGAAAGCGCCGCAAGGGTAACCTCGATATTGCGCTCCCCCGCCGGATGCACGCAGGACGGTTCGCGACGGGCGAACATCAGGCGGAAAAAGCTTACCAGCACGCCGATCGCCACGACGCCGGCGCACGCCGTGACGACGATGCGCGGCATGGGGTCGCGCATCAGCAGCATAAAGCGATACGTATACGGCCCCCAAAACTGGCAGACAAGCGTACCCAGCGCCACGATGGTGGCGGCAAGATACACGATCGCTAGGGCTCGTTTGAGTACGCGCACGCGGCGCTCCCTTCAAATCTCGGCTCTCGAAATGCAAAACGGTTCGCATCATTATAAAAGAGCCGGGTCCGGTGCTCTACGCACGCGGATCCGGCTCATCTATTCCACGAGGCTTGCATGCTCGCTTCATTATGCCCAGATATGCACGGCTTAACCCGTGCGAGCGCTACTCCTCCTCGAGGGCAGCGATGACCTCGTCGGTCATGTCCATGGTGCTGTAAACATCCTGGACGTCGTCGAGCTCCTCAAGACGGTCGATGAGGCGCTGGACCTTCTTGGCGTCGGCGCCGGAAACCTCGGTCGGGGTGGTCGGGACCATGGTGGTCTCGGAACCCTTGACCTGGACGCCCTGCTCCTCGAGCGCCTTGGAGACAGCCATGACGTCGTTGGCAGCAGTCCAGACGATCCACTCCTCGCCGGCATCCTCGTAGTCCTCGCCACCGGCCTCGGCGATGGCCATCATGAACTCATCCTCGTCACCGGCAGCACCGTTGGCGATCATGGTCTCCTTCTTGGCGTTCTCGTCCAGGATCTCCTTGGCGACGACGATCTGGCCCTTGCGCTCAAACTGGAAGGCGACGGAGCCGGAGGTGCCCAGGTTGCCACCAGCGTGGGAGAAGGCGGAACGGACATCAGCGGCGGTACGGTTGCGGTTGTCGGTCAGGCAGTCGACGTAGACGGCGACACCGGCGGGACCGTAGCCCTCGTACACGATGTTCTCGTAGACGGCGGCGTCAGCACCCGAACCAAAAGCCTTGTCGATAGCGGACTTGATCTTGTCCTTAGGCATGGACTGAGCCTTGGCCTTGGCAACGGCAGCGGCGAGGCTGGCGTTGTTCTCGGGCAGCGGGTCACCGCCGAGACGGGCAGCAACGGTGATGTTGCGGCTGAGCTTGGAGAAGAGGGCGGAACGCTTGGCGTCCTGCGCGCCCTTACGATGCTTGGTTGTGGCCCACTTAGAGTGTCCGGACATACGTGTCTCCTATCGGTTTCGACCTAAAGCCCAGCGCAGATGCTCGGGCAATATAAACAAACGTCGTTATGATATACCTACTGGCCTGCAAGATAAACCCCAAAATGAAGGCGTCGTGATGATGGCCCCTTTGGTGCAGCAAAGAAACCTGACCCCAATGCACCAGGTTAGAACCAGAGGAAGTCACTGCGGGTGACGGTGGCGCCGATGGCGAAGGGCATGCAGGCGATGACCGGATACAGGTAGCGCATGTAGGTCGAGCCGTTGCACGGACCAATCAGGCACACGGCGAGCACGCCCAACAGCGGCACCCAGATCGCCAGCGCACGCCATGAATGACGACGCAGCAGGTAGACCACCACGGCGATCATAATCCACACATAGGTGGCCGAGCTCATGGTGAGCGAAATAAACGGGATGCGCTGCACCGCCACACGGTACAGATTGATCAGGTGGTCGCACCAGCGCACCACGTTGCTGTCAACCGGATGGAAGTCGAAGTACTTGAGGTTGTCGGGACGCGCCATGATCTCGGCACTACGCGCCGTGCTGTAGACCCAGGCATCGCGCGCGCTCGGATAAAAGTAGCCGTAATAGTTATTGATGAGCGCCGAGATATAGCACTCGGGATCCTTTTTGAACATCTGCGCCCAGACCTCAAAATAGGCCTTGATGTCCTCCTGCGAGGCGTACTCGTTAAAGCAATTTTTGACGGAGTCCGACTTATCCGGGTTGTAACGGCGGCCCAGATTCTCGTACTTGAGCACCCGGTCGATCACGGCGCGCTCCTCGTCGGTCACCAAACCGTCGCAAGGAGCCTCCACGATGGTGCCGTCCTCCTTTACCGTGGGGTTGACGCCCGAGTTGAGGCCGTCGTGCTTTTGGACGAAACGAGCCGTCTGTTGGAACGGAATCGAGAGGATTTCGCGCTTGGAACCAGGCGTGATGTCGTGCGCCGGCATAAAGACCTTGGTGAAGTACATATTAGAGGCAAGGCAGAGTGCGAGCACCGCGAGGACGCCAACCCAGCGGAAGCGCGGCGTGGCGCATGAGACCGCGGTGCCCGTCTGCTTAGCCGCACGACGGGCGACATGTACATCCCATGCGCAAAACGCCGCCGCAATCACGCAGGCCGCCAACGGAAAGACCAGGCCGCCGTTGCGCAGAAACGTGGAACCCATGGCACCCAGAGCGAGCAGCAGCCAGTCATGGCGCGCAAAGAGCACGGGCCTCTGTTCGCCCGCACGCTCGGCATTGGCATCGCGACGGGGCAGGCCGCAGGCCACGAGCTTCACGGTCTGCACCAACAGCACCAAAAACGCGTCGGCAAACAGCACATCTTTGGTAAGCAGGGCCGCGTAGTTGGAGAACATGGGCATAAACACAAAGAACAGCAAGATCACGCCGCGGATCGGCAAGCTCACGCCCAGCTTGCGCAGCGACGAGATGGAATAGGCCATGCAGGCGGCCGTAATGACGAACTGAGCGCAGGTGTAGATGGCAAGACCTGCGTTGGCACTGTTGAACAGTGAAAGCCCCAGCTGGACGCACGAACCGATGATAGCCGTGTGCACCACGGGGTGATGTCCGTTGAGCAACACATTGGGATTGAGCAGACGCAGGTAGTCACTCGTGCCGTTGGGGTAGTTGAACCACTGGCGAATCTGCGCACCCGTATCTCCCATAAAAAGGCCGGGCAGCGAAGCGATGAGCGTGGGCGCCCAGGCGATCATAAGCACCAGGAAGGGCCCGGCAAAGGGATGGACCGAGAGCACGGCGTGAGCCACACGCCATACGCGGCCAAAGTGCGCTTCGGAAAACGGAATGCGCCGAGAGCTCAGCCAATCCAGGCACTCAAAAGCCAGATAGAAGGCCACGATCGCTAGGAGCATCCAGCCCGCGCCGCCAATCCAGGCGCAGATGATGCGGGCCTTGTCGCCAAGAACAATCTCGGCCGAGTCGATAAGGTCGTAGCTGCGGCCGAACACCATGCAGATGGCGAAAAACAGCGACGGCAGAATAATCGATGGGCGCCAGGTGTCGCCACGGCCAAAGAACACGTAGCGAAACGGCAGCGTGAGCAGGCAGGCAAGCGCAAGCAGCATGACCGCGTCGGTATGGCCGGCAAACGAGAGAAGCACCTCGTAGCACACGTACAGCATGCCCGAGGCTTTGGGGTCAATCGCCAAGACTGCGTTGCTCGAGACCGGCGCGGGATCGATGGAAAACGCCGTGGTCGCCAACAGCGCGAGCAAAAATGCGATGAGCGTCTGCTTGGCGGGGTAGCGCTTAAACCAAACGATGCGGGCAGCGTCGCGCGCAGCCGTTGTGGAGAGGTCGGAATCCTTCACAGTCCGAAAGCCTTTCTAGAAACCTGCCAAAAAGGGACAGGTTTATTTTGGCAGGTTTTATCTGGGGAAACGTTACGGTTTTGTCATCGTTGCCCAGCGAACCACCACAAAGGTATCTGTCCCCTTTATGGTGGTTAGGCGTCCAGGTAGATGCGCTGGGGGCGATTGCGGCGTCGGGCGAAGATGATGAGCGCCAGACCGGCGATCACAAGCGGTAAGCTCAGCAGCTGGCCCATGGTGATGACGCCGCCAAGCAGATAGCCCAGCTGGGCATCGGGCACGCGCACAAACTCAATCAAAAAGCGAACGATGCCGTAGCCCATCACAAAGACGCCCATAAACGTACCCTGGGGCAGCAGCGGTTTTTTGCGACTGAGCACCTGCAGGATGCAAAAGAGCACAATGCCCTCTAGAAACGCCTCGTAGAGCTGGGAGGGATGGCGCGGCATATCGCCCGCGGTGCCGCCAAAGACCACACCCCAGGGCAGATCGGTCGGCTTACCCCACAGCTCGCCGTTGACAAAGTTGGCACAGCGCCCCAGGCACAAGGCCAGTGGCGCGCCAATGACGGCAAGATCGGCCAAAGTCCACGCATCGAGCTTATACATGCGGCACACGATGATGCCGCCCAAGATGCCGCCGACTAGGCCACCGTGGAAGCTCATGCCGCCCTCGTTGGTGGCAAAGATCTCGAGCGGGTGGGTCCAATAGTAGCCATCGCCGTAAAAGACGACGTAAAACAGGCGCGCGCCGATGATGAGGCCAAAGACCGCGCCGACCACGACGCTCGTCAGGTCATCAATCGTAATGTTGAAGCCCCAACGACGCTGCGTGCGGTACATAACGACCGCCGTGAGCAGAGCACCGACCACGTAGGCCAGGCCGTACCAGTAGATGGTGATGGGGCCCGCCGAGATCGCGACGGGATCAAGCATATGGTAGAGGTCGTTGAGCATATCGATCCCCCTGCTCCCTACATACAAATGCGGCCGCGGGCCTTACGCTCGCAGCCGCATATTTGGGCGTAACGTCTATGCGAAGCGTACCGTCCGCAGCTTTCGCATCTTAGAACGGCGCGTACTCGTCGTACAGGTCGTCGGTCTCGCCGGAGGCATTAACCTGCTCGACACGGGTAACGCCGGGCACATGCTCCTTGAGGATACGCTCGATACCCATGGACAGGGTCAGCGCGCTCATAGGGCAGCCGGCGCAGGCACCCTGCAGCTCCAGTTTGACGACGCCCTCGTCGTCAACACCCACATACTCCATATCGCCGCCGTCGGCCTGCAGGTTGGGGCGAATCTCTTCAAGAACCTTCTTAAGCAGCTCTTCGTTAACAGCCACAGGGGCTCCTTTCTCACAATAACGCGGGCACGCCCGCGGACAGGGGCTATGTTACTACAGCCATGTACCCGCTCACGAGCCATCCATGCGCGCGGACACGACTTTCACGAGCAGTCAATTTGGGACGGGGATCTTTTAGCTGCCTGTTGTTACCAGCTGGCATTGTCACGCGCTACTGCTGAGCCTGCCCCTCGGTACCGATGTGAACATCGACGATAACCTGGCGGTAGCTAATACCGCAGGAGTCGAGAATGCGGCGGCTGATGCGGCCGTCGTCGGTGTCGGCGTACTTGTTGTCCAGGTAGACAACCTCGCCCACACCCACCTGCGCCAAAATCTTGGCGCAGTCGTGGCACGGGAACAGCGTGACGTAGACCGTGGAACCCTCGAGGTCCTTGAGCGAGCCACGGTAGTTGAGCACGGCGTTGGCCTCGGCATGGACCACGTAGTTGTGCTTGTCCTGCAGCGGGTCGTCGCTCGTACCCCACGGGAAAAAGTCGTCGTTGAGCGCCGAGGGCGTACCGTTGTAGCCCACCGAAAGGATACGGTGGTTGGTGCTGGCGATGCACGCACCCACCTGCGTGTTGGGGTCCTTGCTGCGGCGCTGTGCGGCGATGGCCACGCTCATAAAGAACTCGTCCCAGCTAATGACGTCCAGGCGCTTGCCTGACGAAGTTTGATGAAGATCGTCCGACATGGCAGACACCTCCGTAATCGCAATAGTTTGACCCATTGTAGCAGGTGAAAGGTGGGGGGCGTTTGTCCCACCGGCGCCCTCACTTTTACACGCGGCGGGGCTTTTGGTTGATGCGGTAGAGCTCGGCGAGTCCTCGCAACGTCAGCGCGTCGTCTACCGTCAGGCTGTGGCCGACCAGCGACGCGAGCGCCTCGGCATCGTCGCCGGTAATGACGATGGGCACGTCGCCCTCCCCCGCGGCCTTGGTCGCGCGCATCTCGGCGAGCACCATGTCGAGCATGCCGTCGATGCGGGCCACCTCGCCCAGAACCACGCCCGAACGCATGGCCTCGCGCGTGTTGCGGCCGATCACATGCGTGGGTGCCGAGGGCTCGACCTGCGGCAGACGCGCCGCAGCAGCCGAAAGCGAGCGGGCGCCAAGCGCCAGACCCGGCGCGATGACGCCGCCCACAAAGGTGCCGCGCGCGTCGATGACCTCGATATTGGTCGTGGTACCCAAGTCGATCACGATGCACGGAGAGCCGTAGACGGCACGGGCCGCCACGGCGTCGGCAATGCGGTCGGGGCCGATCTCGGCCGGGTCGTCGTAGCGGACGGGCATGCCGGTCTTGAGGCCCGGCCCCACGGTGAGCACGCGCCCCGTGCAGGTGCGAAAAAGTGCCGCCTTCCACGGACGCTCGAGCGCCGGCACCACGCAACTCAGGACTGCAGCTGCGGGAACGAGCGCGCCGGGCATGCCCGCATCGGCCGCCAGCGCGGCCATGACTTGAGCGAGACGCATACGCGCTTCGTCGGCCGTAATGCTCGACGGCGTCGTGATCTCGCACGTCGCAAGCGGGCATTCCTGTGCCGCGGCCGAATCCTCGGCAAACAGGCCAAAGCGAATGAACGTGTTGCCCACGTCGACCGTCAATATATATGCGCACCCATTAAGCATCGTCGGCACTCCTTTCGTCTGTCCAGCAGTATATCGCCTACCTAAACCAGTCATCCCAAAATGACTAGCTTGCGGCTATACTGGTGCGCGGTCGTTTGCGAGCTCACGCGGCGGCCCTTGGTAACCCGACTTCCCGCGCCGTATCCGTAACGGCGCTCCCGGGGGAAGCGGATATACGCAAAGGAGTTTTATATGAGCAATCCCTCGAACCGCGCTTCGATGCGCGGGCAACTCACGCTGCGCGGCGTCGTCATCGGCGTCCTTGGCTGCGTGATCATCACGGCAAGCTCGGCCTACACCGCCCTCAAGATGGGCGCACTCCCCTGGCCAATCGTCTTCGCTGCCGTCATCTCGCTGTTCTTCCTTAAGCTCATGGGCAACGCCAGCCTCAACGAGGCAAACGTCACCCACACCATCATGTCCGCAGGCGCCATGGTCGCCGGCGGTCTGGCGTTTACCATCCCGGGCGCCTGGATGCTGGGCTATGCCAACCAGATCAGCTGGCTCGACATGTTTATCGTGGCACTCGCCGGCACTATCCTGGGCCTGTTGGCCACGGCACTCATCCACCGCCACTTTATCGTAGACGCCGCGTTGGAGTTCCCCACCGGCAACGCCGCAGCTCAGACCCTGCGCGCCACCGAGGCCGGCGGCAAGACCGGCAAGCAGCTCTTTGGCTCTATGGCCATCGCAGGCATCTACAGCGTGCTTCGCGACGCTCTGGGCGTGGTGCCCAGCATGCTATGCACGCTCAACATCCCCGGCGTGACCTTTGGCATCTACAACTCGCCCATGCTGCTCTCCGTCGGCTTCCTCGTGGGCTTCGCCCCGGTCGCCTTCTGGTTTGCCGGCGCCCTGCTGGGCAACTTTGGCATCATCGTGGGCGGCACCGCTGCCGGTCTGTTCGATATTGTGACCGCGCAGGGCATCGTCAAGTCCCTGGGCATGGGCCTCATGATGGGCTTTGGCGTCGCCGTCGTCCTCAAGGACATCCTGCCGCAGGTCGCCGGCATCGCCCGCGGCCTCGCCGCCGACAGCTCCAGCGACACCGACGAGCAGTCGCTCATCTCGGGCTCGCTTAAGCTCGACGCCGGCATCATCGGCCTGGGTACTGCCGCCATCGCCGTGATCGTCGCCATCGCGCTCGACCTTGGCCCCGTCCCGGCCGTCATCGTCACGCTGTTCACCTTTGTCACCACCATCATGAGCGCGCAGAGCTGCGGCCAGACGGGCATCGACCCCATGGAGATCTTCGGCCTCATCGTCATGCTCATCGTGGCTGCCTTCGCACAGATCGCCCAGGTCAAGCTGTTCTTTATCGCCGGCATCGTGGCCGTGGCATGCGGCCTTGCGGGCGACGTCATGAACGACTTTAAGGCCGGCGCCGTGCTGGGCACCAACCCGCGTGCGCAGTGGATCGGCCAGGCCATCGGCGGCATCGTGGGCGCCCTGGTCGCCGCTGCCGTCATGGTCGCGCTCGTCACCGCCTATGGTCCGGATGCTTTCGGCCCCGACAAGAGCTTTGTGGCCGCGCAGGCAAGCGTCGTCGCCACCATGGTCTCGGGCATCCCGAGCGTGCCGTGGTTCGCAGGCGGCTTTATCGCCGGCATCGTCATGTACTGGCTCGGCATTCCGGCCATGATGATCGGCCTGGGCGTGTACCTGCCGTTCTACATGTCGCTCACGGCCTTCCTGGGCTCCTGCGTCAAGCTCGCCTACGACAAGTGGGCCGCTCACCGCGACGCCGCTGCCGGTCTTTCGGACGAGGAGAAGGCCTCCAAGGATGCCGCCTTCCAGGAGCAGGGCCTGGTCGTCGCCAGCGGCCTGCTCGGCGGCGAGTCCATCGTCGGCGTTATCCTGGCGTTTGTCTCTGTTGGTCTGAGCCTGCTGGGGTAGACCGAACAACAACGCACCAGCGCAGAGCGCGGGGTCGGAATCAAACCGGCCCCGCGCTTTTTTGTCTATTTGACTCTTATGATCCTCACGGCGTTTTAGCCATGTCGATTGTCCTGACTTCCAGGTCAACAAACCTTGTCTGACACCTCGCCTAACGCGGTGTAGAGTAAAGACGGCAGACGCAAGAAGCGGCTCAGAAGCTAAACGAGGTAAGCATGGAACTCGACAAACAACAGATCAAGCGGCTGCGCGAGCGTCATCATCGTCGTCACGGTATACGCCCTGCACACAGCGAGGCCATGGAGAATGCTACCCGTTTCCTTAAGCAGGCGTTCAACATTCGCGAGGGACGCGCGCCCTATCACGTGATTCGCAAGCGCTTTGTAAACGGGGCGCGCCTGACTGGCTCGCACTTATGCATCCTGATCATTGCCATGTTGATCGCGAGCATCGGCCTCGATATCGACTCGGACATTGCCATCGTGGGCGCCATGCTCATCTGTCCGCTCATGGGCTCGGTCCTTGCCATGGCATACGGCATCGCCACGCTCGACCGCGAGATTGCCGTCGAGGCAATTGCCGGCCTCGCGCTGCAGATGGTCTTTTGTCTAATCACGTCCACGCTGTACTTTAAGCTCTCGCCCCTTGGCACCACCACGGCCGCCATCATCGACAACTCGACACCGACTGTGTGGGACCTTGCCGTCGCGCTCGCGGGCGGCTTTGCGGGCGGACTGGGCAACTCGCGCGACCAGGAACCCGCCACGCTCATCGCCGGCGTGGCCGTGGCGACCGCGCTCATGCCGCCCCTGTGCGCGGCGGGCTATGGCATCGCCATCGCGAGCGGGTCGCTGTTTCTTTCAGCCCTCTACGAGTTTGGCATCAACGTGGTCTTTATCGCACTGGCTGCCGAAGCCGTGCTGCTTCTTTTGCGCGTGCCGCTCAAGCGTGACCTCAACGGCGACGGCATTGTGACCGCCGAGGAAAACGCCGAGGTCGATGAGCTGTCACACAAGGTGCGCCGCCGCATCATCGTGGGCACGGTGATCTTTGCCATCCCCTGCATCGTTATGACGGCGGGGTCTATTGGCTCGGCGCAGGCCGGCGTGCAGGACGGTTACGGCGTCACCGAAACCACGCGCGAGCTTGCCGCGGTGCTGCCGGGCTTTAAGGATTACAACGTTGCCGTCGAGACCTCGGCCACCGAAGGCGAGGAGGAGGGCCTTGTCGAGCGCGAGGTTGTCGCCCATGTGACGACAAGCGAGGCGCTTGGGGCACACGACCGCCGTGTAGCCCGCAAGCTCATCGACCTCAATGTGCCCGAGCTCGATCGCGTGGAGTTTGATGTGCAGTAATACGCGACGTGGGATGGATGCGCGCAGCCGCGAGTCACGACATGGCGCAGACGTGACGCGGGCCACGAGCAAATAGCGGGGCGCGGTCCATGGCCGCGCCCCGCTCGCTGATTTATTGCCGTGAATCAACTGTCCACATCGACATCGCCTGACTCCACCATAAACGCCGGATCGGTGCTCACCAGATAAAAACGGGTCACCTTGGTATCTCTAAATAGGTAGAGCAAGCCCTGATCGCGTCGGCGCGAAATATACGCCACGTGGACCGTACCGAATTCTTCGCCGTTTTCCTTCTTTAATATCAGGATGTTGGGGTCATCCGTACGCTTAAACTGCCCGTCTGTGCAGATTCCGTCTTGGTCGACCAGCTGCCATCGACAGTTGTCCTCCTCAAGAAAAGCCAGGGTTTCCCGACTTGTTTCGTCATCCCGATAGTAACCGTCAATGGCAAAGCCTTCGGAAGCACATTCCTGCATATAGGATGTTTCTCGACTTATAGCGAACTGCCCTATAGCGCCCAGGAGCACAGCTAGGCAAACCACTGCAAGGGTTATCGAGATAGTACGGCGGCCCATATTAACCAGCCCGATACTTGTTTAACGGAGCACGAAACATACTTGGTACCTCCGATATCATGGCGAATGTCACCTACGGCCTGCCGGCAATCATATGTTTACAACATCAAACCATATGGCAACCACTCGCGAGAGGAGTATCGGCGAACGGTGCATTTTTGCGTTCTATTGGCCAAACGTCAACGCGCGCTACGGCTCTTGCTCGACCTATTCAGATCTTGTCGCATACTACCGTAGATCCCCAACGCTTCCGCCCCCAAGAGATCATTTTTAGTACGTAAAGAAGCCCTCGCCCGAGCTTTCGCCCAGCTTACCTTCGTCGAGCATCTTCTTGAGGACGGACGCCATAGCCTTAAAGTTGTAGGGCATCATCATCTTCTTGAGCAGCGGGCTCACCAAGCCCGGCACCTTCTGATACTGCATGACGATGTTGTAGGCCGTCTGGATACCCACCGTGTCGAATACGCGGAACGGGCCCTTGGGAGCGCCGGTGCCACGCGTCCATGCGAGGTCAATGCTCTTGGGGTCGCTCACGCCCGAAACGTACAGGTCAAGACCCGAAAGCAACCACGGTACCAGCATGGAGTTGAGCAGGTAGCCGTTCTTTTCCTTGTTGACGGGCAGGGCAAGCATGCGGATGTCGTTGGCGAAGTCGACGAGCTCGTCGAAGTAGCGCTTGTCGGTTTGGTCCTGTGCCATGACCTCGGTCATGTTGTTCTTCCAGATAGAGTTGGCAAAGTGCAGCGACAGGTACTTCTCGGGACGGCCGGTGTACTTGGCAAAGGTGCTCGGCAGCAGCGTGGATGAGTTGGTCACGATGACGGTCTTTTGCGGCAGAACCGGGGCGAGCTTCTTGTAGAAGTCGATCTTTGCCTGGGTGTCCTCGGCCATAGACTCGATGACCAGGTCGGCGTCGGCCACGGCCTTGGCAAGATCGAGCTCCAGCTTGAGTGTGGAGTAGGCACGCTCGACGGCGGCGAGCGCCGCTTCCTTGTCGAAGGGCTGGGTGCCATCGGCGATACCGGCGCACCACTCGCCCGTACCGTCCGCCATGCCCTCGATTGCCGCGATGTACTCCTTGCGCACGCGATCGATCTTGGGCTGGGTGCGGCCGATGCTGCCCTCGCTGCGCAGCCAAATCGTTACATCAAAGCCGCAGTAGGCAGCCTGAAAGGCAATCTGGCTTCCCAACACGCCGCCGCCGGCAACACAAACGGTCTTGTAGCTCATGGAACGGTCCTCTCTTACGTAATTCCATAGATGTGTATTTATTCAACCGTAAGGATGACGCACGCTGGGGGTGGGTTCTATAAACGGGCGGTATTTCGCGGCAAACGGCTACATATGTTCATTATCTCAGGGTTCCGAGGACAGTTTTTGGTGCCACCGAGACGTCGTTTTTGGAAGTATGCGGCAAATTCCGGAACTCTTGAGCACATCCTGGTTTTTCGCCAATAAAACCGCAGGTACAGAGCTTGGACATATCCGGTGTGCTCGGCCTATTCAGATTTTGCCGCATACTTCCGAAATCTAAGTTCGCAAAGGGTGATAGTTGGGGCATTTACGCAACATATGTCCAGCAAAAACGGGTGGTAGTCGATACGCTACCGCCCGTTTGTCTCATATCTAGCCCATAGCAGGCCAGTTACTTCTTAATGCCGCGTCCCAGACGCTCGGCGACCGACGCAACGGCTTCCTCGCTGGCCGGTCCGCAGCTCGCGCAGCCGTCGTGGGCACGCATCTGGCCAGTGACCTCGTCCATCGCGAGCGGCGCCACCTTCTCGAGCTTAAAGCCCTTACCGGCGCGCATGTTCTCCTTGGCCACGCTGATCATGAGTTTAATGCGGTTGAGCTGGTTGACCTCGGACGCACCGGGATCGTAGTCCACAGCGACGATGTTGCTCTCGGGATGCTGGCGGCGCAGCTCCTTGATCACGGCCTTGCCCACCACGTGGTTGGGCAGGCACGCAAAGGGCTGCGTGCAGATGATGTTGGGCGCACCATGGTCGATCAGGTCGAGCATCTCGGCCGTGAGCAACCAGCCCTCGCCCATGTTGTTGCACACCGAAAGCACCGTGCGGGCCTTGTCGGCCATGGCACCGATGCGCTCGGGCGCCTCAAAGCGACGGGACTTCTCGAGCATCTCTTCCACCGGCGTACGCATCCAGTCCACGAGCTTGATGAGCGCTTGCATGCCCGCACGCGTCGTGGCGGAGCTGCCCAGCTCGTCCTTCTGCAGTTCGGCGTTACTCATGGAGTAGAGGAAGAAGTCGAGCAGGCCCGGCACCACAGCCTCGCAACCCTCGCGCTCGATGACGTCGACCACGTGGTTGTTGGCCGTGGGATGGAACTTGACCAAGATCTCGCCGACCACGCCCACGCGCGGCTTGGTGCCCTCGCCCACAAGCGGCATGGTATCGAACGCGCGGATGGCCTCGCGGCACAGCTTGGTGTAGTTATGCCTGTTGAACTTGGGCGCCAGCTTGCGGGCGCGCGCCATGTACTCCTCGTAGAGTGCGTTCGCCGCACCGGGCGTTGCCTCGTACGGGCGGCAACGATAGAGCATCTGCATCATCACGTCGCCAAAGAGCACCGCGTAGACTGCCTGCTTAAGCAGCGCCGGCGTAATCTTAAAGCCGGGGTTGTCCTCGCCCAGCGCCACGGCCGAAAGCGAGATCACCGGAATCTCGGGGTGGCCGCTCTCGCGCAGGGCCTTGCGGATAAGCGCGATGTAGTTGGTGGCACGGCAGCCACCGCCGGTCTGGCTGATGACCACGGCTGTCTTGGACAGGTCGTACCGACCGCTCTCGATGGCCTCCATGATCTGACCCGTCACCAGGATCGACGGATAGCAGATGTCGTTGTTCACATAGCGCAGACCGGCCTCGACGGCATCGTGGTCAGTCGAGGGCAGCAGCTCCAGGTTGTAGCCGGCACCGCGGAACACCTCTTTGACCAGGTCAAAGTGGATCGGCGCCATCTGCGGGCACAGGATGGTGTAACCCTCCTCGCGCATCTGCTCGGTAAAGGGCACCTTGGGCCATGCGGTCGAGGCGCTCTCACGCTGCGCCTCGAACGTGTACTTGCGGCTCGCGAATGCGGGAGCATCCATGGAGGGTGCCACCGGCGCGGCGTCGCCCTGCTCGTAGGCCTCGCCCGCTGCCGTAGCCTCGGCCAAGCGCTCGGCCTCCTGGTCCTTAAGCGCGGCCATGAGCGAGCGGATGCGGATGCGCGCGGCACCTAGGTTGGATACCTCATCGATCTTGAGCACGGTGTAGATCTTGCCGCTGGCCTCCAGAATCTCCTGCACCTGGTCGGTGGTCAGAGCATCCAGACCGCAGCCGAAGGAGTTGAGCTGGATCAAGTCCAGGTCGTTGCGCATCGTCACAAAGCGGGCGACGGCATACAAGCGGCTGTGGTACATCCACTGATCGACGACGCGGATGGGCCGCTCGGGCTTCACGAGATGCGCGAGCGAATCCTCGGTAAAGACCGCAAAGCCAAAGCTCGAGATAAGCTCGGGCAGGGCGTGGTTGATCTCGGGATCGTTGTGGTAGGGACGACCGGCGAGCACAATGCCGTGGCCACCGTGGTCCTCGACCCACTTAAGAGCCTCCTCGCCCATGGTCTGGATGTCCTCGTGGAAACGCGCATCGGCCTCAAAGGCAGCGTTGACAGCGGCATCGACCTCGGAGCGCGTGATCTTGGGACCGCGTACGCGACCCCGACCGGCTTGCGAATCGGCCACACGGTCGACGGCGAGCACCTGGTACAGGCGGCGCTTGAGCTCGGTCTTATCGTGATAGGGCACAAACGGGTACAGGAACTCGATGTTCTGCTCACGAATCTCGTCGACGTTGAGCGCCAGCGCCGTGGGGTAGCTCATGACGATGGGGCAGTTGTAACAGTTGCCGGCCGTCGGATCCTCCTTGCGCTCCCAGCGCACGCACGGCATCCAGATGAAGTCGACGTCACGGTCGATGAGATTCATCACGTGGCCGTGGCTCATCTTGGCCGGATAGCACACGCTCTCGGACGGCATGGACTCGATGCCCGCCTGGTAGGTCTTCTTGCTCGACTGGTCGGACAGCTGCACGCTAAAGCCCAGGCGCGTAAAGAACGCGTGCCAGAAGGGGTAGTTCTCGTACATGTTGAGTGCGCGCGGGATACCCACGGTGCCGCGCGGGGCCTCGTCGGGGCTCAGCACCTCGCGGTTAAACAGCAGCTCGTTTTTCTTTTTGAAGAGGTTGGGGGCTTCGGTCTTTTGCTTTTTGTGGCCGGCACCCTTCTCGCAGCGGTTACCGGTAATGAAGCGCCTGCCGCCGCCAAAGTCGTTGACGGTGAGCTGGCAGTTGTTGGAGCAACGGCCGCAGCGGACATGCTTTTGCGTCACGGTGAGGTGCGCGATGTCCTCGGCAGAAAGAATGGTCGAAATGCCATCGGCGCCGGCGCGATCGCGGGCGAGCAGGGCCGCACCGTAGGCGCCCATGCAGCCGGCGATGTCGGGGCGCACGGCGTGAACGCCGGTGAGCTGCTCAAACGCACGCAGCGTGGCATCGGACATAAAGGTGCCGCCCTGGACGATCACCTGACTGCCGATCTCCTTGGGGTCGCGCAGCTTAATGACCTTGAACAGGGCATTCTTGATGACGGAATAGGACAGGCCGGCCGCGATGTCACCCACCGTGGCGCCTTCCTTTTGCGCCTGCTTGACGCGCGAGTTCATAAAGACCGTGCAGCGGCTGCCCAGGTCGACGGGGGCCTTGGCATGGATGGCGGCGTCGGCGAACGCGCGCACGTCCATGTTCATGGAGACAGCGAAACTCTCGATAAAGCTGCCGCAGCCCGACGAGCAGGCCTCGTTGAGCATGATGTGCTCGATGACACCGTCCTTGACGCGCAGGCACTTCATGTCCTGGCCGCCGATGTCCAGGATAAACTCGACGCCGGGCAGGAATGCCTTGGCGCCGCGCAGGTGCGCAACGGTCTCGATCTCGCCGGAATCGGCCTTGAGGGCCTCGATGAGCAGCGCCTCGCCGTAGCCCGTGGTAGTCACGTGGCCGATGGTGCAGCCGGCAGGGATGTGGTTGTAGAAATCGGCCATGATGACCTTGGCCGTGCCTAGGATGTCGCCGTTGTTGTTGCCGTACCAGGTGTGCAGCAGCTGACCGTCCTCGCCCACGAGTGCGGCCTTCATGGTGGTGGAACCGGCGTCGATGCCAATGAACACGCGGCCGGTGTAGCCGTCGAGCTTGCCCTTGGGGACGACTTCCTGGTCGTGGCGGGTTTTGAACTCAGCAAAGTCCTCGTCGGTGGCAAAGAGCGGATCCAGGCGCTCGACCTCGGCACCCTGCGTGTCGCCTAAGCTGTCGATAGCCTCGATGAGCTGCGGGAACGTGCTGAGCTTGTTGGACTCGTGCGCCATGGCGGCGCCGCTCGCCACAAACAGGTGGGCGTTTTGGGGCACGATACGATGCTCCTCGTCCAGGTTGAGCGTGAGGTAGAAGCGGTGGCGCAGCTCGGAGAGATACCGCAGCGGGCCGCCCAGGAAGGCGACGTTGCCGCGAATGGGACGGCCGCACGCCAGGCCCGAGATGGTCTGGGTCACAACGGCCTGGAAGATGGAGGCGGCCACGTCTTCGGGGCGGGCGCCCTCGTTGAGGAGCGGCTGCACATCGGTCTTGGCAAAGACGCCGCAACGGCTAGCGATGGGATAGATGGTGGTGGCGTTGGCCGCGAGCTCGTTGAGGCCGCTCGCGTCGGTGTGCAGCAGGGTTGCCATCTGGTCGATGAACGCGCCCGTACCGCCGGCGCAGGTGCCGTTCATGCGCTGCTCGATGCCGTTGTCAAAGTAGATGATCTTGGCGTCCTCGCCGCCCAGCTCGATGGCGACATCGGTGGCCGGAATGAGGGTCTCGACGGCACGCTTGCTGGCGATGACCTCCTGGACAAACTCCAGGTCGAGCCACTGGGACAGCAGCAGGCCGCCCGAGCCGGTAATGGCGCAGGTCATCTGGGCCGTCGGCAGCACGGTCGCAGCACCCTCGAACAGGTCGCGGGCGCAAGCGCGGACGTCGGTGTGGTGACGCTGGTACTTGGCGTAGACAATCTGGTTGTCGTCGTTGAGCACAGCGAGCTTAACGGTGGTGGAGCCCACGTCGATGCCCAGGTGCAGGTTGCCGCGGGCGGCCTCGGGGTTGAAGATCGCGCCTTCGGGGGCGTGGACAGCGGTAGCGGCTACGGGATCTGCAGCGTTGGCCGCGGTTGCGTCAGTCGTTGCGCCGGCAACGAATGCCTCCCCCGCCGCGCTCTTAGCCTCGGCGACTTTCTCAGTGACTATCTCGGCAGCAGCGGTCGCCGCCTTCTGCGCGGCATCCGCCACGGCGGGCGCGGCCTCACGCGCGGCAGCGACCATACGGTCCTTAATGCCCTCGACGAGTTTGCTCATCTGTCTCTCCTCTTAGTTATGGGACTCAACGGACACGGCGGTGTCGACCGCGTCTTCGAGCTGCAAGTTCAATAGCTTCATGCCGTATTCCGGCACGTTGATATCGATGGGTTGGCCATACAAGTCGCCGGGACGCACAAAGGCGATAACCGTCATAATGCGTGCCATGGCCTCGGGCGATTCGGTGAGCCCACGCTCAAACCAGCGCTGAATCATGCCGACCTCGGCACTCACAACGTAGGTGACGTAGTAGTCAAAGAACGTACCCAGCGCTAGGCCCAAAATGCCCGTCTGCGCACGCGGCACCACAGCCTCACGCGCGGTGTCGATAATCCTTTTAATAAAGGCCTGGTCGCCGCCCGGACCCAGCAGCGCACCGATTAAGTCGCGGTTGGCCGCAAGATAACGCAGCAGATCAACCGAACCGGGCGCCGGCTCGAGCTCATCGATGTTGTGGTAGAGATCGGGCAGCTGAGCTGCGGTGATGAGCTCAATGCGCTCACGGATCTCGGCCAGCAAGCCGTCCTCGATTTGATTGATAAAGTCGGGGATATCGCGGTAATGCGAATAGAACGTGCGGCGCGTAAGGCCAGCGCGCTCGGTGAGCGACGCGACATTAATGCGCGAAAGGTCGCCGCTTTCGGCAAGCTCGCTGGCAAGTGCCTGGCGAAGGGCACGCTGCGAGCGAAGGGACCGGCGGTCGCATTTCTCGAGCTGGGACAAGCGTCCTCCTTGTTACTCAGCCTGTGCGCTATTGCACAGTGCGAGTATTATTGCACACCGTGTGCATCAACACGTAAAGGCAATATTTGGGTTGTGGCAAAGGGACTGTCCCTTTGCCACATTCGGCGTCCTCCTAGGTTGCATCCATTTTTTGGAGTGGCATTGCCGATTGTCCAAAATGTCATTCGTGGGTAGAATGGTGTCGACGGCAGCCCAAGTTCTGCAAAGCTGGGCAGCGCCGTTGCGTGGATTAAGGGGTCAACGCCTTAGCGGCGGCGACCCCTTTTACGTTGTTTCGAACGCTGCTTGAGTGCCTCGGAAAGTCCGATAAGCGTCGTGAGGAGCGAGGCCAAAACGGTCAGGAGCCTCACGAAATCAATCAAATCGGTCATGGGCATCACTTCCCATCAGATGGAGGGCGCTGCCCGGCACATGGAACTGCCGCCAACAGCAACAATTCTATCAAAGCGCAGTTAAATATGCGAATATATGTTCGTGTTTAAAGAAGCTAGTCCCCACTGTGACAAAGGGACAGTCCCTTTGTCACATTATTCAATGATGGTGCGGGAGCTCTGCTTATGCATGGTGGCGAGCATGTGTTTGGGGACGGCGTGGACCATGCAGCTGCCGATAGTTGCGCTCGCAGCAGCCTTAGCTGCATCGCTAGCGTTTTTGGTCGCATAGCTGTGGCGGAAACGCTTGAGCATGGCGATGTCGTTGCCGCCGTCGCCGTAGACCGCGACCTCATCCTCGGCAATGCCGTAGTAGCCCGCCAGCCAGGCCACACTCTCGCCCTTGTTGCACGCCACGTCCGTGATCTCGAACATCACCGGATCGAACGGCGCGTTGACCACGCGGTCCGATCGCTCGGCCAAATATGCCTTAAGGTCGCGCTCCAGCTCGGGCGAGGTCACGCGGCAGTTGATCTTGCACACATCGTGGCGCAGGATGTCACCGATCGACTGGTCGAAATACTGCTCCTCGTGGTACCCGCCACGTGCACGCATGCCACGCATCACGATGCGCTTGATAGGGCCGTCCTTCTTAAAACCCGCCTGGTGCATCTCGAACGAACCGCTCGAGAACATACCATCGGGCGTGGAACAGTCAAAACAGATATCCGGGAACTCCTTGAGCAGCTCCTCGGTAATCTGCGGGTCGATGGTCCAGGTCTTGAGCACCTCGCCATGGCTGTCGCGCACGATGGACCCATTGGAGCAGCAGGCGTCAAGCGCCAGGCCCGTAAAGCCATGCTCGCCGATCGGCAGCGTCGAGCGTCCGGTCGCGGGAACCACATGCAAGCCAGCCTCGGTTAGCTCGCGAATGGCACGGCGGATGGTCCCATCTGCCTCGTGCAGAGCGTTCAGCAGCGTTCCGTCTAAGTCACTCGCAAACATCTTGATCATGGGCATGCCTCTCCTTCGTCTGCACGATATTGTAGACGAAGGAGAGGCAGGCCCGAACAATGACATCCCGGCGCGGCGGGACAATGCTTCCGCTCATTCACGGTGCCCCAGCGCCTTAAGACAATCGCCACAAGCGACTTTTCAGCCGATAAAACAGCACCGTCGTCAATGTCAGCACCGCCAACATGCCTGCGAATACAATCGCCGGAGTCCATCGATCGTATGCGAGCCCGTAAACCAATTGGCCAATAGGCGCTGCACAGGAAAGCACCATGTAAACGACCGAAAGCACTTTTCCGCAGAGCTCAGTCGGCGCTACCCGCTGAACAAACGCGATGATTTCAACCGACGTAATGCTCGCCCACACCATGACCCATGCCGAACCAACCGCAAACACGGTGAACACGCATACATCTACGCCGAACAGCAGCGTAACAATAATCGGCGCGACTCCAAAACAGATCATCGCAACATATCGACATATGCCATTGAAAGAAAAACGATGCGGCCAAATGCCGACCAAGCCACTGCCGGTAAGACCACCCAGGCCCAGAGCAACCTCAACTATCCCAACGCAGGACGATTGCATGCCGAGATGCTTTGTAACAATAATGGGAGCGCCAATCGTTAGCCCAACCAACGCAAGGTTCAAAACTGCCGCAAGCAAAATCACAGCGACCAATGATGCATTTTGCAACAGATACCGAATCGACTCCCGAAAATCGTTTCGGCATGTCGTGCGAGTCGCGCCGTCTCTCATCGTTTCAGATGAGGCGTTTTGCTTGAGTGCGACCCCAAACAAGAGAGCTGAAATCGCAAACGCCACCGACGCGGTTGTGCAAAGAGCATCGATGCCAAAGCACCCATAGACTGCCGTCCCGACCACAGGACCCAAGATATTGCTCACCATGGTCATCTGCGAAACCAATGCAGTGGCCCGCTCAACCTTCTCTTCACCCGCCATACGCACCGTCTCAATTTGGAGCATTGGCTTTAGCAGCGATTGAACACCATATTGAACACAAAGTATCGCTACTACGACGACCGCAAGAGGCAACGAGCGCTTCATGGGGATAGACAGCAGTGATGCAGTCATCAGAGCAATGCCGAGGGACACGAAGACCTCGCGGTGTCTTCCCCGATCCGCTAAGATCCCACCAGCCGGAGTTGCGAGTACGCCGGGTATGAACGCCGTCGCCACGACGGCGCCATATAACGTTGACGATCCACTGCAATCGAACAAGTAAAGTGGATACGCAAAGCACAGCGCCGACAGCATCGAATACGTGCACAGCTGCGCAACCAGAAGTTCCGCGAGCCTGATTGACCGCACTGTTTTTGATTTCAACGAGACGCCGACGTCTCTCAGCCCAGCCATAAGCCCACCCCCTATACATACCACTAGTATGTATTTAATGACTTGAAAAGGGCAGCCGTGGCTACCCTCACAAATCAATTACATACCGTTGGTATCTATATTACCACCCGGCGCGGTCCCATACGTCCCAAATCTGCGCCGTTGTCTGAAGCACTTCATTACCCAAATCGAGCCCCACCGCGGCAGCCATCTGCGCCAAACATTGTGCGCGAGCGAGCATTCGCTCCTTGGGCTCGAGCGGACGGAACAATGGCAGCAGCCAAAGATTCGCCAACAACGATACGGCCTCCGCCGCTTCGCGCGGGCATTCGCACGCAATGGAGCCGTCGGCGATGCCCTCCTCGATCACTGGCAAGAGACAGCCATCGGCCGACTCGTCAAATGAGCCCTGGTACTGCATCGCCAGTAGGCGCGAGCTTTTTACCGGATCTGCTGCAGGATGCATGCGTGCCCATAGCTCAATTTGCGGAACAACGGACTCGGGAGCGTAAAGCCTTTTTAGCTTTTGGGCGCCGGTCATATTACCGACGCCAAGCATTGAGCGGCGGTGCTCAACAATCGGAGTCATCGCCCGATCAAACGCGGCGTTGAAAATCTCTTCTTTGCTCTTGAAGTGATGATAGACAGCGCCCTTAGTCATGCCGTCGAGACGGTCAACGATATCTTGAATACTCGTCCCCTCATAACCCTGTGCGCAGAATAGCTCCAGTGCCGCGTCGAGAATCTTCGCGACCGTCTCCTCGGGATATTTATTGCGACCCATAATCCGCCCATCCGCAACGCAAGTCTTGTGCCTCATTGCAGCATTTTAACGTTGCGGATGGCAGGCGGTCGATCCTACACCGCGGCAGGGCCGTGTTCGCCGGTACGGATGCGGATAACCTCCTCGACCGGCTCAACCCAGATCTTGCCGTCTCCAACGGCACCGGTGCGGGCGGCATTGCAGATGATGTCGACAATGCCGTCGACGTGCTCATCGGCGCAGATAAGGGTGAACTGCACCTTAGGGATCGTGTTGACAAGCAACTCGTTGCCGCGCACGTATTCCTTCCAGCCATGCTGTGAGCCGCAGCCCTGCACCTGGTTGATAGTCATACCGCGAACATCGGCAGCAAACAGCGCGTCTTTGAGAACCTCAAGCTTCTCAGCACGAACGATCGCCGTAATTTTCTTCATAGTGAATTCCTCTCAATAATCAACGTATCCCTTTACATGAGACGCGGGTTTCCCAGGTGCCGTAAACCAACCTCAGAGATCAAAAAAGTTCAACTGACTGGTCTTAGCAGGTTTCCCAAGTGCCGCAGATTGCCGTGAAAGAGGAGCGAAGCGTACTTAAGTACGTGAGCGACGATTGAACGGCAAGGTGCGGTGCTTGGGGAAGCTGCTAATCGAGTCCGGAGAATGAGGGGTATGCGCTCTCGCCGTGCTGACTCGCATCCAAGCCCAGTGCCTCATCGGCCTCGTCCACGCGCAGGCTGCCGCGGAACAGCGCCTTGACCACCGCGGCAATCACCAAGTCGAGCACCAGCACAATAGCGACCGTCACCACAATGCCCAGGATTTGCGAGATGAGCAGCGACATGTCACCCGTGTAGAACAGGCCGCCCTTACCGGTCCACGAAAGCTCCGGCACGCAGAACAGGCCCGTGAGCACGCCGCCCAAGATGCCGCCGATACCATGGCAGCCAAACGCGTCGAGCGCATCGTCGTAGCCGAACTTGGTCTTGAGATGGCTGATGGCCAGGTAGCAGACGGGCGATACGACCAGGCCCATGACCAGCGCTGCCCACGGTTCGACAAAGCCCGCGCCCGGCGTGACCACCACAAGGCCCGCAACCAAACCGGTGCTGGCACCCACCAGCGTGGGACGACCGGTGTGCACGCGCTCAACGGCGAGCCACGAGACCATGCCCGCCGCGCTGGCCGTCACGGTGTTGAGGATGGCAAGCGCCGCCACGGCGTCGGCCTTAAACTCGCTGCCGCCGTTAAAGCCAAACCAGCCAAACCAAAGCAGCCCGGCGCCCAGCGCCACAAACGGCACGTTATGCGGACGGTAGCTCACCATGCCAAAACCGCGACGACGGCCGAGCATTAAGCAGAGAATCAGGCCCGTCAGACCGGACGAAATGTGCACCACGTCACCGCCGGCAAAGTCGAGCGCGCCGATGATGTCGCCGATAAAGGAGCCCTCGCCGCCCCAGACCATGTGGGCAAGCGGCGCATAGACCACGAGCAGCCAAATGCCCAGGAAGGCCGTCATGGCGCCAAACTTAACGCGGCCGGCCAGGCTGCCCGTGACGATAGCGGCCGTGATCATGGCAAACGCCATCTGGAAGGCGATGTTGATGATCTGAGGGTAGACGGCACCGTCCGCAGCATTGCCCTCAGCCGCCTGCAGTACTTGGTTGAGCACCGGCAGGCACAGTAGCTGGTCAAGGCCTCCAATAAACGGGCTCGAGCCATCGCCGCCGTAGGCCAGCGACCAGCCGGCGACAATCCACAGCACACCGACCAGACCAATGGCTCCAAAGCACATAAGCATGGTGTTGATGACATTTTTGCGCCTGGACAGGCCACCATAGAAAAACGCCAGACCCGGTGTCATTAAAAACACGAGCATGGTGCAGATGAGCATAAACGTTGTCGATCCCGTATCGTACATTCGCTCTCCCTTGGTCGCATGAACGTTGTCGGCGCCCATAATGCGGCCGAGGGGCAACTGGTGTAGACCAGATACGGCGTTGTTAAACGCTGCGTTGTCGAATGGAAACGGTGCCGCAATCTTGGAAACGGCGCGGCAACGGACGCGAAACGAACGGGAAACGAGCACTTGCAAGGTGCCTCCGTGGCACCAGCCCCTAGCGCCGGAACAGTTCGCGGGCTCGGTCACGGAGATTGGTAGCTCGGATGACGCCCTCATAGCGGTTGATACGCAAGCGCGGGAAGGCATTGAAGAAGCGCAGGTCGCGACGGCTGAGCGACACGCTCGGCACCGGACGGCTCATGCGCTTGCCGGCAAGGCGGCGACTGAGCGACGGACGCGGCATGCTCGGCGCGGCATCGGCCACGCGGCGGGCGGCAAGCGCCAGGCCGCGAGCACCATCCGAGATAAATGTCGGCATCGAAGCCTTCTCGCGCAGGGCATCGAGCGCGGCGTCACCCAGCTCGGCCAGCCACGCGTTAACGGCACGGCTACGGATGTGCGTCTGTGCCACCGAGTCAATCGTAGAATCGGGAATACGTTCGAGCATTGAGTCCGAGGCATCGGCAAGCGACTCATTGATGCGGTCGGCTAAGTCGGCCCGGACGCGCTCCAGCTGATCAGACAGACGCCGCCAGCTCGCCAACGAGCACACCGTGTCGACCATCATCGCGACCGCGACGATAAAGGCGGACAGCCGCACAATCAGCACCGGCAGATGGCCAAGCAGCCCCAGCAATGCCGGTTCCACTACGCGGCAAATGCACAACGCACCCAAGCCAAACGCGCAGGCCCAGTACAGACAGATGCGTCCGTGCAAGTTAAACGGCAGGTGCGAGTAATCCCAAAAGCGAGCGCCCGTTGTTTTTTCCAACAGCACGCCTACGCTGTACTCAATCACGCTGCATACGAGCGCTGCAGCGACAAACTGGCTCGAGGCGTCTGGGATTCCACGCAGCAGCAACCAGCACGCAATGCCGCCCACACCATAGATAGGACAACACGGCCCCAGCAAAAAGCCGCTGTTGGCAAATCGCCCGTGATTGAGCATGGCGCATACTGTCGACTCCCATGCCCAGCCGCAAAACCCGTAAAAGGCAAACGAGAGCACCAGTGCCGAGAGTGGGCAGGTGGCAAGCGTCGCGCCGCCAAACGCCATATCAATCGCGGTCCCCACCGTCTACCCTCTCCTCTTTTCGCTCGAATCTTTGCTCGAGCCGTCACTCGAGCCCTCGTTCAAATCGTTCGCGCCGCCTTTGCGCGGCAGACGGCCGGCGACCGTCTCGCGCAGAGCACACCATTTATCGGCCAGGCACACAATCCATGCCTCGCGACACGTCGGTGGGACCGGTACCAGCGGAAACATATGCCGCACGATAATGTTCCGTTCGCGCGACGTCAGCTCAAAATCTTCCTCCGCACGCGCCAGGGCAAAAAACGGGTGGCGAAAGCCATGCAGTCGATGGCTCGGATCGGGATCGTGCCAATCGTAGAGAAAGTAATCGTGTAACAGGGCTCCGCGCAGCAGCGAGGCGCGGTCGACCGAAATGCCAGCACGGCCCAGGCGCTCGGCAAAGGACAGGCTTGCCCGCGCGACCGAGGTCACATGCGCATACACTGTCACGTCACCATGCTGGATAAACTCGCGCGTCAGGCCCAAGCGGCCCGCCTGTGCCAGTTGACGGGCAGCATGGTCTACTTCGCGCGCGATTTTCTCGGCACGAACGGTATCGGACATGCTGCCTCCTTCCAGCGGCCCACGGCGACAAGCCACGGCCTGTGCACAATCGATAAAAACATCATGGAACACATCAGTATGGCATCGGACAAAACGTTTTGCCCCGCCAGTTGGCGAATTACCGCGCCGCCGTCACATATCAAACGCCAAAATGTGCGAGACTGTCTTGTGCAATTGTGCCGGCCGAGGGAGCGCCGGCGCTCGATTCGCATGGAGTAACCCACAACGATGCTGCTTACGCAAACGACAACGCCCGAGGACGTCAAGGCTCTTAATCGCGCCGAGCTCCCGCAGCTCTGCGGCGAGATTCGCCACGCCATCCTCGAAAGCTCCGCCGCCGTCGGCGGGCACGTTGCCCCCAACTTGGGCGTCGTTGAGCTTACGGTTGCGCTTCATCGCGTATTTAACTCCCCCATCGACAAGATTGTCTTTGACGTTTCGCACCAGACCTACGCCCACAAGGCGCTGACCGGGCGCGCGTACACTTATATCGATCCGGAGCGTTATGGTGAGGCTTCTGGCTTTGCCAATCCCGACGAGTCCGAGCACGACCTGTTCGCCATGGGCCATACCTCCACGTCGGTGAGCCTGGGCTGCGGCCTGGCGCACGCTCGTGACCTGGCGGGCGATACGTACAACGTCATCACCATCATTGGCGACGGCTCGCTTTCGGGCGGCCTGGCGTTTGAAGGCTTTAACAATGCCGCCGAACTCGATAGCAACCTGATCATCATCGTCAACGATAACGACCAGTCCATTGCCGAGAACCACGGTGGCTTGTATCGCAATCTGGCCGAGCTGCGCGCCAGCAACGGCACCTGTGAGCGCAACGTTTTCCGCGCGATGGGGCTCGACTACCGCTATCTGGACGCCGGCAACGATGTGTTGGCCCTGGTCGACACGCTGCAGGAGCTGCGCGATATCGATCATCCCATTGTGCTGCACGTCTCCACCGCCAAGGGCAAGGGCTTTGAGCCAGCCCAGAGTGACCCCGAGCGCTGGCATCACGTGGGTCCGTTTGACATGGCGACTGGGCGCAAGCTCTGCCCGGGCCATCCGAGCGAGCCTGCGCCGCGCACCTACGCCGACATTACGGGCGAGGCGCTCAGCGCCGCCATCGAGCGCGATCCGCAAGTCGTGGGCATCACGGCCGCCACGCCCTACATCATGGGCTTTACACCCGAGCTTCGCGCCGCCGCCGGCAAACAGTTCGTCGATGTGGGCATTGCCGAGGAGCACGCCGTGACCTTTGCCACCGCGCTTGCGCGCTCGGGTGCCAAGCCAGTCTTTGGTGTGTACGGCACGTTTTTGCAGCGCGCCTACGACGAGCTGTGGCACGACCTGTGCCTCAACGATGTCCCCGCAACCATCCTGGTGTTTGGCGCATCGATCTTTGGCACCACATCCGAGACGCATCTTTCGTTCTTTGATATTTCTATGCTGGGCGCTCTCCCCAATATGCGTTACCTGGCGCCTTCCTGCATGGAGGAATACCTATCCATGCTGAGCTGGTCGCTCGACCACCGCGAGCATCCCGTGGCAATCCGCGTACCGGGCATCGGCTTGGTAAGCCGCCCCGACCTGGCGCCCGCCGAAGACACCGACTACAGCGCCGTTCGCTACAACGTGGTGCGCCAGGGTCGCGACGTAGCAGTGCTCGCGCTCGGCGATTTCTTTGAGCTGGGCGAGCGCGTGGCAAACCGCTTGGCTGCCGAGTACGGTATCGAGGCCACGCTCGTCAACCCGCGCTTTGCAACCGAGCTTGACCGTGAGTTCCTCGACAGCCTTGTCGCCGAGCATCGCGTTGTCGTCACCCTCGAGGACGGCATCTTGGACGGTGGCTGGGGCGAGCGCGTGGCATGTTATCTGGCCTGCACGCCGCTGCGCACGCGCACCTTTGGCATCGCCAAGGGCTTCCCCGACCGCTACGACCCCAACGAGTTGCTCGCTCAGAACGGCATGACGGTCGAGAACATGGCCGCCGAAGCCGTAAGGCTACTCAACGAGTAAGAAAACCTCCGCAAGGGAAGCACCCCTGCGGAGGTTTTTGTTTTCACGACACGATTATCTCAATCTGTAACATCTAGGGCCCGAATTTCCGTCTACCTGTTACAGATTGAGATAAGACATCTTAGTCCCAGACCTTTGTCTCAATCTGTAACAGATAGGGACCTTTTGGCCGTCCAGATGTTACAGATTGAGACATTCGAATTCCCCTGAAGAGAAAATCTCGATCTGTAACAGTTACTCGGCAAAAACGGCTGCAGATGTTACAGATTGAGACAAAGCAGCGAGACAGGCCACCACATCTGCAAGAACCACCACAAAGGTGCCTGTCCCTTTTTGGTAGGTACAATAACCCATAAGGTAAGTATGTTTCTGAGTTATTTCGTGTTGACCCATTTGAGCGCGATAGGGTATAACTCTACTCAACCGCTAGGGATTTTATTGAGAAAGGTGTTCTACCATGAGCAAGAACCTCTCCCAGCAGGTCGTTCTCGACCGCCGCGGCTTCGTTGCCGCCACCTTCGCAACCGTCGCCGGCCTTGGTCTTGCCGGCTGCTCCGACACCAGCGCCGAGGCCGACAAGGGTTCCGCCGCCGGCTCTTCCAAGAGCTCCAATGATACCGAGGCTTCCACCACACTCGACGCTAAGGCATTCGACAAGCTCGTCAACGACGGCCCCAAGGCCGATGACGGCGCCATCGCCGCCAGCACCTGGGCTACGGCCGTCAAGGATGCCGGCGTCTTTACGATCGGTGGCGTCCAGACCTCCACGCTCTTCTCCCTCCTCAACGAGAAGGACGGTCAGACCCGCGGCTTCGACGCCGGTATCGCACAGCTCCTGTCCAACTACATTCTGGGCGAGAACAAGGTCGAGATCACCCAGGTGACCTCTGACACGCGTGAGTCCGTCCTGCAGAACGGCCAGGTCGACGCCGTCTTTGCCACCTACACCATCACTGACGAGCGCAAGAAGCTCGTCTCCTTTGCCGGTCCCTATTACTACACGCAGCAGGCCATCCTGGTACTCGCCGATAACGACGACATCAAGAGCGTCGACGACCTGGCCGACAAGAACGTCGCCGTCCAGTCCGGCTCCAACGGCCCCGCCATCCTGGAGGAGCTCGCTCCCAAGGCCAGCCAGCAGGAGTTCAAGACCGACGAGGAGGCCCGCCAGGCACTCCAGCAGGGTCGCGTTGACGCCTACGTCATCGACAACAACATGCAGCAGAGCGCCCTGGTCCGCGAGCCCGGCAAGTACAAGATTGCCGGCAAGCCCTTCGGCAGCAAGGAGCCCTACGGCATCGGCCTGCCGCTCGATTCCGACGGTGTCGCCTTTGTCAACGACTTCCTTAAGAAGATCGAGGACGACGGCACTTGGACCGAGCTGTGGCAGATCTGCATCGGCGACCGCACGGGCGACACCAACGTTCCCGAGCTGCCCGAGGTCGGCGCCTAAGCTCGCAAGCATGGCATCAGCCGCTGCGAAACCATACGGAAACGCACGGTGCGCTTTATTGCGCTAAACTGTTTCTTCACTGAGTTGTCGGGGCTTCCGTACACACGGGAGCCCCTTTCCTTATCGGCGGGAGGTCCGCATGAGTCTCTCCGAGCTCTGGTCGCTCTATGGCCAGAACTACATTGACGCGCTGCTCGCAACCTGGGGCATGACGCTTGAGTCGTTTGCCATCGCCATGGTGCTGGCCGTCGCCGTCACCGTGATGCGCGTGTCGCCGCTCAAGCCGCTGCGCGTCTTTGGCGACCTGTATGTCCAGGTCTTCCGTAACATCCCCGGCATCGCGCTGCTCATTATCGTCGTCTACGCGCTGCCGCCGCTCAAGGTCGTCCTGCCCTACCGCACCTGCGTCATCGTCGCCACAGTGCTCTTGGGTTCTGCCTTTGGCTCCGAGAACTTTATGAGCGGCATCAACACCGTCGGTGTCGGCCAGGTGGAAGCCGCCCGCTCGCTGGGCATGAGCTTCAACCGTATCCTCGCCAAGATCGTGATCCCGCAGGCGCTGCGTTCGAGCGTGCTGCCCATGACCAACCTCTTTATCGCCGTCATGCTCACCACCGCGCTCGGCAGTCAGGTGCCGCTTAAACCGCAGGAGCTCACCGGCGTGGTGAGCTACATCAACACGCGCTCGCTCGGCGGCGTCGCCGCGTTCTTTATCTCGGCGCTCGGCTACCTGGGCACGGCCTTTGTGGTGAGCCACATTGGCAACTATATCGATAAGAAGGTGAGGATCCTCCGATGAGCAAACATTCCTCCCCTGCACTTACCATGCGCGATGCGCTCTACGAGGCTCCCGGCCCCAAGATGCGCGCCAAGATTCGCATCGGCACCGCCATCTCGCTTGTCGCCGTCGCCGCGCTTGTCGTCCTCGTGCTGCAGCGCTTTTATGTGACCGGTCAGCTTTCAGTCCACTATTGGTATTTCTTTACGCACCTCACCACCTGGAAGTTCCTGCTTGCCGGCTTTGAGGGCACCGTTAAAGTCGCACTCACCGCCGGCGCCATCGCGCTGGTGCTGGGCTTAGCCCTTATGCTCGGCCGCACCAGCGACATCAAGCCGCTGCAGCTGGTCTGCCGCGTGCTCACCGATTTCTTCCGTGGCGTGCCGAGCCTGCTGTTCATCTACTTCTTCTTTTTGGTGCTGCCTCAGTACAAGATTTCACTGCCGTCGTTTTGGATGCTCACGCTTCCCGTCGCGCTCGCTGCAGCCGGCGTACTTGCCGAGATCTTCCGCGCCGGCGTCAACGCCGTGCCGCGCGGTCAGGTCGAGGCAGCCCAGGCGCTCGGTCTCTCCAAGGCCAAAATCACCTTTAAAATCGCGCTGCCGCAGGCGATTCGTTTTATCATTCCGTCGTTGATTTCGCAGCTCGTGGTCGTAGTCAAAGACACCACTGTCGCCTATGTAGTGAGCTACCCCGACCTTATGCAAAACGCCCGCGTGCTCATTACCAACTACGACGCGCTCGTGTCGGTCTACCTGGTTATCGCGGTCATCTACATCCTCATCAACGTCGCGATCAACAAGGCCGCCGTCTACGTCTCGCACAAGACCGGCGCGACCATCATTCGCTAACGCTTTACTATTTCGAGTCATAAGGAGCCGAGCACCATGGCACAGAGCACCTCTTCCACCGGCAATCAGCCGCTGATCGAGCTCAGACACGTCGATAAGCACTACGGCAATCTGCACGTCCTCAACGACATCAATCTCTCGGTCGACCGCGGCGAGGTCGTCGTCGTGATCGGCCCCTCGGGCTCGGGCAAGTCGACCATGTGCCGCACCATCAACCGCCTGGAAACCATCGACTCGGGCGAGATCCTCATCGAGGGCGAGCCCCTGCCGCAGGAAGGCAAGGATCTTGCCCGCATGCGCGCCGAGTTGGGCATGGTGTTTCAGCAGTTCAACCTGTTCGCGCATATGACGGTGCTGCAGAACGTCATGCTGGGACCGGTCGATGTGCTGGGCGTCTCCAAGGACGAGGCCCGCGAGCGCGCCATGGACCTGCTGAGCCGCGTAGGCGTGGCCGAGCAGGCCGACAAGGTTCCCGCACAGCTTTCGGGCGGCCAGCAGCAGCGCGTGGCCATCGCCCGTTCGCTCGCCATGCAGCCCAAGGCCATGCTCTTCGATGAGCCCACAAGTGCCCTCGATCCCGAAATGATCAACGAGGTGCTCGAGGTCATGGTGCGCTTGGCGCAGCAGGGCATGACGATGATCGTCATTACGCACGAGATGAACTTTGCCCGCCGCGTGGCCGACCGTGTCGTGTTTATGGCCGATGGCCAGATCGTGGAAACCGGCACGCCCGACGGGTTCTTCGACCACCCCCAGACCAAGCGCGCCCAGGACTTCCTCAACTCCATTAAGGGCCACTAACCCCATTGCCACGCGGGCAAATTCGTCAACAGCGTTTGTCCCGCGCCGCCTCTGCGCCATGTTCACCCGAATTCGAAAGCCACACCCATGATCGGAACCCGCACCTCATCGTCCTATACCCCGCACGTCGACGTTGCCCCCGCCGACCGTCCTCTCATCCTCGTCGCGCCGCGTTGGGAAGAGGCAAAGCCGTTTTTAAGCGAGATGCTCTCCCCCAACGAGGAAATCGCAAGCGTCTTTGTCGATGCCATCCTTGCCGCCGGTGGCCTGCCGCTGCATATGTCTATTACCGAAGACATCGATGTTATCCGTCATTACGTGGAAATCGCCGACGGCATTGCCATTCCTGGCGGCCCGGACGTCAACCCCAAACGCTGGGGCGACGAGCGTCCGTACGACCCCACGCTGTGCTGCGAGATTCGCGACCGTTTTGAGTTTAAGCTGGTTAACGAGGTGCTTCGCGCCAAGAAGCCGCTCTTTACCACCTGCCGAGGCACGCAGCTGCTCAATGTCGCCACCGGCGGCACCCTGTGCATGGACGTGCCGAGCCTGGGCGCGCGCGAGGGCCGCACGCAGTGGCGCCACACCCACGTGCTCAACGACCCCGTGCACCCTGTCGAGGTCATGCCGGGCTCGCTGCTGGAGCGCGCGGTTGGCGGGCACAGGCTGATCCAGACCAACTCGGCACACCATTGCTGTGTCGACCGCCTGGGCAAGAGCACACGCCTGGTCGCCAAGGCAACTGACGGCGTTCCCGAGTGCATCGAAGTCGAAGGCCAGCCGTTCTGCCTGGGCGTGCAATGGCACCCTGAGTATACGTGGAAGACGCTCGAGACCGACTTTAACCTGTGGAAGTCGTTTGTCGAGGCAGCGGCCAAGGTGAAGCAGGCTCGCTAGTTCGCGAGCCACACAACAGATAAGGGCGCCCCGCCGGCCACATGGTCCGGCGGGGCGCCCTTTTGCCTATACGCGGCAGACACACAGCCAA